>JAIL01000219.1 GCA_000725195.1 Snodgrassella alvi SCGC AB-598-O02
TTTTAAACCGGAACGTGATGGCCTGTTTTGTGCCAAAATTTTTGGCCCGATTAAAGATTATGAATGTTTGTGTGGTAAATACAAACGTTTGAAATTTCGCGGGGTAACCTGTGAAAAATGTGGTGTGGAAGTAACTTTGTCCAAAGTACGTCGCGAGCGCATGGGACATATTGAACTGGCTGCACCAGTTGCGCATATCTGGTTTCTGAAATCTTTGCCATCCCGTCTGGGTATGGTATTAGATATGACCTTGCGTGACATTGAACGAATTCTGTATTTTGAAGCTTTTGTGGTGACTGATGCTGGGCTGACTTCATTGCAGCCACGCCAGTTACTCACTGAAGAAGAATACATTAATAAATATGAAGAGTTTGGTGGTGATTTTGAAGCCAAAATGGGGGCAGAAGGCATTCGCGATTTATTGCGCGCTATGGATATTGCCCATGAGGTTACAGTATTGCGTCAAGAGCTGGACTCAACCAGTTCAGATACCAAAATCAAAAAAATTGCTAAACGGCTGAAAGTTCTGGAAGCTTTCCAGCGTTCCGGTATGAAACTGGAATGGATGATTATGGATGTGCTGCCAGTGTTGCCACCGGATTTACGTCCGCTGGTGCCGTTGGATGGTGGTCGTTTTGCTACTTCTGATTTGAATGACCTGTATCGTCGCGTCATTAACCGTAATAATCGTCTGAAACGTCTGCTTGAATTGCGTGCGCCGGATATCATTGTTCGTAATGAAAAACGTATGTTGCAGGAAGCGGTAGATTCATTGTTGGATAATGGTCGTCGTGGTAAGGCCATGACTGGTGCTAATAAGCGTCCGCTGAAATCACTGGCAGATATGATTAAAGGTAAGGGCGGTCGTTTTCGTCAGAATCTGCTGGGTAAACGCGTTGATTACTCTGGCCGTTCTGTGATTACTGTTGGTCCGTACCTGCGTCTGCACCAGTGCGGTTTGCCGAAAAAAATGGCTTTGGAACTGTTCAAACCATTTATTTTCCATAAACTCGAGCAGTTAGATCCGACCGTAACTACCATCAAAAAAGCCAAAAAGATGGTGGAACAGGAAGAGCCGATTGTCTGGGATATCCTTGAAGATGTTATTCGTGAGCATCCGATTCTGCTCAACCGTGCGCCAACTTTGCACCGTTTGGGTATTCAGGCATTTGAACCGATTCTGATTGAAGGTAAGGCAATTCAGCTGCATCCGCTGGTATGTACTGCATTTAACGCCGACTTTGACGGTGACCAGATGGCAGTGCACGTACCATTAAGTCTGGAAGCGCAGATGGAAGCGCGTACTCTGATGCTGGCATCGAATAACGTATTGTCACCGGCTAATGGTGACCCGATTATCGTACCATCTCAGGATATTGTTTTGGGTCTGTATTACATGACTCGTGACAAAATTAATGGTAAAGGTGAAGGCAGCCTATTTGCCGATGTGAAAGAAGTACACCGTGCCTACCAGACTCGTCAGGTTGAACTTGGTACCAAAATTACTGTGCGTTTGCGCGAATGGGTGAAAAATGGTCAGGACGAATTTGTACCGGTAGTTAATCGCTATGAAACTACAGTTGGCCGTGCTCTGTTGTCAGAGATTCTGCCAAAAGGTTTGTCCTTCGAGCATATTAATAAAACGCTGAAGAAAAAAGAAATTTCTAAGCTGATTAATGCCTCATTCCGCCGCTGCGGATTACGTGATACGGTCATTTTTGCTGACCATCTGATGTATACCGGTTATGCATTCTCAACTCGTGCCGGTATTTCAATCTGTGTTGACGATATGTTGGTACCGGAAAGTAAACCACAGTTGCTGGCTGAGGCTAATGCTGAAGTGAAAGAAATTGAAGACCAGTACCGTCAGGGTCTGGTAACCAATGGCGAACGTTACAATAAAGTAGTTGATATCTGGGGTCGTACCGGTGACAAGATTGCCAAAGCGATGATGGATAATCTGTCTACTCAGAAAGTGGTTGACCGCGAAGGTAATCTGGTTGATCAGGAGTCATTTAACTCAATTTACATGATGGCCGACTCTGGTGCCCGTGGTTCTGCTGCTCAGATTAAACAGTTGTCTGGTATGCGTGGTTTGATGGCGAAACCGGATGGTTCCATTATTGAAACACCGATTACTTCTAACTTTCGCGAAGGTCTGACGGTATTACAGTATTTTATTTCTACTCACGGTGCCCGTAAAGGTCTGGCTGATACAGCATTGAAAACCGCTAACTCCGGTTATCTGACCCGTCGTCTGGTTGATGTGACACAAGACTTGGTGGTAGTAGAAGATGATTGTGGTACTAATGACGGCTTTGTGATGAAAGCAGTGGTACAAGGTGGTGACATTATTGAGTCATTACGCGATCGCGTCTTGGGTCGGGTGACAGCAGAAGATGTAGTCGATCCAACCAGTGGTGAGACATTAGTTGATTCTGGTACCTTGCTCAATGAGAGTCTGGTTGAGCTGATTGATAACTCAGGTGTGGATGAAATTAAAGTACGTACACCAATTACCTGTAAAACACGTCATGGATTGTGTGCCAAATGTTATGGTCGCGATCTGGCACGCGGTAAACTGGTTAATGCCGGTGAATCTGTTGGTGTGATTGCTGCGCAATCTATTGGTGAACCAGGTACCCAGCTGACCATGCGTACCTTCCATATTGGTGGTGCTGCTTCACGAGCTGCTGCTGCTAGTCAGGTAGAAGCTAAATCTGGTGGTACGGTTCGCTTCTCCAGTCAGATGCGTTATGTGGCTAATAACAAAGGTGAATTGGTTGTTATTGGTCGTTCATCCGAAATTGTGATTCATGACGATATTGGTCGTGAGCGTGAACGCCATAAAGTACCTTACGGTGCATTATTGCAGGTAAAAGATGGTGGTGTGGTGAAAGCCGGTCAGACACTGGCTACATGGGATCCGCATACCCGTCCGATGATTACCGAGTTTGCCGGTCGTGTCCGCTTTGAAAATATCGAAGAAGGCGTTACTGTAGCTAAACAGACCGATGATGTTACTGGTTTGTCTACTCTGGTGGTTATTGATGGTAAACGTCGTTCCTCTACTCAGTCTAAACTGTTGCGTCCGACAGTAAAACTGCTGGATGATAAAGGCGAAGAAATTCGTATGGCAGGTAGCGAAACTGCTGTTTCCATGGCCTTCCCGGTTGGTGCGGTGATTACCGTACGAGAAGGGCAGGAAGTGGGTAAAGGTGATGTACTGGCTCGTATTCCTCAAGCTTCATCCAAAACCCGCGATATTACCGGTGGTCTGCCACGTGTAGCTGAATTGTTCGAAGCACGTACTCCGAAAGATGTGGGTATGCTGGCTGAAGTTACTGGTACTGTTTCTTTCGGTAAGGAAACCAAGGGTAAACAGCGTCTGATTATCACTGATGCAGACGGTGTGGCTTATGAAACCCTGATTTCCAAAGAAAAACAGGTGTTGGTACATGATGGCCAGGTGGTGAATCGCGGTGAAGTGATTGTAGATGGTGCTGTTGATCCGCATGATATTCTGCGCTTGCAGGGTATTGAGGCGCTGGCTCGTTATATCGTGCAGGAAGTACAGGAAGTGTATCGTCTGCAAGGTGTGAAGATTTCCGATAAGCATATCGAAGTGATCATTCGCCAGATGCTGCGCCGGGTAAATATTGCCGATGCCGGTGACAGTCACTTCATTACCGGTGAGCAGGTTGAACGCGGTGATGTAATGATTGCCAACGAGAAATTGCTGGCAGAAGGTAAAGAACCGGTACGCTTTGACAATGTATTGCTGGGTATTACTAAAGCATCATTGTCTACCGATTCGTTTATTTCTGCTGCATCCTTCCAGGAAACTACCCGTGTGCTAACTGAGGCTGCTATTATGGGTAAACGCGATGATTTGCGTGGTCTGAAAGAAAACGTAATCGTTGGTCGTCTGATTCCAGCAGGTACTGGTCTGACCTACCATCGTAGCCGTCGCCAGAAATGGCAACAACAGGTAGCTGCAGAAACTGTTGATCAGAACGATTAATTTTTATACTGATCAGGCATGATAGTAAAACCGCTGAATTTATTTCAGCGGTTTTATTTTTTGTGCTTCTAATCATATATATTTTAGAGACTTAAAAGGTTAGGTGTCTTGACTAAGAATATTGCAAGATGCTAAAATTGAATACTTTGCCGGCATAGTGTCGGCAAAGTATTGACTCAACAGGAAAAGAGAAAATATGCCTACAATCAACCAATTGGTACGCAAAGGACGTCAGGCTCCGGTTTACGTCAACAAAGTACCTGCTTTAGAGGCTTGTCCTCAAAAACGTGGTGTGTGTACTCGTGTATACACTACTACTCCAAAAAAACCTAACTCAGCTTTGCGTAAAGTATGCAAAGTGCGTCTGACCAATGGTTATGAAGTGATTTCATACATCGGTGGTGAAGGCCACAACCTGCAGGAACACAGCGTAGTGCTGATTCGTGGTGGTCGTGTAAAAGACTTGCCAGGTGTGCGTTACCACACCGTTCGTGGTTCTCTGGACACCGCTGGTGTTAAAGACCGCAAACAATCCCGTTCTAAATACGGTGCTAAACGTCCTAAATAAGTGGGCGCATCGGCAGTTTAACTGTCGAGTAAGTGAATATTTACATAAATATTCGTGGGTGAACCCCAGCTGAATAGTTTAAGGAAATTGAAATGCCAAGACGTAGAGAAGTCCCAAAACGTGACATATTGCCAGATCCAAAATTCGGCAGTATCGAATTGTCCAAATTCATGAATGTGCTGATGATTGACGGTAAAAAATCTGTAGCAGAACGCATTGTATATGGTGCTCTGGAACAGATTGAGAAAAAAACCGGCAAAGAAGCCATTGAAGTGTTTAACGAAGCGATTGCCAATGCCAAACCGATTGTAGAAGTAAAAAGTCGTCGTGTTGGTGGTGCTAACTATCAAGTTCCTGTTGAGGTTCGTCCTGCTCGTCGTTTGGCTCTGGCCATGCGTTGGGTACGCGATGCAGCTCGTAAACGCGGTGAAAAATCCATGGATTTGCGTCTGGCTGGAGAATTGATTGATGCGGCTGAAGGCCGCGGCGGCGCATTGAAAAAACGTGAGGAAGTACATCGTATGGCTGAAGCCAATAAAGCCTTCTCTCACTTCCGCTTCTAATGCAGAAAGGCAATTATCGTGGCTCGTAAAACCCCTATTGAGCAATACCGCAATATCGGTATTTCTGCTCATATTGATGCTGGTAAAACTACCACTTCAGAACGTATCTTGTTCTACACCGGCATGACCCACAAATTGGGTGAAGTACATGACGGTGCGGCCACTACCGACTGGATGGAACAGGAACAGGAACGTGGTATTACTATTACCTCTGCTGCTGTGACCACTTTCTGGAAGGGTATGGCAGGCCAGTTTAAAGAACATCGTTTAAATATTATTGATACCCCGGGACACGTAGACTTTACCGTTGAGGTAGAGCGTTCTATGCGTGTGCTGGATGGTGCAGTAATGGTTTACTGTGCTGTTGGCGGTGTACAGCCTCAGTCTGAAACTGTATGGCGTCAGGCCAATAAATACAAAGTACCTCGTCTGGCTTTTGTAAACAAAATGGACCGTCAGGGTGCTAATTTCTTCCGTGTGGTTGAACAGATGCAGACTCGTCTGCGTGCCAATCCGGTACCAGTTGTGATTCCAGTTGGTGCTGAAGATGGCTTTGAAGGCGTAGTGGATCTGCTAAAAATGCAGGCGATCGTTTGGGATGACGCAACTCAGGGTTTGAAATTTGAGTATGCTGAGATTCCTGCTGATCTGAAAGACGTAGCTGAAGAGTGGCGCGAAAAAATGGTCGAAGCTGCGGCTGAAGCCAACGAAGAATTGATGGAAAAATACCTCGGTGGCGAAGAGCTGAGCGAGGAAGAAATCGTAGCTGCCCTGCGTACCCGTACTTTGGCTGGCGAAATTCAGCCGGTACTGTGTGGTTCTGCATTTAAGAACAAAGGTGTACAGCGTCTGCTGGATGCTGTGGTTGAGTATTTGCCAAGTCCGACAGACATTCCGCCAGTAGCCGGTGAAAAACCAGACGGTGAAAAAGACAGTCGTAAAGCCAGCGATGAAGAGAAATTCTCTGCATTGGCATTTAAACTGATGAATGATAAATACGTTGGTCAGCTGACTTTCATCCGTGTGTATTCCGGCGTGGTGAAATCCGGTGATACCGTAGTTAACTCTGTTAAAGGCACCAAAGAACGTATTGGTCGTCTGGTACAGATGAAGGCTAACGATCGCGATGAGATCGAAGAAGTTCGTGCTGGTGATATTGCAGCTGTAATTGGTCTGAAAGATGTCACTACCGGTGAAACACTGTGTGATGCTGATGCGCCAATTATTCTGGAACGTATGGAATTCCCAGAACCAGTTATCCACGTGGCAGTTGAACCTAAAACCAAAGCTGATCAGGAAAAAATGGGTCTGGCTCTGAACCGTCTGGCCAAGGAAGATCCGTCTTTCCGCGTGAAAACAGATGAAGAATCTGGACAAACTATTATTTCCGGTATGGGTGAATTGCATCTGGAAATTATTGTTGACCGCATGAAACGCGAATTTGGTGTGGAAGCTAATGTGGGTGCACCTCAGGTTGCTTATCGTGAAACCATCCGTAAATCAGTGGAATCCGAAGCCAAATACGTGAAACAGTCTGGCGGTAAAGGTCAGTATGGTCATGTAGTGATCACTATGGAACCTTTGGAACCAGGTGGTGTGAATTACGAATTCATTGACGAAATTAAAGGTGGTGTGATTCCACGTGAATTTATTCCGTCTGTGGATAAAGGTATTCGCGATACCATGACCAATGGTATTTTGGCCGGTTATCCAGTTGTGGATATTCGTGTGCGCCTGACCTTCGGTTCTTACCATGATGTAGACTCTTCGCAAATCGCGTTTGAATTGGCCGGCTCAATGGCATTCAAAGACGGTATGCGCAAAGCTTCTCCGGCATTGCTGGAGCCTATTATGGCGGTTGAAGTAGAAACACCGGAAGACTACATGGGCGATGTAATGGGTGACCTGAACCGTCGTCGGGGTATCGTATTGGGTATGGACGATGATGGCATCGGGGGCAAGAAAGTTCGTGCTGAAGTGCCATTAGCAGAAATGTTTGGTTACTCAACCGATCTACGCTCTGCTACTCAGGGTCGCGCTACTTACTCCATGGAGTTTAAAAAATACGCTGAAGCACCTACTAACGTTGCTGAGCAAGTGATTGCTGCACGTAAAGGCTAAAGTGTTTATAGATAACCTAAAAGCACAAGCTTTTAGGTTATCATCGTTCTTTAATCGATCTTTATTCAAGGAAACTTAGCTCATGGCTAAAGAAAAATTCGAGCGGAGCAAACCGCACGTAAACGTTGGCACCATT
>JAIL01000220.1 GCA_000725195.1 Snodgrassella alvi SCGC AB-598-O02
TGACGGGTAAGGAATGGTTGCCACTGGTGTTGGTTTTGCGGCTGGCTTAACCAGTGGAGGGCTTTGGAGGTTGGGTTCAGATGATGAATATGTCTAGCAATGGTTTTATCAAGCAGGAAGTTATGCTCGATAAATCGTCCCAGTTCATCTGCTATTTTGTCTTGTTTCTGTGGCAGGATAGCGGTATGTGGAATGGGAATACCTAAGGGATGACGAAACAGAGCGGTGACGGCAAACCAGTCCGCTAATGCGCCTACCATTGCAGCTTCAGCAAAAGCTTTGAGGTAGGCGAGAGCCGGATATTGAGAGATGTTCAGACAGCTAAAGATAAATAAGGCGCATGCCAGCAGAAGTAAAGCTGTAGCAAATAAGCGCATTCGCTGTAAACGCTGGCGTTGCTGGTTGACTGGGGCAGAAGCGGACATAATATGAACAAGCAATCAGTTAGCATAATAACTAAAATAGACCACAAAACATATCTTTATAATCATATCCAATAATAGTTAGAAAAATAAAAAAATAACCCCAGAGAATCTGGGGTTATTTTGATAAATTTATCTTCTATATAAATCTCTTTGATGCTGATCTCTTTTCTGCTGACGCAATTGCAAATAACGTTGTTGCTGATAAGGTGTCAGAACCTGATAAATAGCATGTTCACGCTGTAACTGTCTGAACTGAAAATCTGCCATAGTTTGTCGCTGCTGCGCCCATATATTTTGTTCCTGAGCAATCACTTCTCTAGCTTTTGAATCATCAAACCGTCGGTTTAAAATCAGATTTTCTCGAGCAAGACGCAAATTTGCCAGAGTTTGTCGTTGTTGACTGTTTAAAAGCGGTCGCTGACTTCCATATTCTTGCTCAATTTTAACTAACTGAGCTTTTTGCTGCTCAGTTAAATTCAATTGCGATAAAATAGGATGATGATAAATTCGGTCTGCAGCAGGAGAATAAGTATCACTTTCAACTGTTTCAGTTATGGTCGCTACTGGGGTTTCTGTTACCTCCTCAGCAGCAAAAGCAGAAATACCAATTGAAGATAAAGCAGACACCGCTAAAATATGGACTACATTTTTCACTTTCATTTTCATTCCTCGTTGATTTAATTAACAACCTACCTGCTACCACTCCAAACCTCAGTATTTCATAAATCCATGTAAAAACAAGAATTAATATTGCAATTATAATTAAACTTTACTGATTAAATAGAGAAATTACCCATTTATAACAATAATAAATTCAAACCAGTAAAATGAGCTTGAATTAATGCCGATTTGACAGATTTATTTTTATCTTTCTACCATTTACATGCTTAGATAACTAATTCACACTCCATACTTCAACCTTAAGCTAATAAATAATACAAAATATACCCATAATCAGAATCTCCGTAATCTCACAGTGATCATTATCAAACGGACTTATCATAAAAAACAGCAAGCTATCTATGATTTCTATGATAACTATAATCAAAACACCATAATCCATATAATCAATTACGGCAATAAACCATAAACTATTAGCAGGTATTTCCATGTATCGATTAGTTTTTAACGGCTAGGCAGGTACAAAATTAACTCGAATTATTCTGATTAAGGATTGAAAGCCAATTAAAATCAAATTAATCAGATTAATCATTTGTGACCAGTATACTTTTAGACCTATATTTTTTTGTAGTCAGATAACGACTCAATTACTAAATAAAAACGATTTATAAACCCAAGCACTATAATTCTGATTTCATAATGAATAAATTAGCGACAATGCCATTAATTTACATAATTTAACCTTTAATTACATATAAAGAAGTATTTAAAATATATTTTAGTTTTAATTAGTCTTATTTATGTATAGCAAATTCAAATTTAAATGATGTATAAACACACATTATTTTTTAATTTAGCAAAATCTAATTTATATAGGAAACCATGCACAAAAAAACCAATAAGCATTTATGCTATTTAGATTAAAAGCTTAAATATACCAATGTATTTTAAGTAAATTATATACAAATTTATATTATCAAGTTTAAAATTACAATAAATATAAAATTAAAAACTAAAACATAAATTATTGGAGATATATTATGGGAAGCAGAACAGCAAGACGGCATCCAAA
The DNA here is from genome assembly GCA_000725195.1 of Snodgrassella alvi SCGC AB-598-O02. GTDB lineage: Bacteria > Pseudomonadota > Gammaproteobacteria > Burkholderiales > Neisseriaceae > Snodgrassella > Snodgrassella alvi_G. The sequence continues at coordinate 2,119 of JAIL01000220.1, forward strand.
ATTATTTATTATAATTAATCTAATGGCATTATTTTATCATTCATCTTCATTTGCCGTTAATCACTTTGCGAATATCCCTTTACATTTACGTAGTGAATCCACTCAGACGACTGGTTACAGCGTTAAACCAAATATAATCTTTCTCATTGATAATTCCGGTAGCATGATAGCTGGTGTTGGACAACGTTGTCGCTATCGAACCCGTAGATGTGTTGAAGCCAATCCTCCTCCCAATTCTACTACTTGCAAAGTCTGGGGAAAGTGGACTGGTTTTACCAATGAAAGGGTACGAGTTGGTTCCGTACCTATTCCTCCAGTTTATCCTAATGATCCTCCGGAAAATATTATAGATATTGAATATGGCCAATGCGGTGAATGGCAAAGAATGTGGGTAGTAGTCGATATATTATTGGATGTCATTGCAAAATACCGCTACGATTTTTATTTTGCTCTCGAACCCTTCAACAGAATTTGTTGTCATGGTCGGATTTTTGATACATCAAAGGACAAAGATTTAAGTGATATTCGTGATCGCATTGTATACAACGGCGGTAAGGGTTTATATGCTCAGGGAGGTACACCCACTTTTTCCCGCTTGAATGCAACTGCTCGTAATACTATGATGAATGGACTGCAATACCGTTGTCAGAAATCCTATCTGATTCTTTTATCAGATGGTATTGCTCAAGGGTATCATAAACCGATTACTGACTCCACTTTAGCTGGTATTGGTAAAGATTATGGGTACGATGGTTATTTCGACGGTGATCAAGTCAGAAATGATGCATATATGTTTGATGAGTATCGACATCTGCCAGAATTTGTTCAATCACTTAAATACTACACTCAAACCCTGCGCACTAAAAATTTTGGTCCATTTATTTATAATAATTATGTAGTTGATGCTGATGGCAAAAGATATATAGAATCAACAAAGCATTCAGATCGCAGACTGACAGATAAAGCCGGACAGCCATGGGATGGTCCTGATCCATTAGCTCATTTACCCGGACATAGCCCAAAATTCTCTCAAACTGCCCAAATTTATATTATTGGTTTTGGGTTAAATCCAATTTATAAAGAAGACGCAATGGGTATTGAACTTTTAAAAAACGCTTCTACTCCCAAACCAGATTATGATCCAGTTACAAACCCTGATAGTCTTTACTATTTCAATGCATTGACATCTGATTCCGTAATGGAAGCTTTTCAGACTATTTTTGATGAAATTAAAGCTCAGACTGAAACCAATATGGGTAACAATACTACCATTTCTCCCTCCATGGGTGAATCTTCTACCACGAAGAAAGACCTTTTAATTAAAGCCAAAGTCGAAACCGAGCACTGGAGCAGCCTGCTTTGCTTTCATGAAAACAATGAAACTGATCAGGAAAAAAATGCCTGTAATAAACAACCCTCATTTAACAACCGGAAACTGGTCTTAAATGACGGAAAAAATTCTTATTTATTCTCCAACACTTTGGACAATGATTTCAATAATGCACAATTTAAAATTCGCGATAATAATAATAAAAACAATCTTGAGTGGCGCGATGGTTTACTAAACTGGTTTAGTCGTACCTCTGTTGATGACCAAATCAAACAGCCTGATTTTGTGCTGGACTATCGGCAACGACCACATAAAAACAACTTCGGCGAAACCAGAAATATGGGGGATATGATCAATAACCCTATCGAAACCATTGGTCAGCAAGAGTTCAATAAACAAAAATACCTGATTACCTCTGCCAATGATGGCATGGTATATGTATTCCGTGCTGCTAACAGTGACACTCAGCCCTATGATCTGAAATTTAATTATATGCCGATGGCTATAGAACGTAACAGTACTGATGGTTCAGATCTGGTTAGTCATTACTATCAGGATCTCACCAACAAAGCATATGGTAAAGACAACAAACATCCACACCGCTATTTGCTTAATGGTGGATTTACCGTTGTGCAAACACCGATTCAGCCCAATAAACCACAACAATTTTTCATGGTCTCCAATATGGGACAGGCAGGACGTGGCGCTTTTGCCATGAATATTGGTGGTCAGGATCTGGTTACCCAAAAAGCAATTGGTGCGGATAATTTAACTGATCCTAACTGGTATAAAGATCTTTTCTTATTCCAGACGGCCGCCAAAACTGATAATAAATTTGGTTATACAATTGGTACGCCGGCAGTGGCCATCACCCGGGTAAACAGAGAAGCTAATGCTGCCAATAACACCTATAGTGATCATTTGCGGGAGTTAGCCTTTATTAATAATGGTGTTAACTTCCCCGGTATGGAAAGTGCAGATAATGAATCGGCATTATACATTTATGATGTGCTGGGAGTAGATGTTGGCAGTTACCAGAAAACCGGCGATGCCAAAGGTAAACTGGTTAAAAAACTTGTCGCTTATGCCGATGTAAATGGTGCAGGTGGCCTAGCCAGCCCAGTGGTTTATGATATCAATAATGATGGCGTAGCTGATCTGGTGTATGCCGGTGATTATGGCGGTAATTTGTATCGCTTCGATATCCGTAATCCTAATCCTGATTATTGGCGAGCCACCAGAATTTTTAAAGCAGATGGCCCGATTACTTCTGCACCAACATTGTTTGCAGTCAATCCCGACAAAACTAACTCTAAGGCAGATCATCAGGTTATTGTGGTCTTTGGTACTGGTAGTGATATTTATCAGGAGGATCTGTCAGGAAAAAAACAACAGGCCATCTATGGTATTTATGATGATTACAATGTAAACACCAGTGCGGCTCTGATTAATAAAGGACGATTGCTGCGACAAACCATAAGCTATAACGGTAAATACGGGGAATTGTCACAATCACCATTTTACGCAGACAGATATAAAGGCTGGTTCTTTAATTTGAATACAGATGGGGAACGGGTAACAACCAAGATTAATCAACTGTTATCAACAGGCATGGTCATGACCAGATCTTATGATCTGCACAAAGAAATACAAACTCAGTATCCTGATGATCCGTGCCAGATCGGAAAAATAAATGAATCAACGACAATGTTATCTCGCTTAACTCAATTTGATAGCCAAAATGGTGGTAAGGTAAACACGAAAAAAAACCCTCATTTAATACTAAATGGCAACATTATTAGTAGCAGTGTAGCTATGGATGGCATAGTAGGTTTAAAAATAACACATATTAATGAATATCATTACCTTGATGCGGGCAAATCTGGTCAACAAAAATCCCCAGGAGTTGATTCATTGCCAGAAAACTGTTTCCATACAGCACCAGTACCTAATTTCTCAGATAGCTCCCAAAACGGCTCATTCGGTGGTATTAAGAAGTGTTCATCTACTTTCAAACGGATTGGCTGGCGTGAAATCAAACAAGGATATTCTAAATAATTGAACTTTATATAATATGTAAATTGGTCAGATAGGTTATCTGACCAATTCTTTTGCTTGAACTGGATTGTTAACACAACTAAGTAAATATTAATATTGTTAATACCCAACTAAAATAATGAATCAGTCTGAGTATAATTAAAATAATTAATCTAGATAAATTGCATATAGATTTTGATATCTAATCTGATGTTATTTTATGCTCAAATATAAAAATCAATATTGTTTCTACGCACTGGAATTTTCATATACGTAAATCTGGCTAGTGCCTGTACACAATTTAATAATAAGTATTTATTAATAGAAAATTATTTATTGAAAGTTCATTTTCACCAATCTACCTTTGTATTAAATTGACAGATCAGAATAAATTAGTCATAACATGCAATTAGTACCGATAAATAGACTGATCAATAATTTATATTTTAAGAACTTCTAAAAATAATAATCTATTTGTAATAGTTATTGATAGAATAATATTATTACGTCTTTATATAATTTAGTTGATTAAATGTATTTAACGACGCCATATATCAGATTTTTTTAATTAAGCTATAGGCTACTAAAAATTATCAAAATGTTGTGATAGAAAATAAAAAATACTGTATTCTGAATAAATCCGGAATACAGTATTATTTTGTATAAAAATCTTATCCACTAACAGGCACGTAATGGATGAAGTTTAACAGTTTCAGGCCTGAGTCATTAACGCGGCTACAGCTGGTAAAGTTTTTCCTTCCAGAAACTCCAGAAAAGCACCACCACCTGTACTAATATAACTTATCTGATCAGCAATACCAAATTGACTAATTGCTGCCAGCGTATCACCACCACCAGCGATAGAAAATGCGCTACTGGCAGCAATGGCTTGCGCCAGAACTTGTGTGCCTTGTGCAAAAGCCGGAAATTCAAATACACCGACTGGTCCATTCCAGACAATTGTTTTGGCAGTTTGCATCATTTGCGCCAGTTTTTGCGCTGATTCAGGTCCAATATCCAGAATCATGTCGTCTTCGGCAACATCAGCTACCTTTTTGATTGTTGCCGGCGCATCAGCAGCAAATTGTTTGGCAACAACCACATCAATTGGTAGTGGCACTTCTCCACCCTTAGCTTTTATTTTAGCCATTATTCGACGCGCATCTTCTACTAAATCAGCTTCAGCCAGCGATTTACCAATTGGCAAGCCTTGTGCTAATAAGAAAGTATTGGCAATACCACCACCTACTATCAATTGATCCACCTGATCCGCCAGACTATCCAGAATAGTGAGTTTGGTTGACACTTTACTGCCGGCTACGATTGCAGCTAAAGGGCGTTGTGGATTTTGTAAGGCTTCTCCAAGCGCTTCCAGCTCAGCAGTTAATAACATGCCGGCACAGGCGATTGGTGCGAACTCGGCAACAGCTGCCGTAGAGGCTTCAGCACGATGAGCCGTACCAAAAGCGTCATTTACATAGATATCCCCTAAAGCAGCATAGGCTCTGGCCAGATCACGATCATTCTGCTTTTCACCGATATTTAAGCGAACATTAGGTAGCATGGCAACCTGACCAGCCTGCAGTTGCGGTTTACATTCACGCCAGTTTTCCAACACCGGTACTGTTAAACCCAATAGTTCACCTAAATGTATTGCCACAGGTTCGACACTGTCTTGTGGCTTTGGTTCACCTGCCTTTGGACGTCCCAAATGCGTTAACACAATTACAGCAGCTCCCTGTTGGAGACAAAAACGAATTGAATCTAATGATGCGCGTATACGTGTATCATCAGTAATTACGCCATCCGCAATAGGCACATTCATATCCACTCGCATGACAATAGTTTTGCCTGATACTTGCTGGTCAGCCAATTTTTTAAACAACATGGTGAGTTCCTGAATTCAATTGAACAGTAATAAATTTATTTTTTAAGGTTATTAGCCACTTTTAGGTGTTCTGAGAGCAAATTTTTTTTCTGGATAATTATTTAATTTAAGAATTATTTAAAGTCTGATAATTATCTTATAAATTTACTCTATGGTAAAGTTTGTATCATAGGTTAAACCGATTATCGGATATTGATTATTCTCTCCATTTAATGGCTTAAATGGTAATTTAGTGATAAAGGAGAAATTTAATGACTTTAGCGTACTGGTGTGTGTTAATTGCTATGCTGTTACCTTGGATTGCAGCTTTTTATGCTAAAAAATATGCAGGATTTACGGCTACAGATAATCATAATCCACGTGAATTTCTGGCGCGGGCGCAGGGAAAAGCAG
>JAIL01000221.1 GCA_000725195.1 Snodgrassella alvi SCGC AB-598-O02
AATTAATATAATTTAATCATAAAATCTAACTCAAACTGGTTAAGTCTTGCTTTGGTTGGTTTTATTGGGGAACTTCTACATTATTTTATATTTACAATAAATATTTAGCTAAAAAAGCCTATATCGCCAAATAGCCACAATTATAAAATTATATTTTCTGTTATTTTTAGTCCTTAATTAAAGGAAGATAAGTACACCAACGAACTGTTGTGTTGGTCAGATATAGAATCAATAACCTAATAAAATACTAGTAAAAAACCAATTGTCATGACAACATTTACAGCAATAGTATTAATATTTTTATAATGCCAATGTGCTAAAAATAAATGGCTTTTTGGAATTAGGCTTCGGGGTTTTTGCGTAGTCTGGGATTATGGCGCAATGATTCGAGGGCAATATTAATAAAATTGTGTGCGATTTTATTAATATCCAATGTTTGTAAATTACTAAGCCAGAGTGTTGTTAAACCCATAAATAAAGCCTGAAAGTATAAAGCTGCCTGTTCTATATCTGAATCCTGTGGCAGGATATTTTGTTCACAGCTTATTTGAAAAACGGTACAAAGATTTTGCCACCATAAATTTTGGTATTTTTGCAACAATTTTCCAATAGCTTTGTTATCTGCCGTATGCTCACAATTTAAATATAGGATATAACAGAATTTTCGGTAACTTTCATCACTGGACATACGAAAAAACATTTGTTCCATCGCTTGCATCATATTATTCAGTGCTCCAGGAGAACTGGTGTCAATATCATGTTGTAACTGAGTTCTTAATGGACAGAAAACCTGCTGGAATAATGCGTCAAACAAGTCTTCCTTATTTTTAAAATGCCAATATAAAGCACCACGTGTTACACCAGCAGCCGTTGCAATTTCATGCAAAGAAGCTCGGCTCACTCCACGCTGGTAAAACACGTCAAGAGCAGCAGCCAGCAATGCTTCTTTAGTTTGTTGTGCTTCTTCTTTGGTTTTGCGCATGATCATTTTCCATAAATCTTTGTATTAAATTAGGCAAAATCGATATTAATTTCGAATGGCGTTGTAATTTTTGATTACAATGCATTGAGATTAAAAGATTGTACTTGGTTTACATACATTGTTGCATGTATAATGTGCAGCGTAAAGTTATTTTTCAATCGTCTGTCTTTACATATCTCTTTGTTTGGTAAATTTTATTCAGCAATGAGAATGTTGACGCAGGCGCTATTTGTGTCATGGTTTTAGTATAGACATGTGTAAAGATTAATTTAAATTTTAGTATATGCACATATGAGGTGAGTATGAGAACGGATCAAAAAACGAATAAATGGCGCATCAGCGCGGTAGTGCTGGCAAGTGCACTGGCGATGGCTGCATGTGGCAAAAAAGATGGTGGGCATGCACAAAAGCCTCCTATGGTAAGTGTAATGACTGTAAAACCAACGACAGTAACTGTAGAGTCTGAATTGACTGGTCGTTTAAAACCGATTCGTGAATCTGAAGTGCGTGCACGAGTGGCTGGTGTCTTACTAAAACGTCTATTCGTAGAGGGTAGTTATGTTAAAGAAGGGCAGCCACTATTTCAGATAGATAATGCTCCCTATGTTGCCTCACTACAATCTGCTCAGGCCAGTCTGGCTACTGCGCGGGCCAATGCAGCTAAAGCTGACGCAGATGTTATGCGTTATCGACCACTGGTAGCTGCTGATGCTATCAGTAAACAGGAGTTTGATCAGGCTATCGCTCAACAACGTCTGGCACGAGCTCAAATTCAAAGTGCTCAGGCAGCTATCAGATCTGCACAAATTAATGTTGGTTACGCGTACGTGCGTGCTCCTATTTCCGGCCGAATCGGTAAAGCTCTGGTAACTGAAGGCGCGTTAGTTGGTCAGAATGAAGTCACTCAATTGGCGTTGATTCAGCAAACTCATACTCTATATGTGGATTTAACTCAGACCGCAGCTCAGGCAATGAAAATTCGGCAGGCAATTGCGACTGGCAAAATGAAAACACTGGACGGAGCCATTGAAGTTGCTATTAAACTGGACGATGGCAGCGATTATCCACAAAAAGGACGCTTACTGTTTACTGATATGACCGTTGATGAAGGCACTGGAGAAGTAAAAGTGCGTGCCGAAATTCCGAATGATAACGATATGTTATTACCGGGACAGTTTGTACGGGTAGAAATTCCTCAGGCTGAGATTCAGAATGCGGTGTTGATACCGATGGAAGCGGTAACTCGCGGAGCCAGCAGTGATACCGTGACAGTGGTAAAAGCTGACGGTTCGCTGGAAGTTCGCAAAGTGACGATTGCCCAGCAACAAGGCAATAACTGGATCATTACTGATGGATTGCGTACTGGTGATAAAGTGGCTATGGATGGTTTGGCTTTAGTACAGCTAACAGGCGCCAAAAAAGTTCAGACAAGACCTTGGCAGCCAGCTAAAGCTACTGCACCAACTGGTGCACCTGCTTCGGCGGCATCCGCACCAAAGGCAGCAGCGGCTTCTGCCTCTCAAGGCAAGTAAGGAATAAGTAATATGTCACGATTTTTTATTAACCGACCGATTTTTGCATGGGTAGTGGCTTTGTTCATCATCATTGCCGGTATTGTGTGTATTACCAAACTACCTGTTGCACAATATCCGACAGTAGCTCCGCCATCTATTACATTGTCAATTTCTTATCCGGGTGCAGATGCACAGACTATTGAAGATACCGTATTGTCACGTATTGAGCGTGAAATGAATGGTCTGGAAAATCTGGAATATATGGAAGCCAAATCCTTGTCTAACGGCACGGGTTCACTGACATTAACTTTCAACCCCGGAACCGATGATGATATTGCGCAGATGAATGTGCAAAACGCCCTTTCTCGTGCCGAACCACGTTTGCCAGCAATGGTGAAACAAACAGGTGTGCAGATTGCCAAATCACGCAGTAACTTCCTGATGGTAACCATGTTTACCAGCGACAATGCTAATCTGACACCGGCAGATATTGCCGATTATGTGGCACGTAATATCCAGCCTGAGCTACAGCGTATTGATGGTGTGGGTAACGTAATGGTGTTCGGTTCTGAACGCGCTATTCGTATTTGGCTGGATGCGGATAAATTGCGCAGTGTAAATCTGAGCCCGGCGCAGGTTAATGCTGCCGTTGCCTCACAAAACCAGCAAATTTCAGCCGGTAGTCTAGGAGCATTGCCTTCTCCAGATAATATACAGACCACTGCCACTATTGTCGTTCCGGGACAGCTGAAAACTGTTGAACAGTTTGAAAATATCATCATTAAAGCCAATACTGATGGTTCAATGGTGCGTCTGCGGGATGTTGCCCGCGTGGAAATGGGCAAACAGGATTACTCAAACCGTGCTCGTTTGAATGGTAAAGATGCAGTAGGTACTGGTATTCAGCTGACTACCAAAGGTAACGCTCTGGCCACTGCCAATGCTGTAAAAGCCAAATTAGACGATTTAAAGAAATATTTTCCGGCTGGTATGAACTGGTCTGCACCTTATGACAGTTCTACTTTCGTGAGCATTTCTATTGAAAAAGTAGTACACACTTTAGTTGAAGCGATTGTGTTGGTATTTTTGGTGATGCTGTTATTTTTGCAAAATATCCGCTATACCCTGATTCCAACAATTGTGGTGCCAATTGCCCTGCTGGGCGCCTTCGCAGTTATGTATTTTACTGGGCTATCCATTAATGTACTGACAATGTTTGCAATGGTGCTGGTGATTGGTATTGTCGTTGATGATGCTATTGTAGTGGTTGAGAATGTTGAACGTATTATGGCTGATGAAAAACTTCAGCCCAAACCGGCAACAGAAAAAGCCATGGGACAGATTTCTGGAGCCGTAGTCGGCATTACCGTGGTACTGATTACTGTATTCATTCCGATGGCGTTTTTCTCAGGATCTACCGGTAATATTTATCGTCAGTTTTCTATTGTGATGTCGGTAGCCATTTTCTTCTCCGCTTTTCTGGCATTGTCGCTGACACCAGCCTTGTGTGCTACTCTGCTTAAACCGGTTAACGAACACGATGCGGAGAAAAAAGGATTTTTTGGCTGGTTTAACCGCAAATTTACTAGTGGTACCAAAAAATACGAATCCAAAGTGGCCTATCTGTTACATCGTAGTAAACGTATTTTCCTGATCTATGCTGCTCTGACTGGTGTTGCATTATTTGTTATGACGCGCCTGCCAACTTCATTCCTGCCGGAAGAAGATCAGGGGTATGCTTTGGGTTTGGTGCAACTTCCTCCGGGCTCTACTCAACACCGTACTTCTGCAACATTTCAAACCATTGAAGACTTCACTCTGCATCAACCTGAAATAAAAAACATGGTTACCGTGCTGGGTTGGGGTATGAGCGGACAAGGTCAGAACGTTGGTTTAAGCTTTCTGGTACTGAAAGACTGGTCTGAACGTAGTGGCGCTCAGCATAGTGCTAATTCACTGGCAGGCCGAATTACCGGAGCCATGATGCAGTCTCTGAAAGATGGTTACATATTTGCAGTAGTACCACCCTCTATTCCTGAATTGGGTACCAGTACCGGCTTTAGCTTCCGCTTGCAGGATCGCGGGGGTAAGGGACATGATGCTTTACTGGCTGCGCGTAATCAATTATTAGGTATGGCGCGTCAAAGCAAAGTACTGACGCAGGTCCGTCCGGATGGTATGGAAGATGAACCACAATTACGCATTGAAATTGATCGTGATGCTGCCAATGCTCAGGGCGTGTCATTCGGTGATATTGCAACATTATTAGGTACCGCATTAGGTTCTAACTATGTTAATGACTTCCCCAATGCTGGTCGTATGCAACGTGTGATTGTGCAGGGTGATGTGGCTTCACGTATGACTCAGGAAGACCTGAACAAGCTGACTGTAGCCAATGCTCAAGGTAAGATGGTACCTCTTGCCAGTATGATAAAAGCCCAATGGATAACCGGCCCAGCCCAAACCATTCGTTATAACGGTTATACTGCTATGTCAATTACGGGTAATGCTGCACCCGGCTACAGTACCGGTGATGCTATGGCTGAAATGGAAAAACTAGCCAGCAAACTGCCAGAAGGCTTTGGTTATGAATGGACAGGTTTGTCTAAAGAAGAGAAAGATGCAGGTAGCCAGTCAACGGTTCTGTATATGTTCTCATTATTAGCAGTATTCCTATGTCTGGCTGCCTTGTACGAAAGTTGGTCTATCCCTATATCCGTAATGCTGGTCGTACCGCTTGGTCTGCTGGGTGTGGTATTGGGAACATGGCTGCGTGGCATGGAAAATGACGTGTATTTTCAGGTAGGGTTGATTACCGTAATTGGTTTAAGTGCCAAAAATGCCATTCTGATTGTTGAGTTTGCTAAAGAACTGCAAGAACAGGGCAAATCTCCGCTTGAAGCAGCACTGGCCGCAGCACATCTGCGTTTCCGTCCAATTCTGATGACATCCATTGCCTTCATCATGGGGGTAGTACCACTGTACTTTGCTAGTGGTGCATCTTCCGCCAGTCAGCGTGCCATTGGTACCAGCGTATTGTGGGGTATGTTGGTTGGTACTTTTCTGGCTGTCTTCTTTGTACCGGTATTCTATTCCAGTATACGTTCACTGTTTAGTAGGCATAAAAAAGACCCAAATGGTGATCAGGACCAAACATTGCCTATAGCGGTCAATAATGATGGTACAGCGGTATTACCGCTGCATAACCAGCCTGATTCAGAGGATAAAGCATGAAACAATTAGTTAAACCTACCTTACTGACAGTGTTAATTGCTGGTGTTATCTCTGGCTGCTCCTTGGCCCCGCGTTATCAGCAGCCTAAAGTGGAAATGGCTGAAACCTTTCCTGCGGTCAAGGCTAACAATCAACATGCAGGCAGAATAACCGCTCCCGATCTGGGATGGGAGGATTATTTTGCTGACCAACGTCTAAAAGAAATTATTGGTTTGGCACTGGATAATAACCGCGATTTACGTATAGCTGCGCTAAATGTAGAAGCAGTTCGTGCCCAGTACGTTATCTCACGTGCTGATCGTTTACCGGCACTGGGTGCTTCCGGTAATGGTGGACGATCACGGATAGCACAGGATCTGAGCGCCATACGTGATGCGTATGGTAATCAGACCAGTTATATTGCTGAATCGTATAATGTGGGCTTAGGCGTAACTGCATTTGAGCTAGATTTGTTTGGTCGCGTCAAAAGTCTATCGGATGCTGCGCTCAATCAGTATTTCCAGCAAAAGCAAGTACGTGACTCCACACAAATCAGTTTGATTGCCAGCGTAGCTAAAGCTTATTTCAATGAGCGTATTGCGCAGGCACAAATGGATTTATCCAGTCGAGTACTGAAATCGAGAGTGGAAAGTAAACGTCTGACCGATCTGCAATTCAAAGCTGGCGTAATCTCACAGGTAGAAGTAGATGTTGCGGTATCCCAAATCGAAGCTGCTCGTGCAGACTATGCTGCTGCACAGCAGGCACGCGAACAGGCACATAATGCGCTTACTTTACTGGTTGGTAAACCATTGCCGGATAACCTACCAGCTGCGGCACCACTAAGTCAGCAGTTTGTGAACGCAGAATTGCCAGTGGGTTTACCTTCATCTATTTTGTATCAGCGTCCGGATGTGCGAGCAGCAGAATTTGCCTTGAAATCTGCTAATGCTAACATCGGTGCAGCCCGAGCGGCCTTTTTCCCCAGCATTAGTCTGACCGGCAGCATTGGTTCGGGTAGTAACGATATAGGTCATCTCTTTAATGGTCCGAATCGTACCTGGAGCTTCACCCCACAAATTACCTTGCCAATTTTCACATGGGGGAAAATTAAAGGTAATCTGGATTTGGCTACTGCCCGCAAAAACATTGCTGTAGCCCAGTATGAGCAGACAGTACAGGCCGCTTTCCGTGATGTAGCCGATGCATTGGTAGCTCGTGATGCATTGAAACGTCAGTATCAAGCCAAACTGCGTGGTGAGCATGCACAAATAAATCGCTATAAATTAACCCAGTTGCGTTATAAACACGGTATTTCCAGCTCGTTGGAATTACTGGATGCAGAACGCGACAGTTATGGCGCCCAGCAGGCAGTATTGCAAATACAGCAGACCTTGCTGGAAAACCGGGCTGATATCTATAAAGCTTTAGGTGGCGGTTTGAATGTACAGACCGGCAGTAACCCAGTTGCATCTGCTACAACTAAATAAATGTGGCCAGACAAGATGGTAATGAATTCATTGCCATCTTTCTGCTGGTTGTAAACGAAAGTGCAACAGCATATACTGGCTGATTACAGACTTTTTTATACGAAAAAGTTACACACAGCCATGACAGCGACTATTTTCACACAGTCTGACTATACAAAATGATTTAATCCTTGAATAGATTCTGCTTTTCATGGTATAAATCGCGTTTTACGAAATTTTAGAAGTTTGGAGTTAACCATGGCACGTGTATGTAAAGTGACCGGTAAGCGCCCGATGAGTGGCAACAACGTGTCACACGCCAACAACAAAACCAAACGTCGTTTCTTGCCTAATCTGCAATCTCGTCGTTTTTGGGTTGAAAGTGAAAACCGTTGGGTACGCCTACGCGTTTCTAACGCAGCGCTGCGCACCATCGACAAATTAGGTATTGATGTAGTATTGGCCGACCTGCGCGCTCGCGGTGAAGCTTAATCATATAGTGATTTAAGGATAAAGCAATGCGCGACAAAATTAAATTAGAATCATCTGCTGGTACAGGTCATTTCTATACCACTACCAAAAATAAACGTACCATGACTGGTAAATTCGAAATTAAAAAATTCGATCCAGTTGTGCGTAAACATGTAATGTATAAAGAAACCAAGCTGAAATAATTATTTCATACTGGTTTAAAAAACCTGAGCAGCTTATTGCTCAGGTTTTTTTGTATCATGAGCTATGATAATCAATCATAATGAATAATGTATTTTGCATAATGGTAAAAGATGAATAAAGAAATACTAAATCTTCAGCAACGTATTGAAGAACTGGAAATCCGCGATGCTTTTCAGGAAGAAACCATCCAAAGCAAGACTTAACCAGTTTGAGTTAGATTTTATGATTAAATTATATTAATT
>JAIL01000222.1 GCA_000725195.1 Snodgrassella alvi SCGC AB-598-O02
AGAAAGTAGAAAATTCTCTATGATATTTTTAAGGAGAATTTCAATATGAAAAAATTTTCAGAGCATCAAATTGTCTCCATTTTAAAAGAAGCTGAAGTTGGTATCCCTATTAAAGAGCTTTGCCGTAAATATGGTATGGCCTTTTCTACTTTTTATAAATGGCGGGATAAATATGGCGGTATGCAATCTTCGGATATTAAGCGCTTAAAACAGCTTGAAGCTGAAAATCGTAAACTCAAACAAATGTATGCCGAATTAAGCTTAACCTCTCAGCTTCAGCAAGAAATAATAAAAAAGCTATAGTGCCGACGGCAGTTCGTAAGTGTTGGGCACAAACACTTCAGTCACAATACTGTATAACAATTAAAATGAGTTGCACCATTGTGAATTTAAGTCGCTGTGCTTACTACTACCAACCTAAATCGGCAGATGACTCTATGATTATTTCGTTACTTAAGTCAATAACAGACAAGCATTTACGTTGGGGATTTCCTAAGTGTTTTCATCGAATCAGGAAACTAGGATATAAGTGGAATCATAAACGGGTTTATCGGGTTTATTGTCAATTAAAACTCAACATTCGCTCGAAACGAAATAAACGATTACCCCAGCGTTATCCACAACCATTATCAGTACCAAGTCGTCTGGGAGAATGTTGGTCAATGGATTTTATGAGTGATTGTTCTGAAAATCATCGTAGATTTAGAACCTTTAATGTTATTGATGACTTTAATCGAGAGGCATTAGGCATTGATATTGCGGTCAGTTTATCGGCAGGTAGAATTATCCGGTATTTAGATAGACTGGCTCAATTTCACGGTTATCCATTAAAAATACGAGTTGATAATGGCGCAGAATTTACCTCAAACAGATTTACAAGCTGGGCAAAATCACATGGAATAAGCATAGATTACATTAAACCTGGTAGTCCTTATCAAAACGGCTACATAGAACGATTTAACCGCACATATCGAACGGAGGTATTAGATCTGTATTTATTTAAAAATCTGGAACAAGTAAGAAAAATAACGGAAGAATGGTTAGAAATGTATAACACAGAAAGACCGCATGAAGCATTAAATAATATGACACCCATTGAATATAGAAACATGAAACAAATAGCATGATTTTCTACTTGGTTTGTGTACTAACAATGGGGTATTTACAAGATAAGCAGCACTATCTGATATTATTATGATTTGTACACCTTAGCGACTGCATGGAAATATCGGGTGTTTTCTGCCAAATTCTTTTGGTCATATTTCTCAAGCTTTATTCCCTATATATACATATTTGAATAACATGTCTTTGAAAATAGAAAGCCGTGAAAATAAATTCACCACGATGTTATACGATGATTTTTATTTGCAAATTTTATTCCTATTCTTTTTTTATATTCTATTTCTTATCATACCAAAACAAGCTATTTTCTTCTTAATAATTAAAATGATACGATCAATCATTGGAGCGGATAACGGGATTCGAACCCGCCCGAACTGCTTGGGAAGCAGTTATGCTACCACTACATCATATCCGCGGATGTTCTTAAAAAAGCTTTCTGCTATGTAATGTTAAATTTACACGAATATAATAAAGTTATCCACACTACTTTATTAATTTTGTATAAATTTATTTATAAAGATAGGCACTCCAATAAGTACAGAATTAATATTGTAATAACTAATTTAGGTTTTTTGCAAAAAATATTATTATTGTGGATAAACAGGTTTGATTTAATTAACCCATTAATAAAGAGCAAAATGACTATGGCTATATGATATTCGGCAAATATTTTTCATTAAGTAAAACGATTAATTATCTGTATTTGAATTTTCTGAAAATAATATTTTTATCTTTAATCTGTGGACAAAGTTATAATCGATATTAATTGCTCAGTTTTTGTATTTGTATACATCTTTGTCTATGGTATCTGAAGATTTTTGTAGTGGATAGATATTTTTTATTGTGGATTTCATATTTAATGGTCAGCTATAAAAGTATGAATATGATTAATTATAAGACTGGAAATTTTCTATACAGTAAATGCAAATCAAATGAATCAGCTAATTTATAAATAGTAGCTCACCTAATTATCCACAATATTGCTTAAGAATTTACTAAAAAATATATATTATTTACTGCTAAAAACTTTAGTCTAAAGGTTTTACTATAAATTTAAAAACCATATTGATTTTTATTTTTAGTGATCTTATTAATTTATTTTAGTTCAATCGCAGATAGCGCGATGAGTTTAGCTGAAATAATAGGCTTATTTCGACTATTAATAAAATATTGATCTATTATTCTTAATTTATCCACAAAAAATAAGTGTTTTGAAATAAGCACTATCTTCAAACACCATTATATAATATTTTTGAGGTTGCCAAATTATCAGAAATCTATTCTCAGTACATTGATTGTGTGTACTTTAATCAGATTTTGTGGATATCTTTTTAATCATAGAGTAGTTCCATCGTATCATTGTGAATAACATTCCGATCTATTCTCTATTAGTCTTTTAGCTTGGTAACAATGATAACCTTCATAAAATCACTAAAATTCTCTTTTATCTTGTTAGTAAAATAGCGGGTTTTAAGCTGGATTCGCATTTTGATCTGCAATATTTTATCTGCTGTCTGGCAATGTTAATATCTTTGTTTTATCACTCTTCATTTGATATTGCTATGAATACGGATATCCTTGCCGTTAACCCGAATTGGTGGAGTTACTCAGCCAGAAAGTTGGTTGATCCCATATTGGAGCAGATAATGCAGTTACCTTTTATTCGTGCTCTGGGTGATGGATCTCTCCCACAGGAAAAATTTATTTTTTATTTACAACAAGATGTTTTGTATTTGCAGCATTATAGTCAGATTATGAATTTGATTGCTGCAAAATGCCCATCTGACTATGATGCCCAGCAATTTCGCCGTTTCAGTACTGAAACCATTAAAGCAGAACAAAGTTTACAACAGGATTTATTACAACATAAAGAGATGGTCACACAACAGGCTCCAAGCTGTTTATTCTATACTGCTTTTCTCTATCAGCAGCTGGCTACAAAACCTTTACCAGTGATAATTGCCAGTATATTACCGTGTTTTTATATTTATCAACAGGTAGGTAAACAGTTATTGTCCCATAAAAATATTCACACCAATCCCTACCTGCGTTGGATTGAGGCGTATAACTGTCCCGAGTATTGTCGCGACTGCGAAATAGCAATTGCTATTGCTGATCGTATGGCAACAGAAAACAGTACTGCAATAGCTCATTCTATGCTGCAAGGTTTTTTGACAGCAGCCAGACTGGAATGGCAACTATGGGATGGTTGCTGGCAAATGACTGACTGGCCAATTTAATTTATCGCAGTGGTTTATTTCAGTGCTTTAGCAGCGATATCGTTTCGATATTGCATTCCCTTAAACTTAATGGGTTCTAAAGCTGCATATGCTTGTTGCTGTGCCTCAGCAACATTTTGACCCATACCGACAACACATAGCACTCGCCCACCCGAGACAATCAGTTTTTTGTCAGCATTAAATGATGTGCCGGCATGAAAAATTTTTCCGTTATCACTGGCCAGATCGACACCATCAATTATGTCTCCGCGCCGGGGACTATGGGGATAACCTGATGCTGCCAGCACAACGCCCACAGCAATTTCCTCAGACCACACCGCATTTGTTTCATTAAGCTTACCAGCCAAAGCAGCCAGTAATAAATCTACAAAATCAGTTTGCAGGCGGCACATTATTGGCTGTGTTTCAGGATCACCAAATCGACAATTAAATTCGATAGTATATGGTGCACCGGTTTCATCAATCATTAAGCCAGCATAGAGGAATCCTCGATAAGGATGTCCTGCTGCCAGCATTCCCTGTACGGTCGGTTTAATAATTTCATCAATCACACGTTGATGTACTGCAGGCGTCACTACTGGAGCCGGGGAATAGGCACCCATACCACCTGTATTAGGACCAGCATCATTATCCAGTAAACGTTTATGATCCTGACTACTGGCCATCTCTAGTATATGCTCGCCATCAACCATAACGATAAAACTTGCTTCCTCTCCCCGCAGATAATCTTCTATTACGACTCTGGCACCGGCACTACCCATACTATTATCCAGTAAGATACTGTCAATCGCCTGATGGGCTTCGTCTGGTGTCATCGCTACAATAACCCCTTTACCAGCAGCCAGTCCGTCAGCCTTGATTACGATGGGCGCACCCTTTTGTTCAATATACTGATGAGCCTCTTGGGCGTCACTAAATGTAGCATAAGCAGCTGTTGGAATGCCGTGTTTGGTCATAAACGCTTTGGCAAAATCTTTGGAACTTTCTAACTGCGCGCAATATTTGCTTGGACCAAATATTGCCAGTCCAGCCTTAGTAAAATCATCCACAATACCGGCAGCCAATGGTGCTTCGGGTCCAACGAGGGTGAAATCAATTTCCTGCTCGAAACAAAACTGTATAAGCTGCTGATGGTCGCTCAGATTAATATTACACAGTTTATTTTCTCGGGCTGTTCCAGCATTTCCCGGTGCAACAAAGACTATTTCTACTTTATCCGACTGAGCTAGCTTCCAGGCCAGTGCATGCTCGCGTCCGCCACTACCTATAACCAGTAATTTCATGCTTACCCCTTTGCAAATAATTTGTCCTGAAAGAATTTTGTCCTGTGTGATGATTAATTAATTTCTAGGAATCATTCAATGAGTTTAACATCAATAGTGCGAAGTTGCTGTAAGGCAACCAAACCACTCTGAAAGCGAGCTAAAGGTAGCGAAACTTCCAGCTGACATTGTTGTTGTAAATCTTGTGACAGTATGGTTACTTGTTGTTGTTTACACCAACGCATAGCTTCATGCAGATGGGCATAATCACAACTAAGTTGTAACTGTCGACAAACATCCTGTTGTATTTTTTCAGCGCTTTGCAAAGCCAGTGCCGTTACCGTCTTATAGGCATGAATCAAGCCGGGCACACCTAATAAGGTTCCGCCAAAATAGCGTACCACAATAACCAATACATTAGTTAATTCCGCAGAATCAATTTGTCCTAGTATTGGTCGCCCAGCACTTCCGGCAGGTTCGCCGTCATCATTAGCACGAAATCGATTACCATCTATCCCAAGGCGCCAAGCATAACACCAATGTCGAGCTTTATGATGCTGTTCCCGCTTATATAATACTTCTTGCCTGATCGCTGTTTCCGTTTGTACCGGATAAGCAAATGCCAGAAAGCGACTCCCTTTATCTTTAAACTCTGCCTCTACTGGAGCCGCTAAAGTAGTAAACTGCTCTACACTCATGATGTTGCTATAGTCTGGCGAATCGCTGCAACAAAAGTATCAATCTGCTCTGCAGTAGTATCAAAGCTGGTCATCCAGCGAACCTCCTGAATTTGTTCATTCCAGTCATAAAAATGAAATTGCTCATGCAACCGCTCACAAATAGCTTTGGGTACGATGGCAAAAACTGCATTTGCTTCAGTTTTCTGAGTAAGGGAGATTTCTTTTATATCTGCTAATGCATTAGCCAGTCGCATAGCCATCGCATTACTATGCTGCGCTAATTGCAGCCATAAATCGTCTTCAAACCAAGCCAAAAATTGTGCTGACAAATAGCGCATTTTAGAACCAAGTTGAGCATTGATTTTACGTAAATAAGGCATAGCCTCTTGTTGTTCACCATGCATGGCAATAATGCACTCGCCCTGCAACAAACCATTTTTAGTTCCACCCAGATTAAGCATGTCCACACCAGTAGCTGTGATCATGGTTTTTACATCAGTATTCTGAGTTACTAAGGCATTGGACAGACGAGCACCATCCAGATAAAGCTTCATATGATGTTGATGACAATAATCAGCTAAAGCCTTAATTTCCGGCACAGTATAGCAAGTACCCAGCTCTGTTGTCTGACTGATATACACCACTGCTGGTTGTGCGCGGTGTTCGAAGCCAAAGCCCCATGCCTGTTTGGCAACCAGTTCAGGCGTTAGTTTGCCATCCGCTGTTGGAATTGAAAATAATTTCATTCCGCCAAGATATTCTGGTGCATTTCCTTCATCGCAATTAATGTGGGCACTTTCTGCACAAATAACGGCTCCCCAACGAGGAAGCAACGATTGCAAAGCAATAATGTTGGCTCCAGTACCATTAAACACAGGATATGCCTGTGCCTGTTCACCAAATAGTTGCTTTATTTTATCCTGCAACGCTGCCGTGTATACATCAGCACCATAAGCTGACTGATGCCCTTCATTAGCAGTATTCAGAGCAGCCAGAATTTTAGGATGGATACCTGAATAATTATCGGAAGCAAATGAATATATTTTTGGATCGTGAAGACGGTTCATTGGCAGACTCTCCCTAAAATCAATGCAAAACCATCAGATAAAACTGCTGTGCCAATCAGATTTTCAAACAATTTCATCTGTGACTAACTACGACCTACCGATTAGATCAAAATAGTAAATCAACATAACTTTTCTATCAATAGACAAACACAGCAACTTAATTTAAGCGATAAAATACATGTAGCAAGAAAGTTACCATTATGTTTCACGTGAAACATTTTAGTATGTTAAGACATGGCTACTTTCAATTGTTGTATCAACTCAGGAATGGCAGTATTAAGATCTGCAACCAATCCATAATCAGCAACATTAAAGATAGGTGCATCAGCATCTTTATTGATCGCTACAATTACTTTACTGTCTTTCATACCGGCCAGATGCTGAATCGCGCCAGATATACCGACCGCGATATATAACTCAGGTGCAACAACTTTACCGGTCTGCCCTACTTGATATTCGTTTGGAATATAATCAGCATCTACAGCTGCACGCGAAGCTCCAATAGCAGCATTGAGGATATTAGCTAAAGGATTGAGCAGATTAGCAAAATTTTCCGCGCTACCCAATCCCCTACCCCCGCTGACAATGGTTTTAGCAGTGGTTAATTCCGGATGATCTGAATGGGTATGAGTACGATCAATAAAGCGACTAAGCTGTTGTGGTTCAGCAAATGTCACTGTTTCCAATTCAGCCTGTCCGCCATTGGCTTCAGCCGGAGTAAACGCTGTAGTGCGGATAGTCAATATTTGCTGAGATTGTTCACAGCGCACGGTTTGCAATACATTACCAGCGTAGACAGGATGTACAAAGGTATTAGCATCAATAATTTCCGTCACTTCAGAAACCGGTGCACAATCTAGTAAAGCAGCAATGCGCGGTAACAGATTTTTACCAGCACTATTTGCTGCTGCAATTAGATGGCTATACTTTTCAGCCAAATGCACCACCAAAGGAGCGACAGCTTCTGGCAATCCATGATCATATTCAATCGCCTCAGCAATGAGCACTTTTCGCACGCCAATAATTTGCTGAGCCTGAATAGCAACATCATTTATATTGTATCCGGCTACCAGTATGTCTACTTCACCCAGTTGTGTTGCTGCTGTTACCGCATGCAGAGTAGCTTCATCTAGCTGTTGCTGTTGGTGGTCGGCAATAATCAATACAGTCACGGTTATCTCCTCAAATCACTTTTGCTTCATTTTTCAGTCTGGATACCAGCTCAGCCACATCTGCTACTTTAATGCCGGCTGTACGTGCTTTTGGCTCAGCCACTTTTAATTGAATCAATCGAGGCTGAGTATCAACATTTAGCTCAGCCACAGATTTCTTCTCCAGTGGCTTTTTCTTTGCCTGCATAATATTGGGCAATTTAATGTAGCGTGGTTCGTTTAAACGCAGATCAACACTGATTACTGCAGGTAATTTTAGTCCTAGCTGTTCCTGACCACCGTCAATTTCACGAGTAACCAGAACTTCATCAGAATGAAGTTCTACTTTGCTGACACAGGTTCCCTGTGCAGCTGACATTAACGCAGCCAGCATTTGTGCCGTTTGATTGGCATCATCATCAATCGCCTGCTTACCTAATAACAGCAATTGAGGCTGTTCCTGTTGAGCAACAGCATGTAATAGTTTGGCTACGGCCAATGGCTGTAACTGTTCATCAGTTTCGATATGAATGGCACGGTCAGCACCCATAGCCAGTGCTGTGCGTAGGGTCTCCTCACACTGTTTTACTCCCAGCGAAATCACCACAACTTCGCTGATCTTACCTGCCTCTTTTAA
>JAIL01000223.1 GCA_000725195.1 Snodgrassella alvi SCGC AB-598-O02
TAATGATTATTTGTCTGTTATTTGAAATAATCTTTTGAATTTATAAAAATATAGCTCAGAAATATTTTAATATTATTGACGATAGATATTATAAATAATATGGCAAAGTAATGAATAGTGAAGAATAATGTTAGCTTTGGTAGAAAACTTTGAGCTTTTCTGTGTGGTTAATTTGAATAAAAAAAACTTCTAATCGAAATTAGAAGTTTTTGTTTTTTATAATTGTGGCCCTGATGCAACCAGTTTTTTACCTTCCTCAGTATCCGTAAACTGCTCAAAATATTTTATGTATTTTGAAGCAAGATCTTTTGCTTTTCGTTCCCATTCCTGTGGATCTGTATAAGTCGTCCTCGGATCCAGAATGTCTGCTACTTCCGGTAGGTGTTTAGGGAAGGTTAAGTTAAGGTACGGAATTTTATCAACGGGCGCATTTTCGATTGACCCATTAATAATAGCGTCGATGATAGCACGGGTATCTTTCAGCGAAATTCGTTTGCCGGTACCATTCCAGCCGGTGTTCACCAAATAGGCTTTGGTATGATGCTTTTTCATCTTGTTGACCAGATTTCGCGAATAAATGGTCGGATGCAAAGTTAAAAACGCTTCACCAAATGCTGGAGAGAATGAAGGTTGTGGCTCTGTAATACCACGCTCCGTTCCGGCTAACTTAGAGGTATAGCCACAGAGGAAATAATATTGTGCCTGATTGTCATCCAGCAGTGACACCGGTGGTAAGACACCGAATGCATCAGCAGAGAGATAAATGATTTTTTTCGCATGCCCGGCTTTGGAAGGCAGTACAATTTTATTGATGTGATAAATCGGATAAGAAACACGAGTGTTTTCAGTAATTGACTTATCTTCAAAGTCAATTTCGCCTTCTTCATTGACAACCACGTTTTCCAGTAAAGCATCACGACGGATTGCTTTCCAGATATCCGGTTCTTTTTCTTCGGAAAGGTCAATTACTTTGGCATAGCAACCACCCTCAAAATTAAAGATTCCGTTATCATCCCAGCCATGTTCGTCATCGCCAATCAAATAACGTTTTGGATCAGCAGATAAAGTAGTTTTCCCAGTACCAGAAAGACCAAAATAAATAGCTACGTCACCATCTTCACCAACATTAGCAGAACAATGCATTGATGGTATATTTTTAAGTGGCAGGTAATAGTTCATCATAGAGAACATACCTTTTTTCATCTCGCCACCATACCAGGTGCCACCTATAATTTGAATTTTGTCTGTTAAGTTGAAAACAACAAAATTTTCAGAATTGAGTTGTTGTTCTCGCCAATCGGGATTGGTAAATTTAGAAGCATTGATAACAGTGAAATCAGGTTCACCAAAATTTTCTAATTCATGGCCGGTTGGACGAATGAACATATTGGTCACAAAATGTGCCTGCCATGCCACTTCCATGATAAAGCGAACTTTTAATCTGGTATCTTTATTGGTTCCACAATAAGCATCTACTACATATAGCTTTTTATTGGAAAGATGCTTAACAACCTTTTGTTTCAGGTCGTTAAATATTTCCGGAGTAGTAGGTTGGTTAACCTTGCCATCCCACCAGATAGTGTCTCTGCTGGTATCATCTTCGACAATATATCTGTCTTTCGGTGAACGACCGGTAAAAATACCAGTTTTGACGGCTACTGCGCCAGATTTGGTTAGGATCCCTTTTTCGAACCCTTCATTAGCCGGATCTAATTCCGCCTGATAAAGCTGTTCCAGGGTTGGATTTCGCATTATTTCCTGAATGCCGACTATACCTAAATCTGCCAATGCTTGGTTTAAGTTGTTCATAAAGTCTAAGAATAGAGTTTGGGGGAAGTGTAGATAATTTGAAAAAAGGTGAAAATATAGAAAATACACGCCAATTATACAATTAATTTTAACTGTTCTGGCAAATATAATCTCGGATAGGGTCAATGTTGCTGTGATTGTTGATGACTAGATGACTCAGTATGCGAATACAATCGAGGATAACAATATGTGTCGTAAATACAGTAATCAGCTACAGATAAAGTTAGCATAATGGAAATATAAATAATGACAAATAGATTTTATTTTCATGTATAAGTAGTTGCTATTTGCTAACCTAAATAATAGTTAGTAATTTGTCGATAGTATTGGTTTTAGTCATTATGGTTAGTGCTGATGAATTGCATAGTGCTTATTATTTTAGCAAATGCCAATCAAATGACCATGAAACAATTATATATATGATTGGTTGAGATATTTTGTCTATTAAAACTAAATCACGTATGGTTTAGGCATCATCAATAAGCATAGGCTTGATAACCATGCTCGGCTGCATATTGTGTGGTAGTGTCGATACACCTATGCCTCGTCTAACATTAAAGATATGATATGTGATCATAGACTATCCGTTGATAGTTGGTGAAAAAGAGCAGGAAAAAAATTGGTAGCCACAAGCACCGAAGTACTGGGAATGTATGCCAAACAGTAAAAATGACGAACTCGAATAATGCAAAATTAACTATAGCTGAGGTGAAATGGTAAACCAGGCATATCAATTGCCGCTAAAATAAAAATGCAGATAAAACTAAGGCAATATCAGGACGAAAAGTTGCAGGATAAAAAATATTCTTTAACTACTTAGGTTTGTAAAAAATTTCAAATCTACAAATAGAATTATTTTTTAATTATTGGATAAGGAAAGAAGATGAGTAATGAGAAGTTCGCGTGATCTGTTCACTCAATAACATTGTCCGACAAATGTCGATGATATTTATATGGGTTATTCTAAGAATATGACCAATTTGGTTTCGATGTCAGATGCTATTCAGGCATTCGAAGGTCAACCTAAAGATTCAATATTAAAGCTGGGGTATGGGGTAATTGCCGGGAATCTGGCATATTTTTTCATTGAAAAGTACATTAGCTATAGTAAGTTTAATTGCTTAGTCAATGAAAAAAATGATTTATTAACGCTTACTATTATTTAATAAAAACCTTTAGAAATTCAATTTATTTTGCACATTATGATTTTGGTTTTTATGAATCTGCAGATATCAGCGCAATCTTGCTAAGACATCCATTTGATTATTTGCACATTCGCAAAATTGAGAGATGGCTATGGGCAAACTCAGACTTTTGATCGATCGGATATTTCAAACAACGATGTTTTAAAGTTTATAACGTGAGCTGGTCTTAGTTGATTTGTTTAAGAAATACGCTGTAAGCGGATAAAAATAACAACTTTGATAGAAAAAACTTTGCAGTGGATATTGATGCAATTATTAAACAGATTGGACTTTCTAAAATCACGGTAATCAAGTTGTGATTTTAGAAAGTCATGTTGAATAGATTTAGTTAAATGTTTAGAACGCCAAATTAAAAATTATACATTGAACAATAATCAGATATTGTTAGTGGTTATTTTGATTATTTCACTTTCTGATAAGCAAGCAGATTTAGCAAAGTTCAGACTATTTTGAATTATGCCAAGATCTGATTTAATTTGCGTAGATGTTTCCACAATCAACAAGCGTTCGGGTCGTCCGGCATGCAGGCTCATGCGCATCTGTGCGGGTGTAAAAGGGAGTTGATGTTGCCGGGCAAATTTTCGGGCGCGCAGGTTAGCTGTTTTTAACATGGGAATCAGGGTGATATCTAAATGAAAAACCCGAATTCCCATCACCAATATGCGTGCAGCAAACCAATCAGCTTCGTCGCTAATGATGGATGGAGTAGGCTGCTGATGATTTAGTCTTTGCGCAGCAATAAGTATGGCCATTAAGCGCAATTGTGGAATTAGTGCTTCACTAAGCATGAATTCATGCGGACACTCAGATGGAGATAAGTAAGAAAGCTGATGATGCTGATTGCCATCTACTATCATAGACCAGCGTTGTAATTGCTGTACTGGTGCGATATCTTGGTGCTGCTGGTGATTATTGCGTATGGCAATCATTTTTTTCTCATTTAGATTTGTTTTCATTTCTATGCCTTTCTTTTTTTATACTGAGGCAGTTTTGGCACTAAAAAACCGCCTCGGTTTGCTCCGGGCGGTTTACCTTTTTTGCTGGGCTAATTTAGTTTAAATATACGCAAACAGGTACCGCACCGAAGTGTGATACCAATAATAAGCAAAAAAGAAGTGGGTATTAGTTTTCATGTGTACTACCATACAGACCGTACAGATGCTTGTCAAGCAGTAATTTTGTAGTAATTTCATTATTGTGCTATTGCATTCAGGCGGTTTGCCTATATTAAATAGCTGGCTTATCGCCCCAGCGCTGACTGAGTTGATGGGGAATGTGTAATTGGTCAAGGATTCGTGCCACAACGAAATCAATCAGATCGGCAATGCTGGTTGGTTGAAGATAGAAGCCGGGCGATGGTGGTAGAATACATACCCCTAATCGGGCTAGTTTGAGCATATTTTCCAGATGTATGGCTGAAAACGGACTTTCGCGTGGCACGACAATAAGTTGACGATTTTCTTTAATGCAGACATCGGCAGCTCGTTCCAGCAGATGATCGGAAGTACCATTGGCGATAGCGGCAATACAACCCATACTCGCCGGACAAATAATCATGGCGTCTGCTGGGTTTGAGCCGGAAGCTGGCGGAGCAAACCATTCGTCCCGGCCAAACACTGTTAGCATGCTCTCATTAACTGAAAATTCTTCACACAAAGCTGCGGTACATTGTCTGGTATTTGCCGGAAGAAGCCAGTTTAGTTCTTGCTGCGCAACAATTTGAGCAGCCTGAGAGTACAGTAACCAAACTTTGATTTTTGCCTGTAACAGACACGACAGTAGTCGTCTCGCATATGGCATACCTGATGCACCAGTTAATGCCAGAGTGATGGTTTTAATACTGTTTGTCTCAGGATAATTCATGACAGGATTGTTGTAACGAAAATATGAATTCATATTATAGCTGGTTTGGTTTGTGTATTGGGTGTTTGTATCCAGAGCTATCAATACACGATAACTACACTTAGTTTTCCAAAAAATGAGTTAAAAATACATTGCTTGATAAGGTTAATTTGTTGAACTATGTGCGCTGGCGATAATGCTATTTATAAAAAATAAATTTTATATGGAAATTTAATAATGCAGTGGAAAAAAATATTATTCTGGTCTAGTTTTTGTTTATGTCTTTTAGTTGGATGTAAGGATCTTACTGCACCTGAGCAAGATTGTGATGTGGCTGGAACTAATGTTCAAGGTAATCAGGGTGTTAAAGGCCGGTGTATTACTAAGAAAACAAATGCACCTGTGCTGATGCCTGAACGCAATTCAGCTCCATTAGTGACTTTATCAGTTGATAAATCAGTCACTGAAATTGGAAATTGTCTGCACAGCAATATGCAATCCCGTTTTAAGCTTCCATCTGAATTTTATAAAGTGACGGTTTATGCTAATGGTAGTCAGACTTTAGCGCTGGTTAACCCGTTTACTAAGCTGGAAGGATTGCAGATAGATGTAGTGAAAGCAGGACCAAATCACAGTATCATTAATCTTTATGATAATGGTATGGTAATTTCTAAAGCGTGGCAAAAGTTTCCCAAGCTTTGCAGCTAAACCAGTGATTTTGACAGGCTGATTACATAGCGAAGATTAGAAAACCCTCCACGTTAGTGAAGGGTATGGATTTCAGCAACTGATCATTTACCTGCTTTAAGATTTTGCCATAAGCGTAATTCGTATTTTAAGGTTTCACTTTTCGCCGGTAAGACAAGAAAGCTTTTTGCCAATAAATCTTCAGACGGAAAAATGCTACTATTTTGCTGATATTCTTTTTTCATCAGTTCTTTGGCAGGTAAACTTGCCGGGGCAAATGTTACAAAGTTGGCATTTCTGGCTGCAATATTAGGTTCCAGTAACCAGTTTAAATATCGATAAGCATTTTTAATATTGCTAGCATCTTTTGGAATGGTTAGGGTATCTATCCAGAGAGAAACACCTTCGGATGGTACTAACACATCGATATCATCTTTGCCGGTTGCCTCCTGCCGTCGACGTTTGGCAATATTCAAATCGCCGCCAAAGCCGATAACTACACATACGTCACCTCTAGCCAGATCGTCGATATAGCCGGAGGATGAATAACGCAATACATTATTGTGGTTAATTTTTAGTACGTTAGCAGCCAGATCAATGTCATTTTTACTCTGACTGTTTGGGTCTTTACCAATGTAATGCAAAGCCAAAGGCATCATTTCTACCGGACTATCCATGTAACTGATACCACAGCTTTTGAGCTTATCGGTATAATCTGGATTAAATACTAGATCCCATTCATTTTTGGGCATTGACGTATCACCCAATGCTGCCTTAACTTTGTCACGATTAATAGCAATGGTATTCATTCCCCAATAGTTTGGAATGGCATACTGATTATCTGGATCAACATCTTGTAATAATTGCAGCAATTTTGGGTTGATGTATTTCCAATTTGGTAATAACTCTTTATTAAGTGGTTGGTAGGCTCCGGCTTTTATCTGCCGTGCCAAAAAGGAATTAGATGGTCCAACAATATCATAACCAGACTGTCCGGTAAGTACTTTACTTTCCAGTGTTTCATCGCTGTCATAGTAATTGTAGGTGATCTGAACGCTGTATTTTTTTTCAAATTCGCTGATGGTCTTGGGATCAACATAATCAGACCAATTGTATATTTTTAATACTTTGGTATCGCTCAGCTTTTCTGGTTGTATCGCTTTCGCAGCAGAGGCTGACTTGGTTGTGTTAGTGTCTTGCGAACCACCACAAGCAACCAAGGTACATAAAATCAAACCGGCTAAACTCAGGCGGGCTGTTTTTTTCATGTTTTTCCTTTAAATAAATATGCATCAGTCATGGTTGTGCTGGTGCGGAATTTAATTCTACTATCTTTGTAACATTATTTCGGGTTGATATGGGATAACTCAACTGAAATAATGTAATTGTGTTGTTGGAATTGTCCTTATGTGACGGAAAAATATAGTTGCAGGTAGGCGTATGGCAAAAACTACGGTAAGATAAGCGCATGATTTTAACAAGGGCAAGAAGCTGGATGAGTGACAAATAAAGCCCTGTTTCTGGTTACTGTTTTCAGGCAGTCTGCGATCATACAGACTGCCTGAAAACGATTAATTGCCTATATAAACTGACACAAACATGAAAACAGCAGAATTACGAAGTAAATTTCTACAATTTTTTGAAAGTAAAAATCATCAGATTGTATCTTCTTCTTCACTGGTACCGCCACAGGATGATAAAACCTTGTTGTTTACCAATGCCGGTATGAACCAGTTTAAAGATGTCTTTCTGGGTTTTGATAAACGACCGTATAACCGTGCCACAACTGCACAGAAGTGTGTGCGTGCGGGTGGCAAGCACAATGACTTAGAAAATGTCGGCTACACAGCTCGCCATCACACATTTTTTGAAATGCTGGGTAATTTCAGTTTTGGTGATTATTTCAAACGCGATGCGTTACTTTTCGCCTGGGAGTTTTTGACCAGTCCACAATGGCTAAATTTGCCAAAAGAAAAATTACTGGCAACTGTTTATGCTGAAGATGATGAAGCTTATGATATCTGGCTGAATGAAATCGGTTTGCCACCAGAAAAAATCATTCGTATCGGTGACAATAAAGGGTCACGTTATGCATCAGATAATTTCTGGCAAATGGGGGATACCGGTCCCTGTGGTCCCTGTTCAGAAATTTTTTATGATCATGGTGAAGATATCTGGGGCGGACCTCCGGGTAGTGCCGAAGAAGATGGTGACCGTTTTATTGAAATCTGGAACTGTGTGTTTATGCAGTATAACCGTGATGAAAACGGTACGATGAATAAACTGCCACGTCCATCGGTAGATACCGGTATGGGACTGGAACGTGTCTCTGCCGTTTTGCAGCATGTGCACAGTAACTATGAAATTGATTTGTTTGTTAACCTGTTACAGGCTGTAGCTCGTGTAGTAGGTGTGCCATATACACAGCAAATGCCCAGTTTGAAAGTGATTGCTGACCACATCCGTTCATGTACATTTTTGATTGTAGACGGAGTTTTACCAAGCAATGAGGGACGGGGTTATGTGCTGCGTCGCATTATTCGTCGTGCCGTGCGGCATGGTTACAAGCTTGGTTGTAAACAGGCATTCTTCCATCTGCTGGTAGCTGATTTGGCTAAGGAAATGGGGGAAGCTTATCCGCAACTGATTGAAAAACAGGCACAGATCAGTGAAATTTTGCAGCAAGAGGAAAGTCGTTTCGCGCAAACGCTGGAAACCGGCATGGCTTTACTGGAAAATGCCCTGCAAAAAGATGCTGAGTGCTTGTCTGGTGAAGTGATTTTTAAATTATATGATACCTATGGTTTTCCTTATGATCTGACTGCGGATATTGCACGCGAACGCAATATTAGTCTGGACGAAGAAGGCTTTGAACGAGAAATGGCCGCACAGCGTGCCCGTGCCCGTGCAGCACAGAATTTTAAAGCTAATACTCAGCTAAGCTATGAAGGTAAGGATACTGAATTTCATGGCTATACAGTACGGCAGAGTGAAAGTACAGTTCTGGCACTATATAAAGATGGTGAAGCGGTACAGCAGTTAAGTGCCGGTGAATCAGGAGCTGTAGTAATCGATTTCACCCCATTTTATGCTGAATCCGGCGGGCAAGTTGGTGATGTCGGCTATATTTTTATAAATTCAAAAGATTATTTCAAATAACAGACAAATAATCATTA
>JAIL01000224.1 GCA_000725195.1 Snodgrassella alvi SCGC AB-598-O02
CATGGCTAAAGAAAAATTCGAGCGGAGCAAACCGCACGTAAACGTTGGCACCATTGGTCACGTTGACCATGGTAAAACCACATTGACCGCTGCAATCTGTACTATTTTATCCAAGAAATTTGGTGGTGCAGCTAAAGCCTACGATCAGATTGACAATGCCCCGGAAGAAAAAGCCCGTGGTATTACCATTAATACTTCACACGTAGAATACGAAACCGCAGAACGTCACTATGCACACGTTGACTGCCCGGGACACGCGGACTACGTAAAAAACATGATTACCGGTGCTGCCCAGATGGACGGCGCGATTCTGGTAGTATCAGCAGCTGATGGCCCAATGCCACAAACTCGTGAGCATATTCTGTTGGCTCGTCAGGTAGGCGTACCTTACATCATCGTTTACATGAACAAATGTGACATGGTTGATGATGAAGAGTTGCTAGAACTAGTAGAAATGGAAATCCGTGATTTGCTGTCTAGCTATGAATTCCCAGGCGATGATGTTCCATTGATTAAAGGTTCTGCGCTGAAAGCACTGGAAGGTGACCAGTCAGACATCGGTGAAGCTTCTATTCTGGCTTTGGCAGATGCATTGGACAGCTACATTCCTACCCCGGAACGTGCAGTAGACAAACCATTCTTGTTGCCAATTGAAGATGTATTCTCAATTTCAGGTCGTGGTACCGTGGTTACTGGTCGTGTAGAACGCGGTGTAATCAATGTAGGTGATGAAATTGAAATCGTTGGTCTGAAAGACACCCAGAAAACCACTTGTACTGGTGTGGAAATGTTCCGCAAATTGCTGGATCAGGGTCAGGCAGGTGACAACGTAGGTGTATTGTTGCGTGGTACTAAACGTGAAGAAGTAGAGCGTGGTCAAGTATTGGCTAAACCAGGTAGCATTACCCCGCATACAAAATTCTCAGCAGAAGTGTATGTGTTGAGCAAAGAAGAAGGTGGTCGTCATACTCCGTTCTTTGCGAACTACCGTCCACAATTTTATTTCCGTACCACAGACGTAACAGGTGCGGTGAGCTTGGCAGCAGGAGTTGAAATGGTAATGCCAGGTGAGAACGTGACCATAGATGTTGAACTGATTCATCCGATCGCGATGGAAGAAGGTTTACGCTTTGCGATACGAGAAGGTGGCCGTACAGTTGGTGCCGGTGTGGTTGCTAAAGTTGTTGCATAATAAGTTTTTCTAGGCCAGTAGCTCAATTGGTAGAGTATCGGTCTCCAAAACCGAGGGTTGGGGGTTCGAGACCCTCCTGGCCTGCCAAAAAACAGACTAATCGGCATAGGTCGGTTAGTCTTTTTTGTTTTAGTTAAAAGGTGGTTATATGGGAAACAAAACATCGAAAGATGTGGTAACCAAAACCAAAGGACAATTAAAAGCTGAGGCTAAGCAATTAGAACAGCAGGAAATCAAACGTTCTAAACGATTTGATCTGGTAAAATATCTGCTTTCTGCTGTATTAATTGCTGCCGGTGTTTGGGCATTTTATGCCTGTGCTACACAATTACCAATCTATGTGCGTTATTTATTTCCGCTGGTTGGAGTTGTGGCTGCAATTATCATTGTCTTTTATTGGAGTACAGGCGGGCGTGAGCTGACTGCATATATACGTGATTGCGTTTCAGAAGCCAGAAAGGTTGTCTGGCCTGAGCGTAATGAAGCTTTGCGCATGACCTTGTTTGTTCTTGTTTTTGTGGGTATTCTGTCGCTATTTATCTGGGGTGTTGATAGTCTGATTTCTTGGCTGTTATTTGACATCTTTATGAAAAGGAGTTAGTCATGGCAAAACAGTGGTATGTAGTACATGCTTATTCCGGTTTTGAAAAAAACGTACAGAAAACGCTAAAAGAACGAATTGAACGGGAAAATATGACTGAATATTTTGGTCAGATTCTTGTTCCAGTTGAAGAGGTTGTGGATATTAAAAATGGCCGTCGCAGTATTTCTGAACGGAAATTTTTTCCAGGTTATGTATTGGTTGAAATGGATATGACTGATGCTTCTTGGCACTTGGTCAAAAATACACCTCGTGTAACTGGCTTTATTGGTGGTACGGCAAATAAACCTTTACCCATATCTTCCAAAGAGGTTGATGCCATATTGCATCAGGTACAAAGTGGCGTGGAAAAACCAAAACCAAAAGTTTTATTTGATGTTGGTCAGCAAGTTCGTGTGAATGAAGGCCCATTTAAAGACTTTAACGGAATTGTTGAAGAAGTTAATTACGAGCGTAATAAATTACGCGTAGCGGTACAGATATTTGGCAGAGAAACGCCGGTAGAATTGGAATTCTCTCAGGTAGAAAAAATTTAATTTACATATTGGTATAAAAATCAGGCCTGCACTTGTAATGAAAAGAAATTTTCTTTATAATCGCTGGTCTTATTTTTGGGAAGCAGTATCTGCTGCGTCATCACCCGTTTAATTGGAGTTACGAAAGTGGCAAAAAAAATAGTCGGCTATATTAAGCTGCAGATCCCTGCAGGTAAAGCCAATCCTTCTCCTCCAGTTGGTCCTGCTTTGGGTCAACGTGGTTTAAATATCATGGAATTCTGTAAAGCCTTTAATGCAGCTACACAAAATGTAGAACCTGGCTTACCGATTCCGGTAGTGATTACTGCGTTTGCAGATAAATCATTTACTTTTGTAATGAAAACCCCGCCAGCGTCTATTTTGCTGAAAAAAGCTGCTGGTTTGCAAAAAGGCAGCTCTAATCCTTTAACTCAGAAAGTGGGTAAAGTGACCCGCGCTCAGTTGGAAGAAATTGCCAAAACTAAAGAACCGGACTTGACTGCAGCTGATCTGGATGCGGCAGTACGCACAATTGCTGGCAGTGCCCGTTCAATGGGTTTAGATGTGGAGGGCGTGTAAATGGCCAAGCTTTCTAAACGTATGCAGGCTATTCGCGCTGCTGTAGAAACCAATAAACTTTACGCTATTGATGAAGCGCTTAATCTGGTAAAAGCAAATGCAACTGCTAAGTTTGACGAATCTATTGATGTATCGTTCAACTTAGGTATTGACGCTCGTAAATCAGATCAGGTTATTCGCGGTTCAGTTGTATTGCCAAAAGGTACCGGTAAAACCGTACGTGTGGCTGTATTTACTCAGGGTGCTAACGCAGAAGCAGCTAAAGCTGCTGGTGCTGACGTGGTTGGTTTTGACGATTTGGCTGCTGAAGTTAAAGCAGGTAATCTGGATTTTGATGTAGTAATTGCCTCTCCTGATGCTATGCGTGTGGTTGGTCAATTAGGTACTATTCTGGGTCCACGTGGTCTGATGCCAAACCCTAAAGTGGGTACTGTAACCCCGAATGTGGCTGAAGCGGTAAAAAATGCTAAAGCAGGACAGGTGCAATACCGTACTGATAAAGCAGGTATCGTTCATGCTACTATTGGTCGCGCTTCATTTGAAGCAACTGATCTGCGTGAAAACTTCAACGCGTTGCTTGATGCAATTGTTAAAGCTAAACCAGCTGCAGCGAAAGGTCAATATCTACGTAAGATCGCTGTATCCAGCACAATGGGTGCCGGTCTGCGTATTGATAGCGCCTCTGTTAATAGTTAATTAATTCATAGAGCAGTCTAGATTTTATTTAGACTGTTCAAACTAATTCATATAAATCTTTCATATTTATATGTAGGGCTACTTAGTGATAAGTAGATGTCCAAGACCGTAGGGAATTTACAAAATTGTAGATTTTAAAATCTTACCCTACGCAGACGGTAGTCCCAGATAATCTAATGTAGGTATTTTGCTTACAGATGTCTTTTTGGGTTGCCGCGCTGGGTGGAGTAATACTTGTATTACTCTGATTAAAAACAGTGGGAGGTAGACCTTGAGTCTCAATATTGAAACCAAGCAAGCAGCCGTTGCCGAAATCGCTAGCGCTATCGCTAACGCGCAGACTATGGTGATCGCCGAGTATCGTGGTATCAGTGTTGCTAGCATGACCGAACTGCGCGCCAATGCACGTAAGGAAGGCGTATACCTGCATGTATTGAAAAATACATTGGCTCGTCGCGCAGTGGATGGTACCTCATTTGCCGCTTTGGCTGATCAAATGGTTGGTCCATTAGTTTATGCGGTATCTGAAGACCCGGTTGCTGCTGCAAAAGTACTGCACCAGTTCTCAAAAAAAGATGAAAAAATTGTGCTGAAAGCAGGTTCATATAATGGTGAGCTGCTGGATGTGACACAGGTATCAGAACTTGCTTCTATTCCGAGTCGTGATGAATTGCTGGCTAAATTGCTGGGTATCATGCAAGCACCTGTTTCCGGTTTTGCACGTGCTTTGGCTGCTCTGGCTGAGAAAAAAGCTGGCGAAGAAGCTGCATAATTTTTATCTGATTTGTATTTAAATTTTATTCTCAATTATTGGAGTTTAATAGCATGGCTATTACTAAAGAAGACATCTTGGAAGCAGTTGGTAACTTGACCGTTATGGAATTAAACGATCTGGTTAAAGCTTTTGAAGAAAAATTTGGCGTATCTGCAGCTGCTTTAGCTGTTGCCGGTGGTGCTGCTGCCGGTGGTGCTGCAGCTGCTGCTGAAAAAACTGAATTTGATGTAGTATTGACTTCTGCTGGTGCGCAAAAAGTAGGCGTAATTAAAGTTGTACGCGCTATTACTGGTTTGGGTCTGAAAGAAGCTAAAGATTTAGTTGACGGCGCACCTAAAACCCTTAAAGAAGGTATCTCTCAGGCTGAAGCTGACGACATTAAGAAACAACTTGAAGAAGCTGGTGCTTCTGTAGAGATTAAGTAATTTCAGTTGCGTTTTACAGGCTGGTAGCTTAGGCTACCAGCCTGCTTTCGCTTGTCTACCCTGAGTGAATTTTTATAAATATTTACATAAAAGTTTAATTTTTACCTAATTTTACTTTTTTACGTTTCGTATTTGATTTTGAAGTTATCTGAATACTTATAAAACCTTACTTGCCAATCCTCCCTTTTGGAGACTGTCCATGTCCTACTCTTTTACTGAAAAAAAACGCATCCGCAAAAGCTTTGCCAAGCGCGCCAATGTGTTGGAAGTACCGTTTCTGTTGGCTACACAGTTGGATTCTTATACGCAGTTTTTGCAGATGGAAACACCTTTTGACCGACGTGCGGATATTGGTCTTCAGGCAGCTTTCCAATCTATTTTTCCAATTGTAAGCCACAATGGCTATGCGCGCTTAGAATTCACCCACTATGTATTGGGTGAACCTTTGTTTGATATTCCAGAATGTCAGTTACGTGGTATTACTTATGCTGCACCATTACGTGCACGCATTCGTTTGGTCATTCTGGACAAAGAGTCATCCAAACCAAATGTGGTTAAAGAAGTGCGCGAAAATGAAGTGTACATGGGCGAGATTCCATTGATGACTCCTAGTGGTTCCTTCATCATCAATGGTACTGAACGAGTAATTGTATCGCAATTACATCGTTCTCCCGGTGTATTCTTTGAACACGATCGTGGTAAATCGCATTCCTCTGGGAAATTACTGTTCTCAGCCCGTATTATTCCTTATCGCGGTTCATGGCTTGATTTTGAATTTGATCCGAAAGATCTGTTGTATTTCCGTATTGACCGCCGCCGTAAAATGCCGGTAACGATTTTGCTGAAAGCATTAGGTTTTACCCCTGAACAAATATTGGATATGTTCTATGACAAAGAACAGTACTATTTATCTAAAGATGGTGTACACACTAACCTGATTCCATCTCGTTTGAAAGGTGAGACCGCCAAATTTGATTTGGTTGATAAAGATGGCAAAGTGCTGGTACAGAAGGGTAAACGCATTAATGCCAAAAATATCCGTGACATTGTTGCTGCTGATATTAAATGGCTAGAAGTTGAGCCAGAAAGCCTGATTGGTAAGGTGTTGGCTGCCGATGTCGTTGTGCCTGATACGGGTGAAGTGTTGGCCAAAACCAATGATGAGATCACGGAAGAATTGCTGGCGCAATTTGATATTCAGGGAATTAAAGAAATTTCGACACTGTATATCAATGATTTGGATCAGGGTGGTTATATTTCCAACACCTTGAGAACTGATGAAACTGAAGGTCAGCAGGCTGCACGCATCGCCATTTACCGCATGATGCGTCCGGGTGAACCGCCTACCGAAGATGCAGTAGAAGCACTGTTTAATCGTTTGTTCTTTAACGAAGACAGTTATGATCTGTCACGTGTAGGCCGAATGAAATTTAATACCCGCACCTATCAGCAAAAATTGCTGGAAGCGCAGCTGGAATCCTGGTATGGCCGTCTGATGACGCAAACTTTTGCCAATGCTGATAAAGAAGGTAACAATGTATTAACCATTCCAGATATCGTATCTGTGATTGCAACATTGGTTGAATTGCGCAATGGTCATGGTGAAGTGGATGATATTGATCATTTGGGTAACCGTCGTGTACGTTCAGTGGGTGAACTGGCAGAAAACCAATTCCGTAGTGGTTTGTCTCGTGTAGAACGGGCTGTTAAAGAGCGCCTCAATCAGGCTGAATCAGAAAATCTGATGCCACATGATTTGATTAATGCTAAACCGGTTTCAGCGGCAATCAAAGAGTTCTTTGGTTCCAGTCAGTTGTCTCAATTTATGGATCAAACTAATCCGTTGTCTGAGATTACACATAAACGCCGTGTTTCGGCTTTAGGACCGGGTGGTTTGACTCGTGAGCGTGCTGGCTTTGAAGTTCGTGACGTACATCCGACTCATTACGGTCGTGTATGTCCGATTGAAACACCAGAAGGTCCGAATATTGGTTTGATTAACTCACTGGCAGTTTATGCCCGTACCAATAAATACGGTTTTCTGGAAACGCCTTATCGTCGTGTAGTCGATGGCAAGGTGACCAACGATATTGATTATCTTTCTGCTATCGAGGAAGGTCGTTTTGTCATTGCTCAGGCTAACGCTGACTTAGATAAAGAAGGACGGATTATCGGTGATTTGGTGACCTGTCGCGAAAAAGGTGAAACCATTATGGCAACGCCGGATCGCGTACAGTATATGGATGTCGCTACTGGTCAGGTCGTTTCAGTAGCAGCCTCACTGATTCCGTTTCTGGAACATGACGATGCCAACCGTGCCTTGATGGGTGCCAATATGCAACGACAGGCAGTGCCTTGTCTGCGTGCGGAAAAACCATTGGTTGGTACCGGCATTGAACGCTCTGTGGCTATTGATAGTGCTACTGCTATTGCGGCCAGTCGCGGCGGTGTTGTGGAATATGTGGATGCAAACCGTGTCGTAGTACGTGTTAATGATGACGAAGCTACAGCTGGTGAAGTGGGTGTGGATATTTACAATTTGGTGAAATTTACCCGCTCTAACCAGTCTACCAACATTAATCAGCGACCAGCCGTACAAAAAGGTGATGTCATTGAACGTGGTGATGTTATTGCTGATGGCGCTTCTACTGATTTAGGCGAGTTGGCCTTAGGGCAGAACATGACTATCGCTTTCATGCCATGGAATGGTTACAACTACGAAGACTCAATTCTGATTTCAGAACGCGTGGTTGCTGGCGATCGTTATACTTCAATTCATATTGAAGAATTAAATGTGGTATCCCGTGATACCAAACTGGGTGCCGAAGAGATTACCCGAGATATTCCGAATCTGTCTGAACGTATGCAGAATCGTCTGGATGAATCCGGTATTGTTTACATTGGTGCTGAAGTTGAAGCCGGTGATGTACTGGTAGGTAAAGTAACACCAAAAGGTGAAACTCAGTTGACACCAGAAGAAAAGCTGTTACGTGCCATTTTTGGTGAAAAAGCCAGTGATGTGAAAGATACCTCATTGCGTATGCCTACTGGTATGAGTGGTACAGTCATTGACGTTCAGGTATTTACCCGTGAAGGTATAGAACGCGACAAACGTGCCAAAGCGATTATTGAAGCAGAGCTGAAACGCTATCGCCAAAATCTAACCGACCAGTTGCGCATTTTCAATGATGATGCTTTTGACCGCATTGAGCGCCTGATTTTGGGACAGAAAGTCAATGGCGGACCATTGAAGCTGGCTAAAGGGGCAGAAGTTACGAAAGAGTATCTGGCTTCTCTACCTAGTCGCCATGAGTGGTTTGATATTCGTCTGAGTGATGAAAGTATTGCTAAACAGGTAGAACTGATTAAAGAAAGCTTGCAGACCAAACATGAAGAATCAGATGCCCAATACGAAATTAAAAAGAAAAAACTGACTCAGGGTGATGAATTGCAACCGGGCGTACAGAAGATGGTTAAGGTATTTATTGCCATTAAACGTCGTCTGAAAGCTGGTGACAAGATGGCTGGTCGCCATGGTAATAAAGGTGTGGTATCCCGCATTCTGCCTGTTGAAGACATGCCTTACATGGCCGATGGTCGCTCTGTGGATATCGTACTGAATCCGCTCGGTGTGCCAAGCCGTATGAATATTGGTCAGATTCTGGAAGTACATCTGGGCTGGGCAGCTAAAGGTATCGGTGAACGTATCGATCGCATGCTGACAGAAAAACGTGCTGCTGATGATATCCGTGCTTTCCTAGAGAAAGTGTATAACAGCAGTGGTAAGAAAGAAGATTTATCACAATTTAGTGATGATGAAATCATCAATATGGCTCAGCATTTGCGCAAAGGTATGACGATTGCCACACCAGTATTTGATGGTGCGGAAGAATCCGAAATCAAAAATATGCTGGCACTGGCCTACCCAGAAGATGATCCCGAAATCCAGAAATTGGGTTTCAATGATACCCGTACCCAGATGACGTTGTACGATGGTCATACCGGCGAAGCTTTTGACCGTAAGGTAACTGTGGGTGTGATGCATTACTTGAAACTGCATCATTTGGTTGATGAGAAAATGCATGCTCGTTCTACTGGTCCGTACAGTCTGGTTACTCAACAACCGCTGGGTGGTAAAGCTCAGTTCGGTGGTCAGCGTTTTGGTGAGATGGAGGTCTGGGCACTGGAAGCTTATGGTGCAGCTTATACCTTGCAGGAAATGTTAACTGTGAAATCAGATGATGTTACCGGCCGTACCAAAATGTATGAAAACATTGTTAAAGGCGAGTACAAGATTGATGCCGGCATGCCGGAATCATTCAATGTGTTACTGAAAGAGATTCGCTCTTTAGGCCTGGATATGGATTTGGAACGTTACTAATCGACACCGGTCGTATGTGGCGTGAGTCACACCGCATACGACATCGTCAGGAGCAAATATGAAAGCTTTATCAGACTTATTTAGTCCGCTGCAAAATACCAGTGCCGAAGAAGAATTTGACGCAATTAAAATCGGCATTGCATCGCCGGATACCATTCGTTCTTGGTCGTACGGTGAAGTGAAAAAACCGGAAACGATTAATTACCGTACTTTTAAACCGGAACGTGATGGCCTGTTTTGTGCCAAAATTTTTGGCCCGATTAAA
>JAIL01000225.1 GCA_000725195.1 Snodgrassella alvi SCGC AB-598-O02
CGTTGGATCTTACCGATTATCAGCAGATGGGAACAGTCAGTTCGTTTTTGCAAAAAGTGCAGTGGTGATGATAGTGGGAAAGGATGTAGGCTGGACTGGTTTTGAGCTGAGACGTGCACGGATGGTGGCACGGTTACAGCAAATGGGTATCACCCGGGAAGAGGTTTTGCAGGCCATGGCCTCGGTACCACGCCATGTCTTTGTTGAGGAAGCATTACGCTCGCGAGCATATGATGATATGTCTTTGCCATTGGGAATGGGGCAGACAATCTCTCAGCCTTATACCGTTGCGATCATGACCCAGCTATTATTCGCTAAGCGTTCAATAGAATCTAATCAGCGTATTTTGGAAATAGGCACTGGCTGTGGTTATCAGACAGCCATTTTGCAGGCATTGAAAATACGCGAAATTTATTCAATAGAGCGACTGCGTCCATTGCATGAGCGTGCTAAGCAGAATCTTCGTGCTGTGCGTTTGCTGGCGCAGGCACGTTTGGTGTGCGGAGATGGCTATCTTGGTTTGCCAAATGAGGCACCATTTGATGGAATTATGCTTACAGCTGCTCCTAAAGAAGTTCCGTTAGCATTATTACAAC
Organism: Snodgrassella alvi SCGC AB-598-O02; assembly: GCA_000725195.1. GTDB lineage: Bacteria > Pseudomonadota > Gammaproteobacteria > Burkholderiales > Neisseriaceae > Snodgrassella > Snodgrassella alvi_G. The sequence goes on from JAIL01000225.1 coordinate 597, forward strand.
AACTGGCTATTGGAGGGCGGATGGTGTTGCCTTTAGATGAGGGTGGAGTACAGTTTTTGTGGGTTATCGATAAAACAGCCAAAGGATTTCAGGAAACTTGCGTGCAAAAGGCATTATTTGTTCCACTGATTAACGATAATTAATTTCTCTATATTAATTTTGTTTAAAAAAATCGTTAAGTTATTGGTTTGTTTAAATATCAATGGTAGGTTATATGTGAGCTGTAAAAAAATATACCTCAGGTAAATACCATGATAAGGATGAACAAGGATGAAAGTAGCTGTTTTTGTAGCACCGGGAAAAGTTGAAATTCGAGATGTCGCTAAACCTGTTATCCAAAAACCGACGGATGCCATTATTCGAATCATACGAGCTTGTGTATGTGGTTCTGATTTGTGGTGGTTTAGAGGTATTCGAGCAATTGAAGCGGAGTCAATGGTCGGACATGAAGCTATTGGTATAGTTGAAGAGGTGGGTAGTGCGGTAAATCATATTTATCCCGGCGACTTTGTCATTGTGCCTTTCACTCATGGCTGTGGTCAATGTGTGGCATGTGAAGCCGGTTTTGATGGTGATTGTCTGAATCAGGAAAAAATCAAGAATGGTGGTTATCAGGGCGAATATTTACGTTATACCAATGCAGACTGGGCTTTAGTTAAAATTCCTGGTCAGCCGCAGGATTATTCAGACAGTGTGTTAAATTCGCTGTTAGCTTTAGCTGATGTGATGGCAACTGGTTACCATGCTGCGGTAAGTGCAGAGGTAAAGGAAGGTGATACGGTAGTAGTAATTGGTGATGGCGCTGTTGGTCTGTGCGGCGTTATTGCCGCCAAAATGCGCGGTGCAAAACGGATTATTGCTATGAGTCGTCATGCAGATCGAGCAGAGTTAGCACGGGATTTTGGCGCTACTGATATCGTGCCGGAACGCGACGATGAAGCTGTAGAAAAAGTGATGGCTTTGACCAATGCGGCTGGTGCAGATGCGGTATTAGAATGTGTCGGCACTCAGCAATCTTTGCAGACAGCTGTAAGAGTAACCAGACCGGGAGCAATTGTTGGTTGTGTTGGTGTACCCCAGCAGCCGGAAATTAAAACGGAGGATATCTTCTGGCGTAATATCGGTTTGCGTGGAGGAATTGCCAGTGTAACAACCTATGCTAAAGATTTGTTACTTAAAGCTGTGTTAAGAGAAGAGATTCACCCAGGCAAGGTATTTACGCAACGATTTAATTTAAATGATATTCAGTCAGCTTATGAAGCAATGGATCAACGGCAGGCAATTAAATCGCTAATTGTAATAAGCCAGCAATAGTTATCCCCCGTATGTATATAAATACAGACGGGGTAATAAAGTCATAATAAGTTAGAATATACCTTTCATCCCTTCTGGTGTATAACGTTCACCCTGTATTTGGATGTGTTTTTTCAAATCATTTAGTGTCTGGAGGTCTGCCTGATCAAGCTGTAGAAGGCTGGCCTGATTATTTTCGATTAAATATTTTTCTGTTTTAGTTCCCGGTATGGGTACAATATGTTCCCATTGAGCCAACAACCATGCCAGTGCGATTTGCCCTAGTGTGCATTTGTATTTGTCACTCATGGGCTCTAAAGCTTGAAGTAGACGTTTGTTGTGTTCGAGATTATCGTCCTGAAAACGTGGATTAGTGCGACGGAAATCATTTTCTGCTAAATTGTCTTTTGTTTGAATCCGACCGGTAAGAAAGCCTCGTCCCAGAGGAGAATAGGGCACTAAACCAATATTGAGTTGTTTCAGAACTGGTAGAACTTCTTCTTCAATATCTCGAGTCCATAATGAGTATTCAGTTTGCACAACATCAACTGGACAAACACTATAAGCCCGCTTTAACATCTCAGCAGAAACCTCGCATAAACCAATATTAGCAATTTTGCCTGCTTGTACCAGTCCAGACAAGGTATGCATGGTCTCTTCAATCTGAGCATTGGGGTCTAGCCGGTGAATATAAAATAAATCAATTTGCTCAATACCCAGTCTGCTTAATGAGTCATCACAGCATTGTTTAATGTATTGTGGTTGATTATTAATATTGCGGGCATATCCAGTAGTGTTGTTTCGATCTATACCACATTTGGTGGCAATGTATAACTGATTGCGTACGGTGGTTGGTAATGTTTTAAGAACAGAACCAATCAGTTTTTCGTTTTCTCCACGACCATACATATCAGCTGTATCAATTAATGTTACTCCACTATCTATAACTTTACGCAATATATTTTGTGCATGTGCAGTATCGATATCACCGTAAAATTCACTTAATCCCATAGCGCCATAGCCTATAGCCGATACCGTCAAGTGTTGTCCAAGTTTGCGTTGAGGTAAAGAATGAGTCATTGTTTATTATCCTGTATTAATTAATAACCTCTGTACATTTTTTTATGCTTATTAAACTAAAAAAGTACATGAAGATAGAGTTATTGTTGGCAGAAATAATAAAAAAAAAATCTTCAAAAGAGAAATACGAAAATACTGATATAAAAAAAATATCAATTCTAATCAATTAATATGCAAATTGTTTCTTAAAATTCTTATACTGCTGCATGTAGGTCAATAGCCTGTTTAAAGTAATCAGTCATGGCAGCAATGATAGGGTTTACAGCTGCAGATTGATGCCAGAGTAGATGCGTATCCATGGATAATTGCTGTTCGTATTCAAAAGTCAGTTTTTTGTAAACAGCACCCTGAATATGCGCTTGAGCCATAGATGCGGGCAACAATAACATGCCTCTACCCATGGCTATTTCCATAAGCATGGTTAAGAAATTGGGCAGTTTTTGTTGCAAAGTAATCGTTCCTGATAATTGATTGATGACCCTTAAAAGTTTGTCATAAAGTTCGGGGTTTTGGTAACGGTTGCACCAATATAAAGGTAAATCGACAACTGTGTTCAAATCCACTCTTTCCTGAGCACAAGCAGGATGATGTTCCGGTAAAGCCAGTACCAATGGCTCACGATAAATTAAGAGGCTGTTTGCCAGATTACTGTTATTTTTATATTCAGTAACGACAGCTAAATCAATATTTTTTTTATTAAACTCAGCCAGAAGTTCTTTTGACGAGTAATCCTGCGGCAATAGATTGATTTGAGAGCTAAATTGTTGGATAAATTTATTAAATAAGGGGATAAAGTTAAATCCAAGAACCTTAGTAATTCCGAATGTTATTTTATCTGTGGGTTGCTGACTAACCTGATAAACGATCTGTGACAGATTTTCCATCCAGCTTTTAGCCTGATCACGAAAAAGTCTGCCTTGTTCAGTAAGCATTACATAGCGTGTATTCCTAACAAAAAGTGTAGTTTGTAATTTTTCTTCCAGTTCTTTAATTTGCATCGATAGCGGTGGTTGGCTGACACCCAGCCTGCTGGCAGCTTTACGAAAATTACCTTCCTCGCATACAGCTATAAAGTATTGTAGTTGTCTGATTGTTGGCAAATGTCTACTATAAATAGCAGAGTTATCCTGTTTATATTCTGGCTGAACCTGTATTTGATTAGTCATTTATTCTCACTGGAAAAATTATCAATGGTTTGTTTACGTCAGATTATGGTGACAATACTTAAGTATAAAGTTGACTCAACAGGAGATCATTGCTGATGTTTATTATTATAAGCTATATATATTAATAGTAAATATTCAATGCTAATTTGTGCTGTTTTTTGTTATCAATTTTGCAGAAGAATTCGATCAAATATAGAAGAAAACAGGTTCAAATTTAGCTTGTGCAAAATATTTAAGAAAAGTTGGATTGTGTTTGGAATCTTACCATTGGAATTTGTTTTCAGTGAATAGTGATTTTTCTTTTTTTCTTTATAGGAATACATATGGAAAGCGTTTTACTTTAGGGGAGGATTGTTATCAAATATCAATTTTTTTTTAATAAAGTAAAATAGATGGAATCAGTGTTTAAGAAACAGCTATAACAAAGAATTTCTAGTGTTTATGAATAAAACAAGTGATAGGTTTATCAATAGATGTTTTAGTGCTTGATTGAAGAAGATAGGCTAAATTTAGCAGATAGTTTTTCTAGTAATAAAAAAGCACAGTAAGAACTGTGCTTTTTTAAACTATTTGGCGCGGCGGACGGGGCTCGAACCCGCGACCCCCGGCGTGACAGGCCGGTACTCTAACCAACTGAGCTACCACCGCGCATATTTTATGCAATGCATAAAACTAAGAAACTGGTGGGTGATGACGGAGTCGAACCGCCGACATTCTGCTTGTAAGGCAGACGCTCTACCAACTGAGCTAATCACCCGCTTGGGAAAGACGCTATTAAACCAGATACTTTAACTTATGGCAAGTCTCGAAAGTGAAAAAATCAATTGTTTCCTTGTAATGACCAGTTTTCAAAAAGAATTACTTTATCTCTGGGTCCAAGTACCACTAGTGTATCTAGCTTTTTGAAACGGAATTCTTCATCAAATGTGCGTAACTGATGAGCATTACGTCGGACAGAAAGTAATTTAACTTTAAGTTTGTCCAGTGGTAACTCGTCAATACCTTTACCTACTAAAAATGCATCTGCAGGCAAAGTGAAAGCCTGACGATAAAAATGCAGGTTTTCACTGGACATATCGTCATCACTACCAGCAAAAAGACCTTCCAGTACCTGATAGCGATTCTGACGAATTTTTTGCATGGTTTGATAAACCTCATCAAATGGTTTACCAGAACTCAGTAATGCCTGACTGGCCAGTGTTAAACTGGATTCTTTTTCGTCTGAAACAATATCGTCTGCCCCCATATTGGTAAATGCAGGAATGCTGTCGTCTTTGGCAACACGAACAATGACTGGCATAGTTGGTACGATAAGCATAATATTGTTAAGAATATGTTTGGCTTCATCTGTGTTCTGAATGGTAATCAACACCATATTGGCTCGTTTTAATCCAGCTGCCTGTAAAACTTCCTGCCGTTTGGCATCACCAAAAGTGACAGGTTCGCCTGCGGTTTTGGCGATGGCAACTCGTTCTGCATCAAGATCAAGTGCATAGTAGGGTGTATTTTCATGTTGTAATATGCGAGCAATGTTCTGTCCACAACGTCCAAAACCAATAATCAATATATGATCAGTTTTGTTCATGGTTTCGACCAGAATATTTTGCAAATCTACAGCCTGTTCATCCCAGCTACGTTTTACCATCAGCTTCAGAATAATGTCTGAGCTTTTCATAATGAAGGGTGCCAGCATCATGGAGAGTAAAATAGCAGCAATGGCTGATTGTTGCAGATCAAGTGAAATTAGTTTCAGCGAGCCACCTATTGCCAGCATCACAAAACCAAATTCGCCACCCTGTGCCAGATACAGGGCGGTTTTGATACCATCACTGCTTTTTTCTTTCATGTAATGACAGGCGCTAAAGATGACTGCTGCTTTGAGAAATATCAGTAAACCCAGAATTAATAGAACCATTAACCAGCTGGACTGGAGAACCTGAATATTCAGCTTCATACCAATGGTAATGAAGAAAAAGCCTAAAAGGATGTCACGGAAAGGACGGATGTCATCTTCAACTTGATAACGATATTCTGTTTCCGAGATCAGCATACCAGCTACGAAAGCGCCTAAAGCAAGCGACAGACCGACCAGTTGAGTCAGGTAGGCCACACCAAGGGTAACTAGTAAGACGTTAATCATGAAAAGTTCGCCAGACTTGGTGCGAGCAATCAGGCGAAACCATATTGGCATGATTTTTCCACCTACAAATAGCAATAAGCCTAAGGTGGTTACCATGGCGAGCAGGGCTTTACCCATTTGCAGGATGATGCCGTCACTGCTATGTGCCAGCGCTGGGAATAGAATCATCAAAGGCACTACGGCGATATCCTGCATTAGCAGTACACCCATAATCATGTGGCCGTAATGCTGTCCAAGTTCATTTTTTTCAACCATAATCCGGCTGACGATGGCGGTAGAGGACATGGTCATCGCTGCTGCAAGGGTGAAAGCCCAGGTCAACTTAATGCCCATTAATGCAAAGATTAAAAACAGAGCAAATAAGGTTAGCGTAACTTGCAAACCACCTAAACCCAATACTAGGCGACGCATAGCCTTTAATTTGCCAATGGAAAATTCCAGCCCGATGCTGAACATCAGAAATGTAATACCGATTTCGCCGATAAATTCAGTGGCATGATTTTGATTAATTAAATGCAGCCAACCGGGGCCAGCAATGAAGCCAACCACCAGATATCCCAGCATAGAAGGAATATGCAAGCGACGACAAATAATAGCGGCTATAACAGCCACCAAAAGTATCATGACGATAGGACCAAGAGAAATATGCATAATCTATTGATTTTATTTAAATATAAATTTTATTAGCATATTTTAACATGGTTGTAAAATGTTGTGTAATTTTCAAGTTTAAAGATTTACTTTTAATGATAATTATTGTAAATAATTATGTAAAATTTTGAGGGCAGTCCAGGCTGAGGCTTTTAAATGACTTTGTCTTAATAAACGAGCCGGATGAGGGGTAATGACATATGGAATATCATGTAAATACCGGCTCAGAGTTTTTTCCTTTTCCAGCTGTTTAAAAACTTGACCGAGTAAAAGGATTGCCTGTGGCTGTATGTATTCTATCTGGGCTTGTAATGCTGGCAGGCAAGCTTGTATCTGTTCAGTTGTAATTCGTAGGCTAATATTGGGTGTACATTTGACCTGACTGGTATAAAAAACTTCATCTACACCGATATCTATAGCTGCAAGCATATTATTTAGTAGCTGGCCAACCTCGCCACTAAATAAATGTTGGGCACTGTCATCCAGAGGGGCTGGGTTTGGTGTAATGACCAGTAAGCGAGCCTTAATATTTCCATGCCCCGCAAGCGGTGCACAACGTTCCTGATGCAAACTACAGCGCGTACAGGCGGCAATAGAGGCTGGAATGTCATCAAAATGAACAGTAAATTCGGATAAAAAGGCGCTTTTGTTAGCAGGTTGATTCTTAGGTTCTGCTGGAATAGAGGCGGTAAGTTCAACACTGGGTGAGACTGGTTTTGCCGTATCAGCGAGTATTGCATGTATTGCGCTTAAATGATTGTCAATTTTAACTTTGTCGGAAGAACTGGATGCAGTTAAGGTCGCTGAGGTCTGCGCATTCGTTTGAAGTGCATGTTGTTTAATTCTATTTTGCTGATCAGATTGACTGATATTATCTGTTTGAACAAAATTGGTGCTCTCGTTTGGCGCAGTAATGACATATGCAGCTTGTGACAACCACATTGGTCCCAGTCCTAAAGCTTCATGTAGATATAAATAGCGACTATCTAGCATATTTTTTCCATCAATATGGCATGTTCGCCATTTGTATAATAGTTTTTACGTTGACCACAGTCGGTGAAACCTTCACTCAAATACAGTTGTCTTGCTGCATTATTACCGGCTCTGACCTCTAACAGAATACGAGTTAAGCCTTGATGTTGAGCATACTGGAATAAATGTCTCAATAGATATTGCGCATATCCTTGTCTTCTGTGTTGTGGATGAGTGTTCAGTAAATGTATTTCCGCCTGATCCACGATTAATTGCCATACTAGCATGGCGAGGACATAGTGTTGTTCATTTTCAATAATCCAAGAAGGGGATGATGATTTTATGGCTCCAGACAATTGGGTTTCCGACCAAGGGGAAGGATTACAAAGTTTTTCCAGCCCTACCAACGTCGGTACATCAGCCAAAGTGGCTACGCGAATAATCATTGCGATTGTCCTGCACGTCTAGCTATTTGTTCTGTTAATGTCAGCGCAATTTTATTACGCACGTACAATAAACTAGCCTGTGCTGCATTTGTCAAGGCATAACGTCCGGATAAAGCCAACACTGCATACTCTTTGGCGGTAGGCATGAGGTTTTCTCCTGCAACCGGCAGTTCAATTTCTAGTCCATAGGCATTACCTGCACCTATACCGTGGTATTGTCCAACCGGCAGAGAAATACTGGCTGCTGGACCTACTTGATAATCACTCAGGCGCGTATGTGTCTGAGTGTTATACCAGGCAAAAAATAATTCATTCATACGTGCATCGGTCGCGGCCAGTACACAAGTTTGTTCTGGTAATTGCTCTGCTACTGCATCAAGACAAGGAATACCTATTAAAGGTACATGATTAGGCAGCGCCAACCCAGTTGCAACACCCAAACCAATACGCAAGCCAGTAAACGCACCCGGTCCTTGTGCATAGACAATCGCATCCAGTTTTGATAGGGTTGTCTGATGTTGATGCAATAATCGTTTAATACTCGGTAAAATAAGCTCAGAATGTTTGTTACCTGCAACTTCATACAAACAATCAGTATGGTTATTTTGATATAACCCTAAAGATAAATAATTCGTACTGGTATCTATGATCAATAATGATGATGTGGTGCTAAACATGGTTCCCCGCAATGATTTTTTTACCATCATAATACTTGATTTGGTCGTAATTAATTATTATACCGGTTAAAGCAGCTACTTTTTAAGTCTGATGTGATTATGAATGGATATTTGGAGTTGACAGGTTCACAGTTTTAAATAATGGTAAAAAATTTATTTAATTGTTTAAGACTGGATAGAGTAGTTGCATCCAGTAGTTATGATAATTCAATTGCCAGATTAAATTTTGATAGTGGAAATTATTTGTGTCAGAAATGTATATTGGGCGCTTTGCTCCTAGCCCTACTGGCTACTTACATATTGGCTCTTTGTTAACAGCCGTTGCCTCTTTTCTGGATGCACGCAGCAATCAGGGACAGTGGCTGGTCAGAATGGAAGATTTAGACCCACCACGGGAAATGGTCGGTGCTGCAACAGCAATACTCTCAACATTGGAAGCTTTTGCAAAAACGAACTGACTGTTCCCATCTGCTGATAATCGGTAAGATCCAACG
>JAIL01000226.1 GCA_000725195.1 Snodgrassella alvi SCGC AB-598-O02
CATTGCTCAAATATAGTTTTCATCAGTTTTGGTTTTGAATTCTTACTGGTTTCTGTTGTAAATTTGTGTATTTTAAATCATATTAAGTTGTTACCATATTAATGTTGTTATCATTAGTCGAATTTGTATGGTATAAATTTTTGCATAATAAAATTGTTTAGTTTTCTGAAAATGATGATCGGTTCAAGAAATTTGGTTTATTAAGTATCTTATTGATTAATTTAATATAGCTTAAATTATTATCGTTTTAGTTTGTTGAATTTGTGTGTATGTGTAACGAACAATTTTTTAACTACATAGGGGATAAGTGTGCGTAATTATTTAACACCTAATTTTAATTTTGCACCCATGATACCTGATCATGCTTTAGGTAGCCGTGTATGGGATGTGAATGGTCAAGAATTTATAGATTTGGCCGGTGGAATTGCCGTTAATTCTTTAGGTCATTGCCACCCACTTTTGATAGCTGCTTTGACTAAACAAGCACAAAAGTTGTGGCATATCTCTAATATTTATACCACGGAGCCAGCTCAAGCATTGGCACAGCGTTTAGTCGAAAATACTTTTGCTGATCAGGTGTTTTTTTGTAATTCTGGTGCTGAAGCTAATGAAGCAGCATTTAAGCTAGCACGTAAATATGCGCGTGATCATTTTGGTACCGAAAGCAAAAAAAATGAAATTATTGCCTGTGTAAATGGTTTCCATGGTCGAACATTGTTTACGGTTTCAGTAGGTGGTCAACCAAAATATAGTCAGGATTTCGCGCCTTTACCTGAAGGTATACAACATATTGCATTTAATGATGTTGCTGCAATTGAGGCTGCTGTCACTGATAAAACCTGTGCTGTTGTTATAGAGCCCATTCAGGGTGAGAGTGGTGTACTACCGGCGACAGGGGAATTTTTACAGGCTGCTCGAAAAATTTGTGACTTTCATCAGGCACTATTAATTTTTGATGAAGTGCAGACTGGAATGGGACGAACAGGTAGTTTATTCGCTTATTCTCAGTATGGTGTCATTCCAGATATTCTGTCCTGTGCTAAGGCTTTGGGCTGTGGTATTCCGATTGGTGCTATGCTAACCAATAGTAGAGTTGGTAGCAGCTTTACTCCAGGAAGTCATGGTAGTACGTTTGGCGGAAATCCTCTCGCTTGTGCCGTTGGTTGTACGGCTTTTGATATAATTAATACGCCAGAAACTTTAAATCATGTTGTTTGTCAGGGTGAAAAACTCAAAACAGAGCTATGTCGGATAGGTGCACAGACGGGTGTGTTTACCGAAGTCAGAGGGCTGGGGCTGTTGCTCGGTTGTGTTCTGGCCGATAAATATAAAGGGCAAGCGGCTAGATTGATGCAGTTGTCGCTTCAACACGGTCTATTGGTATTGGTGGCTGGTAGTAATGTTTTACGCTTTGCGCCTAGTTTGTTAATTGATGATGATGATCTGAATCAAGCTATGCAACGATTACAGATAGCCATTCAATCTTTTATTAGTGAATAATTATGCTTGAGCAACAGGATAAACCTCAAAAAGTTGTGGTTTTAACAGGTTCTGGAATTAGTGCAGAGAGTGGCTTGCAAACTTTTCGTGATCATGGTGGATTATGGGCTGGTCATCGGGTTGAAGATGTGGCTACACCAGAAGCTTTTGATCGTCATCCACAACAAGTTTTGGATTTTTATAATCAGTTACGCCGGCAGATGCAAACTGCTCAACCGAATGCTGCACATAAAGCATTGGTGCGATTAGAAGAATTTTATCAGGTAAATATTATTACTCAGAATGTAGATGATTTGCATGAACGAGCTGGTAGTTCAAATGTTTTGCATCTGCACGGAGAGTTATTAAAAGCCAGAAGTAGTGTAGATGAGTACTATATTGTTGATTGTTTTGCTGATCAGACGCTTGCAGATGTCGATGTAAATGGAAATGCAATGCGTCCATTTATAGTTTGGTTTGGCGAGGCAGTTCCTTTGTTAGATGAAGCCATTGAGCTGACCCGGCAGGCCGATATATTAATTGTGATCGGTACATCATTGCAGGTATACCCCGCAGCAAGCTTGTTACAATTTGTACCGGTAAATGCTGAAGTTTTTTTAGTTGATCCAAAACCACCTCAAAATTTAAACAGTGTTCAGATTATTCGTGCCAATGCCCAGTCGGGTGTCACTTCTCTAGTGCAATCGCTGATAGAACGAAAAAATTAAACAGCTATGGTAATTAAGCGGATTATTAATTTATTAAACTTTTGCTGGTAAGTGTTAAAATCTATAATTTTCCATGTTTTCAGCTTTTATATGGCACAGAATCATTTAGTTATTGCCAGTCGTGAGAGTGCATTAGCGATGTGGCAGGCACGGTTTGTTCAGCAGCGTTTGCAGTTACTTTATCCTGATTTAGAGATTTATATTCAGGGAATGACAACACGTGGTGATCGGCTATTGACACAATCTTTAGCGAAGATCGGCGGTAAAGGTTTATTTATTAAGGAACTTGAATATGCTCTGCAGCAGAAAACTGCTGATATTGCAGTGCACTCGCTTAAAGATGTACCGATGGAATTACCAAGTGGTTTTGTTTTGGCTGCTATAACCGAACGCGCAAATCCTTTTGACGCATTTGTTTCTAATCATTTTGAAAATTTGGGCTGTCTACCCACACAGGCGGTGGTTGGTACTTCCAGTTTAAGACGCGCTGCTCAAATTCAGGCACTTTACCCCCATTTACAAATTAAATCTCTACGCGGCAATGTGCAGACGCGCCTGAATAAGCTGGATAAAGGTGATTATGATGCCATAATTCTTGCTGCCGCTGGCCTGGAAAGACTTGGTTTACAGCAACGTATCAGAACTTATCTTAAAACAGAAGAGGTGCTGCCGGCAGTCGGACAAGGTGCACTGGCAGTAGAAGTGGCCAAACATCGTACTGATTTACAGGCTTTATTAAAACCTCTCCATCATTCTGTTACGGCTGCCTGTGTAATGGCTGAACGTTCGCTGGCACTAAAGCTGGGAGGCAATTGTCAAATTCCTCTGGCAGCATATTGTGTAAAAAAATCTAATATTCTTCATTTAAGAGGGTTGGTTGCCTCTCCAGATGGTTCTATCATTTTGCGCGCAGCTGCTCAGGCGCCTGTAGATAAAGCCAAACAACTAGGAGTAAAAGTCGCAGATCAACTGATACAGCAAGGCGCACAGGAGTTAATAGCTACTGTATTATCGGTTTCATGAAAACTCTACCTGGCGTAATTTTAGTACGACCACAATTATCTGCCATCACAGATATGCAGCTATGCAGAGAGGCAGGATGGAATCCTATTCTATTAGAATATTTAAATCTTAAGCCAGATTTTTTGGCGCTTACTAATCTGTCTGCGCAATGTCTCAATACCGATGTTATGTTGTGGAACAGTCCAGCGACTGTCTATCTTGCAGCAAAATTTGTACCTAAAAATTTGCAGTGTATACATGTTGCAGTGGGGAAAGCTTCTGCAAATGCATTATATAATCAGGGTTTTACGCAGATTATTTGTCCTGAAGATGGTTGTGATAGTGAAGCTGTTGCACGTTTGCCACTTTGGCTTCAGCAAAAAGGTAAATTTTTGCTGGTAAAAGGGATGGGAGGGCGTAATTGGTTGCCAAGTCATCTAAAGACTTTAGGTTGGAAAGTTGAGGTAGCAGAAGTTTATGAACGTATTCCACAATTACTTGACTGGTCTATGGTCAAAAAAGAGAAAAATTTACAGGCAATTTATTTGACGACTACAGCAGCGGTGAAAGCATGGTTTGGTCAATTACCGCCTGATTTGCACGCACTTAGCAAAAGCTTGCTATACTTAGTTCATCATCCACGTATTGTTGATGCATTGCGACAATATGAAGTATCTATTAAGTTGGTATCCAATTTACAGCGTGGATTAGATTTTTTGCATTCATGCAGAAAAGAATAGTTTTATCTGTTCTGACTGCTTACCCCATTATGAATAGGGAGTATACCGTATGAGTGAACATCGAGATGATCAATCAAAGCAGTCTTCTGAATCTCAGCAGCCACCTATGATTGTCAATAAACAGGGTGAAATTAAGTTACTTGCTGAGAAATCTGATGCTGATTCACCCAAAAAACAAAATGCTACTGAAAAGGATTGGCAGAAAAACACGGTTTCCCAAAAAAATATAACTGGATCTAAGATGCCTGAGCACACAAACTCGAATACCCAATCATCCTTGAAACAAAAACATTCCAGTGGTAAAGGAATAGCTGCTGGTGCGCTAGTTTTATCAATATTGGCCTTAGGTGCCAGTGGTTTTCTGTTTGTAGAAGGCCAAAATTTACTTAAAAACCAACAATTGCAAATTGATCATAAAATCGATACGGCAGGTATTGTTGTTGGTAAAAATATAACGACTATACAAAATAGTATGGCTCGGATTGATGAGTTAACACGACAGTTGCAAGAGTTACAACTGCAACAGAAAAATCAAGGTGATAGCATGGACAAACTAAACCGTGCCTATCATGAATTGGTGAAGTCGCGTTCGGACTGGCTGGTTGATGAAATTGAAGCTACGCTAAATTTGGCTTCGCAGCAATTGCTTATATCCGGTAATGTTCCAGTAGCAGTAGGCGTTTTAGAAAATCTGGATAATCGCTTATCGCGTTTTGATCAGCCACAGTTATTACCTATCAAAAAAGCTATCAGTAGTGATTTGGAAAATCTGAAAAATCGTCCCTATCTGGATGTGGCCAGTGTGTCCTTACGATTAAACCGACTTGAATCGGCAATAGCTGGTTTGCCATTGATGATAGATAATCAACTTCAGCCTAGTAATAATCAGGCAGCACCGATTATTAATCCTAACTCATCGTGGTGGCGACGCACCTGGCAAAATACCCTGCATTCGCTACGTGGCATGGTTGAAATACGTCATCTCAATCATAATGATTCCATGTTGTTGTCACCAGAACAGACTTTTTTTGTTCGTGAAAATCTGCGTTTACGTTTGCTTGATGCACGTATTGCTTTATTGCAACGGCGTGGAGAGGTCTATGTGGCTGATCTGAATAGTGCCGAAACGGCGGTTAAACAGTATTTTGATGCTACTTCAGTTTCGACTCAGTCATGGCTCAAAGAGTTGAATCAATTAAAATTATTAAATATTCAAAATACTCAGGAAAATAATGTTCTATATGCCAGTTTGACAGCTGTGCGCGATTATCAGAAACAATCTGGAATGGATATGTCAACAGCCTTGCCTGATTCTGGTGCTTCAGCTGTAGGAATACTGCCGGCTTCAGCTGCTAGTGCAACGCCGTCGCATAGTGCCAGCTCTGAAAATAATGTAGCAGATAATCCTGCTAGTTCGGCTATTCAGGGAGAACATGCATTATGAGATCTTTATTATGGCTGATTATTTTATTTGTCATTGCTGTGGCTATTGTCGTTGGTGGTAGTTATTTCAATGGTGATGTTTACATTGTCGTTGAACAAACACTGATGCGTATTAATTTGCATTTGTTTTTTGCTATTGTTTTACTGACAGTAGTGCTGTTGTATATTTCATTGCGTTTGGTGATGGGATTAGTACATTTACCACGACAATGGAGTCAATGGCGTGTTCATCATCAACGTCACCAGGTAGAAACAGCTTTAAATCTTGCTGGTCTGGCTTTTTTTGAAGGTCGTTTCCAGTTTGCTGAGCGGGAAGCAGAACGTGTTTTGCGTAATAAACAGGGTCAGCAAAGTCGTGCATTAGCATTATTACTGGCTGCTCATAGCGCTGATCAGATGGGTGATATAGCTAAACGCGATCATTATCTAGATGAAATAGCTAAACTACCTGAAAAACAACAGTTATCGCGTTACTTGTTATTGGCTCATTCTGCATTAGCTCAACATGATGAAGAAAAAGCGCAAAAAGCGTTACAAGCAGCTACTAAAATCAGTCCTAATCTGACGCAAGTGGCTAAACTACAATTACGTTATGATTGGGAACAAGGTGATCCTCACGGTGTGTTGCAGCAGGTTGATAAACTGAGTCGAGCTGATGCACTGAGTGATAATGAACTTTCATCTTATCGTCATTGGGCGTATCGGCATTTATTGGCTGATGCACATGATCCAACTGAATTAAAACATAGTCTTAAGGTGATTCCTGAACATGAATGCGAAAATGAGCTGTGTGTTGATATCGTAAAAAAATATCTTCAGCTGGGTATGTATGCTCAGGCTGTAAAATCTGTGAAAAAATTCTATCCGTACCATTTTAATTCGTCTTTATTACCTTTGTTTCATGAGGCCAATCAATATTCCAGTGTTAAAGATCAACAAAAAAATATTGAAGTAGCAGAAAAATGGTTGGAAATTCGTGCCCAGGATCCTGATTTGCTGTTGCTATTAGGTCAGTTAAGTTATGAACAGCAATTATGGGGTAAGGCTAAAAGCTATCTAGAAGATAGTTTGAAAGTTAGTAATAATAATGCTGCTAGATTATTGTTAGCTAAAGTATACGAGCAGTCTGGTCAGCTGAAGGCAGCTGAAGAGCAACGTAATCAGGTTTTGACGACGCTCAGTAATGATGACGAATTCTGATGGTAAGCAGATTAAGCAAATGATTACGTAGCAAAATGTAATCATGATAAGGCCAATATGACAGTTTTAAAAAACGATACTTTCTTACGAGCTCTACTCAATCAGCCGGTTAAATATACTCCTGTTTGGCTAATGCGACAGGCAGGAAGATATCTGCCAGAATATCGTGCCAGCCGTGCTAAAGCCGGTAGTTTTCTGGATCTTTGTCATAATACTGATTTGGCTACTGAGGTGACATTACAACCGTTAGATCGGTTTGCACTTGATGCGGCCATTTTGTTTTCGGATATTTTAACTATTCCTGATGCTATGGGATTGGGTTTGCATTTTGTTGAAGGAGAGGGACCACGGTTTGAACGACCTTTACAGAATGAAGAGGATATAAACAGTCTGCAAGTGCCGGATATGAGTAAATTACGCTATGTATTCGATGCTGTAACTAGTATCCGACGAGCGTTAAATGGTAGTGTTCCGTTGATAGGCTTTTCAGGAAGTCCCTTTACTTTGGCTTGTTATATGGTCGAGGGACGCGGAAGTCGCGATTTTCGCCATTTGAAAACGATGATGTATCGTCGACCTGATTTATTGCAGCGAATTCTGCAAATTAATGCACAAACTGTAACGGAGTATCTGAATGAACAGATAGCAGCAGGTGCACAGGCTGTGCAGATATTTGATACCTGGGGGGGAATTCTCAGTGATGCTGCATTTAAAAGGTACGATTTACCTTATTTGCAGCAGGTAGTTTCTGGATTAAACCGGCGGGCAGAAAATAGGCAGGTACCAGTGGTGATATTCACTAAGGGGGGCGGGCTATGGCTTGAACAATTGGCGCAATCAGGGGCAGATGCTTTGGGTACGGACTGGACCGTTAATTTGCAGCAAGCACGACAGCGTGTAGGTACTCAAGTTGCCTTACAGGGCAATCTGGATCCGCTAGCGTTATTTGGCAGTCAGGATTGTCTTGAGCTTGAAATTAAACGTCTGCTCGCTGAATATGGACATGGAAGTGGACATGTATTTAATCTCGGACATGGTATAAACCAGTATACCGATCCTGAGCAAGTTGCTTTTATGGTTGAGACGGTACATCGTATATCTGTTCGTTATCATACTGATTAGTTCCATCATGGCTCAAAGGTTTCTAATTGATTAAATCCAGACTTTATATGAAGTAGTCGAAATTTAAAGTGGATGATAACAATAAAAAATTAAATATAAATATATAAAAAATTGCTGACCATCAAGTATGGATAAATTCTATTGCTAGTTGTGGTAAACAGATCAATTTACTATATACTGATTTAGATAATGTCGATTTAAAATCTAGCATTCTCTTAAATATTAACTTTTCTCAAACTGTATTGGTTAAATCTCAGGGTAAAAAATCTGTAGCAGGTAATACGAAATTTCACCAAATTGAATTGAGGATGGCTCATTTATTCAGAACAGATTTTTTATAGTATATTTGAAGAAACTAATTTGAGTCATAGTCATTTAGCAAAAACCTAGTTTTCTGCGGCCACATTTAAAAGATCAATTTCAAAATGATATTTTCGCTAATGTGATAGTTGAAAAATGTAAAAGTGAATATAGGTATTTTACAGATGCTGTAGATTTAAAAACTATAATTTTTTTGATTGGTTAGAAATTTTAAACAGTAAAGAAAATATAATACAGATAGAAAAGCAGCAATAGAATGGTTAATTCTAAAAAAGGAGAAGGGTAAATATTAGATAAAAAATAAATTATTACAAACCTCCTAAAAATTTTTAGTTTAAAAAAATATATTGATGCTATTTCTAATTTTGGTACGGCTAAATTAAAAAATATCGAAAGAAATTTTTAAAATCTTTGACAATATTGTTAATTTTTAATAGATGAATAGTCAATTAAGAATAGAAATTTAATTTTAACCGTTTAGGGCTAAAAATTTAAAAAAAAAGTGATACATATATTAATGATATAGTAAAAACTTTATGGTGTTGGCTATTATAATAGTTGTACAAATTTGATTGATATCAGATTATTTTCAGAAAAGCAGGTTAATTTTTTTATGTTACATAATATTCCATGGGCAGAAATATTCGTTCTCTTTCATATTGCTCTTGTAACGATATTAGTTATACGCGTTCTGTACCACCAAAGAAATACTGGTGTTACAGTGGCATGGATTTTAATGTTAATGGTATTTCCTTTATTAGGGGCGATAGGCTATTTGCTTATTGGCGAACCACGTCTGGGTACTCGACGGTTGCGCCGTCAAAAAGAGTTGGTACGGTTCTATCAAAATTTTAGTCAAACTTATCTGCATGATTTTAATTACCACGCCTATAGCGGCTTGGACGAACGTTATCATGGTATTAGTCAGATTGCTGCTAATAAAACGGGTTTTGAAGCCACAGAATTTAATCGGTTGCAATTACTGACTCATGATGAAGAAATTATAACTGCTTTACGGCAAGATATTCAGCAGTCAAAAATTAGTTGTTTGCTGGCGTTCTATATTGTAGACGCACAGGGAACAATCATTGATTTGCTGCAGGATGTGATGGAGGCAGCGCAACGTGGTGTTGTGACCAGTATGCTGGTTGATAGTGTGGGAAGTGCGCGTTTTTGGCGCAGTGAATGGCCACAGAAGTTACGAGCGGCAGGGATATCTCTGACTGAGGCTTTACCCATCCAACTTTGGCGGACGTTTTTTGTTCGTGCTGATTTACGTAATCATCGAAAAATTGCTGTTATTGATCAGAAAATTGCATATACCGGTAGTTTTAATTTAGTGGATCCGAATTTTTTTAAGAAAAATGCCGGAGTTGGTAAATGGGTCGATGTCATGATAAGAGGTGAAGGCAGTCTGGTACAGCCACTGGCAGCTATATTTGCTGGTGATATGGCCGTAGAAACTGAATCTAATTTACTTCAAGTGCAACGTTGGTTGGACAGCTACGGTAAGAAAGAACTGTTACATAATCTGCAAGTTTCACAACAGGATCAGGATGGTATTGTGGTGCAAGTCATTCCTTCGGCACCGGAACAGGGCAGTCCCGTTATTTACGATACAATTGTGAGTGTTATTCATGCAGCAACACGCCGTATTATTATCACTACACCATATTTTGTTCCTGATGAAGCCTTATTAATGGCTTTAACGACCGCAGCTACGCGCGGGGTAGATGTTACGCTGATCGTACCAGAGGCTGTAGATTCAAAACTGGTGAAATATGCTTCGCGAGCCTATTATCCCAGACTTTTGCAGGCTGGCGTGAAAATAGCGCTGTTTAAGGGGGGGGTTATTGCATGCTAAAACTTTAACTGTGGATACCGATTATGCTTTGTTTGGTACGGTTAATATGGATATGCGCAGTTTCTATTTGAATATGGAAATTAGTCTGGCAATCTATGATAAAGATATGACTAATCAGAAACCAGTAAGAATTCAAAACCAAAACTGATGAAAACTATATTTGAGCAATG
>JAIL01000227.1 GCA_000725195.1 Snodgrassella alvi SCGC AB-598-O02
AATTCTGGATTGTAGAAGAAGTGGTATGGTAGGTACTGGTTAAGGCAACAACACATAACATATTACATTAATATATAATAAATTAACATAATTTATCTAGTTATGCTATATTATTAATATATGTTTAAAATTAGTAGTTGTTATATTTTGTATGGATTAGCTGCATAAAATAGTATAACAATTTGAATAATTGATATAAAACCACCACCAATAAGGAAAGAGCCAAGAGGAAAGGTAAAGACTATTTGATATTTGATAAATTTTATTTAAAAATATCGCTTATTTATTGTCTGGGTAGGTATTGCCTCCCCACCCTTATTTTATCGATAACAGATATTTATAGGCCAGCTAAATTAGCTGGCTGAATTATTGTCTGTTACATATTCATATTATAGTAGAGCTGACACTCAGGCTTCATTACAGCTTAACTTGCCGTTAGCATTAAGAACCGGCAAAACAAAGCGATTTGATAACGGTGTCGATTTAATTAATTTTCCTGTCCATTTACTTGGCCAATAAAAACCCGTTGCCCGACTGGGTAAGAAAGCAGCCACACTAACCGCATCACCCTGATTTCCACCCAGCACCATCAGATTGCCACGTGTATCCCTACCAACGACAAAACCAACATGCCCCCCACCCTGACGGGTAAAGGTGACAATGCAACCATAGGCAGGTTTATCTAGATTGGTCATTAACTGTGAATCTGCCCACGCACTGGCTCGAAACCAATTTTTAACCACATATCTTTGTGTTACACCTAAGCAATGACCTACAAACAAACCGCACCATGGCGTTTCATCATCATGCCACCATGCTTTACTTTCATTGCTGTACTGACCCATATCATTGAGCCATTTTAAAAGTGTGGGATTATGTTTTGCTCCTTTAATTTCTCGCAGCCCAATATGTTTACGACCCTCAGCAATCCATGTTAATTCATTCATCTTTTTTCCTTTATTATCTGTTTTAATCTTATTCAGGCCAATAGCCTCAGACAAAAAAAGCAGCCTAAAAAGCTGCTTTACATTTTTACATTGATATAATTTTTAATAATCGCCTGCCCTAAACTTTAAAGCTATCTTGCAAACTTTTTCTGATCACTAATTGTCTTTTTTGTCCTGAATGATTTTTTCGGCCCGGTTACACAATGCATTAATCAATCGTTGGATCGCTTTTGGCGCCATCCCTTTTAGTGCATCTAGTAACGCTGGTGAAACAATGCCACAGAAGACGCCAACTCCACCATATAGCCATGGATGTGTTGGCGAAAAAAAATAATCTGCCACACTGACTGATAAAATAATTCCGGCCAAAACCATCAGACCTGACAACGCTATTCCATAGCGTTTACTGTCTGTAGCAATTAACGAACCCAGCAAGCTTCCCCCTATAGCAAAGACAATAGCAATATTAAAAGCGTTTTTGAATAACTCCATTTCATAGCCCTTTACCCTGCTTTTGGTCTTGCAAACGTTTCACATGTCGATTCTGATACAAACCGGCAAAACTACAGATAATGGTCAGAACAGCATAGGTTGTCATGCCGGTTGAGACCGGCGGATAACCGGCGATAAACCTACCGGTAATAACGGCCCAGACTAACCCTGACAACATTAATAAAAAGCTACTGACCAGTTTTAATCGGTAGGATTTAACAACCGAAAACCCTATTTGTAAGATGGCTACGGTTAACAGGATTGTGAGCAGTGCTGGTTTATGCAAATGCTGAAATTTTTCATATAAGTCAGAGGTATATATTTCATCTCCAGCAACAAAAAATGTAAATGCAAAACCAAGCATGGCCAGTCCTGAAAACACTTCTATCGCTCTTGTACCTGTATCAAATAACCAGTTTTGGAATTTATCAGGCAGAAATCTTAAATCCAATAGCCAGTGTAAACACCTGAAAGCGCTTTTCATGATGAGTTTTCTCCACTAAAAAACCCGCTTTACAGCGAGTATTAATTAGTAATTATTTTGTGCTTCTTCCCACATTTCAAATAACAGCTGAATATCGATAGCTAAGATTTCAGTGAAGAACTGCCACATATCATCATTAGTTAAAGTAAACGTTTGTGCTTCTAAGAGTGCATTACGAACTTTTATTAATGACACTCCTGTCAGATTACTTGTAGCTATTTCTACCAGTTTTTCTTTATTGTCTCCACGATGTATTTCCAGTACGGTTAATAGTTGATTACGAGTCAGATAACCGGCTTTAATTCGTCTGTCCTTTAAACGCAACTCTTTTGCATTGGGTTTTTCTACCCACTTATTTTTTGATTCAGACCATACGCTATAAGCAATAGGAGGTATTGTTGTGACATCATTTGGTAAGGCTCCTAATTCTTTATGTTCAATCTCTTCGCCGGTCGTTTTTAGATACACCTTTTGACCGCGGTAATCGTTAATAACCGTTACATTTTCTGTAACAGTGAAATAGCCGTTTTGATTACGCGTACCAGTCACAATATAGGCTTGATTGTTTGATAGAATGGGCAGTTCATTATCAGCAATCACGGAATTTAATGGGATACTAATCGTACAAGCGTCAATATAATCAGCGTCATGCAATGTACTTGGCAACAGTTCTTTTGTCTCTTCGCTAATTGAATAAATTTTCATGGTATAACCTTTAAATTAAATTCTGGTTGCAATCATCATCGCGATATTGCGTGGTCGATTTTCTGAAGCGGTTGGCACTACCCGACTAGCATCAAAATCAAAATAGGACATCTCATCCGAAGTACCCCAATTTACAGCTGAACCAGAAAGTTCAACTTTTTTTGTTTCAACCGCGCCTAACTGCCGATAAAACTCTCCAAGTGTTTGGACATGGAATATTTCTGAACAACCGGTAATATTACGCATCGCATCACCTTGCAATGAATTTAATACTCGATTCTGATCAACACCTCGCCCATCATCAAAACCTCTTAAAAACTCCCCACGAAGATCGGCGATATTAATAAAACTATTTGATATTAAATTGGGATACAACAAAGCCAGTCGCCAGAACTTATCTTTATGTAGATTTCCGTCATTACGGTATTTAATCAGCCCCTCACGTAATATTGTTGATGGTAAATAAATCGGGCTACCGGTTTCCGGAAAAGATAACCAACGGCCAATCTTCAACCAGTAATAAGGCTGACTTTGATCTGTATTTTGCCAGCCAACAGGACGATTTACCGGATCACGCGGATCTTTGCCCTTACAGCCATCAGGGTGATAGCATTCGTACCACTCACCATCGACCTTGACTAAGTCACCGGCTTCATACTTTTCTGTGGGAATATATCTACCTGAAATCGGCAAATGAATATCAGTAGTACCATCAAAATCGATACAGCCTATTTTTCGTGAAGTCTGTAATTTCGTAGCCGTATCAGCATTAACCCCAGCACCTGCCAGAATTACCCAGCCATTGATATTCTGGTTTGGGTTATTAGTATTATTATCAATCGTAGAAATAAATAATTTACTATTATCATCCGCAATAAGAATAGCGCCGACATGGTAACCACCAATATTCTTGGCGTGGTTTGCATCATAATAGAAAAAACCACCTTTTTGCTGATGTACTATCGAAGCGGACAAAGCATGCAGTATGCCATTGAAATCCATACCTTTAGGTGGCAATCCACCCGATTCTATCGGCTGCATGGTTACATTTGGAAAGCCATCACTCCAGGTCGCATCTTCAGGGTCTTGCCCTTTCTGGCGCGTATTTTGAATACTATTTTTACTGCCATTATTGGCAAATGGCTGCGGAATTAATATTGGATTTTTACTCATGCAAAACTTCCTTGATTAAATGGTTGGAATCCCGTTCCAGAAAAACCAAAAATCCCCTTTGGAGGGGATTCTCGGTAATCAATTAATACACCGGATGGTCGCGGTAACAATTGCAGGTTATAAACAATATGCCGTTCAAATTTATTGGGGATAAATTCAAAAAAATATCGACCTTGCATATGGCCGGTAATTAAAAAATACACGCGCTTATTTGGGAAAATCATGCGCAGATATTTATTAATATTTGGCGCTGTAGCATGAATAATGTTAGCAGCTGCTTTAATCATGATTAAAGTCCGAAATCGTTCATCCGATAATCGGTAAGCGGCAAATCGTGCTCCTGAAGCGCTAAATGGCTGGTTATTAAACGGCGTAAAAGCTTGTGGCGTGGTTTTAAATCCAAACGTCTCCCTATCATCAGGTGGAATACTGATATTTCGATTGACGCCTACGATCCGCCCCCAGATATCTAGTCCAAAGCCCTGAGCCGTTTTCACATTAAAAGCCAATTGATAATAATCTGTAATTGAATGAGCTGGGTCTATGCACTCATTTATACTTTCAATTAACTGGCAAATAATTGGACTATTGGCATATTGCGACATTAAAGTATCTTGAATATTCTTCATACTATTTTGATCTGATAGGTTGTCGTTGTTGGAAATTCATCAACACCGATATTGAGCATATCCAGCCAGTTTTCCTGTTCTTTGCTGATCTTTAACGAGACAATACTCAAATGCGGTATTGCTGCTGCCACTGGGCAGATAAATTTAGAAGCAATAACAGGCTGACCAATCGTTGCTTTAGCAGTACCACTGCTAAACGCTTTAATAATTGCCTCCTTAACCGCCTCACTATCCTGATAAGACAATAAATCCCTATCTGCAACTGTGACCTGAAAAAAAACCGGCACTAAAGCCGGTCGTAAAAATTTTACTTTATAGGTAGGTGGTCTGACCGGAAAATTTTCCGTATCAGCGATCACACATTCTGTATTGCCATTAAAAGAACAACCGGAACCGGCTTTGGTTAAAATGGTACGGGCAATGGTTTCATCATCCCCGCCCATTACGGAAACCAGAATACTGTTACGGATAACCGGATAATTGGTAGCACCAACCCGTATAGTCTCATCAGTCGGGTTATCGATGACATACACATCTTTTACATCGGCTAAATCAGCCACTGCACCATAAGTTGAGGCATTGGTATTCTTGCTATTAATGGCAACTGAAGCATAGCGGCGTTTTTCAAAATCAATGCGGCTTTCTTCGTTGACACCAGCAATAGCAGCATATGGATTAGTAATGCGATCTAATCCTGATATGGCTTTCGGAATTCCGGTAATCGTATCCGGCGCAGCACTGATTAATCCAGCTTCAGTACATAACGCAGGGGCAATAATATGACCACTGGCATCTATTATCGCATCATGAGTGAGTTGCCAGATACGGCCGTTATCATCTGAAAAAGACGTGCCGACTTTGATAACAGTCCCGGCTAAACCAGTCAGAAGCAACTCTACATTAGCATGTGTACCCTGTTTACGAGTCATAAAATAAATATGCCCCAGCGCATCCTGCCAGATTCCCTGCGCATAACGAGGATCAAATTGGTTTAACAAATTAATCATCTGGTTACGTTCATCTGTAATTATGGCTGTCAATGAAGTCACCAACTGCCCTTGCGGAGTATTCAAAGCCGTATTTAATTCTTTACCGAATACCGACTTGAACATTTCCCACAGGCTACTTATAACTTCATCTGTGGTCGGAGCGATAATACCTTTATCCGTAATCTGTAATGTCGGTATATTCATAAACCAATCACTCCTGTCATATTCTTATCATTAGTAAATTTAATTTGCCCATGCACAATCCGTTCATGGGTTAGTTGTAATTCAACTTGTACCGAAACAACGCCGGGCACACTCAAGGCAGCATCCTGTAAATATTTGCGATATAAAGCCAGTGGATATTTTCCTTTTCCCAAAATATCAGTTAGATAAGGTATGCCATCTTGCTGGTTAAAATACATATCCTGCTTAATTGTGCAACAGGCACTGGCAATATCCTGCGCCTGCTGATAAGTACTATTCGCTACGGCAATATTGCCATCGGTATCAAGTACTAAATCCCAGCTATCCGGTCTTAAAAATAACGTTTTCATGAATTAGGGCTCCCTGTATTACCGCCTCCAGTAGCCACGCCTATGTGGGTGTGATTTTGCAGGCTGACTGCACCGGCTTTAACGTCACCATCTGCACTGATACCGCCTCCCCCGGTAAACTGGGCAGTCGTACTGGCATTAACAGCAAAACTACCGGTTTTAGTGACAACAGATGTGGCATTTAAATGAATAGACGGTGCTTCCAGAGTGATGGCTTGTGGCGAGTGAATCACCACACCACCATTGCTGAAATGAATAAATTGTTGTGGTATACCATTTAAAAATCCGCCGATATATAACCCATCATTCCAGTCATACTGACGGCGACTGGCCGGAGCGGACTGAGCTTTATTGCGTTTAACCGAAGAAATATCACGCGAAGCAAACGCGCATAAACCTATGTCACCAACTTGTGGATCACAAATAACCGCATTTGCCCCGCCCTGTAAGCGAAAATAAGGTACACTGAATATTTGCCCAGCATCAAAGATATTTCCGGCGCCATCAATCATTTGTACTAGTGGCTGTACATCAACTGTTCCAACCGGACTGACCCCAGTTGCCGCGACCGTAATGACTTTTACCAATGTTACCGTCTGTATTTTGGATAGCAAATTATTCATCACCGCATTAAACTCCGCCGCGCCACCCTGAGAATGATTGATATTCAGATTAGTCACATTGTCATGACTGTTGCTTGTCGTCATTCTGATCATTCCTCCATGTTGCTGCTATTTCACAGAACCAGTCACCATTTGCTTGATTGGCGTGCAGAGATTTAGTGATGCCACTGATACGCCATTCACCATTACATATATCGATAATGCTATCTTTAATTTTGCAGATTCCACCAAAACGGATAAACGGATCGTATAAACATTTGAAACTTACGCCACGACTATCACGTCTCGGATAACCAATTAATCCAGAACTAGGTGTAATAACCGGTACTTTAATATTTCTTGAACCACCTTCAGGAGTTATTGCGATCAGATTATTTTCAATATACATGTCTAAAGAATAGGCAAATGCTAAATTTTTTAACTTATCCAGATGGCTTCCATTTAACGTCACATCTCTGGTCTTAATTGAAACCCCATTGTTTTCAAACAAAAATCCCATATCATCACAGATAACCTGAAAAATATCTGCTATATCGATATCGCCTTTAAACTGATAGGATTGAGTAGGTTTTTTACTAACAAATGCTGCTGCCTGTGCCTCAATCTTCAGGCAAACATCAGGGATACTTGAAAAATCCGGCTCTACAAAAGTAATATTGCCCTCAAATTCGGTGATTAATTTTTCACCTTCATTACCAGCTTCAATTTTTACGCGGTTTTTAATCGTTTCCAACGTATTCCAGCGCGACTGTAACAACTTAGTCATTTTTTCCAACGCCAGACCGTAAATACTGATTTGCGCAGTAGGCATAAAATTACCCAATCCGTACACTATATTGCACATCACCCTAAAACCGGTAGCACTTATCTGATTGGCATCACCCCAAAAAACAATTTGTTCTCCTTGATCATCTTTGCCTATTAAAGTTATCGTTATCTTAATTTGCTTACGTTTCATCGCTGTACACCAAAAAAAACCGGCTATTTAAGCTGGTATAGATTGGATCATCATTACCATTTAAATCAATGAACATCAAATGTTTGGTAATCGGTGTTTTATTAAGACAAAGCCGATTATGAATAATTACTCCATCCTGATTATTTTCCACACTGGCATATAGTTTTCCCAGACGAGAAACAAGAGTAATAAACCACCGTTTTTTTTTAATGACAAATGAAACACTTTGATGAGGATATTGATCTAATGGAATAGTCATATATTTCATTTATGCCACCTATTAATTTAAAAATACATTATTAAGTTATCACCAGATTACTGGCATCTTGAGGTTGCTTTTCACCGCCATCTTTAGGTTTGGCATCATCTGGGTTTTTTACTTCTTCTGTTTCATACTGAACAATCACTTCCCTTACCTCTTCCAAATGCAGGTTTACCTTAATTAATTGTGCTCCGTCATGTGCTTCTCGTAACGTGTCGTAACCAGTAATACAGGCATTAGCGTATACATAATCCGGCGTGATAATATGAAATTTCAGTGTACTTTTTGCCAGTGCCTCAATTTGTGCCAAAAAAGCACCACGCATTAAGGTCCCGCCGCTTCCTTTAGATAATTGCACCGTCGCTTTATAGGGTTCTGCCACCTTGTTATAACTGACGAAAGAACCACTTTCAATGGGTGCTTGACTAATGTGGGCAGAATTACTGTATTTAAGAGAAATAACATTATCGATGCAGGAACATCGGGATACCATATTCATTAAATATTCCCCAATAATTACCAAATACTGCTTTTAATAATGCCACACCTCCAAATCTGATTAATGTTTTGGTGTCTAGCTGTATTAAATCTTTTAAAACAGGAACATTAGGCATTCCATCTAATGGCAGCATAATTCACTCCAATAAAAAAGCAGCCTAAAAGCTGCAATAAAAAAACCAGCACAACGCTGGCTTTTTCAATTCAAATAATACTTGAATAATCAATTTAGTATCGCAATATTTAATCGAAATTTCCCATTCTGAGGTTTCGTAGAGAGAAATTTCATGACATCAATACGTGGAAAGCTTCTTTATTCATTCTATTAATCCAACAGTATTATTATTTATCTTATTTACCTGTAAAGTGATGATAAATAATCACAACAGAATCCATCTTAATTATACATCGCTACAACCATTCTATTTTTTGAAAAATACCCATAAAGTATGGCATCATCGTAATATAATTCTTTTGCTTATTAGATGGAGTTAAAATTGCCGTTCATTACTAAAAATGGCAAAAGACAAACAAATACAACTATTTCATAAAATTCTAATTAAGTAAATAGCTTATTTTTCAAAGCTAATACTTTTAATTAAACATAAAACTTTGGTCGAATGATGCCCAGTCATTTCGTGAAATAAATCTGTGCAATTAATTTTAATTTTTCGGCCTATATTCCTTAGTAACAAATCGTGTAGTTTGGGGTTACCGCCTGTCATTGTCTGAATCAATCTCACATTGCGTTCAGTTACAGTGGTCTCATCGTCGATGTCCCTTTTTACCGTAACAGGAGTATCCAGCAGTATTGCAGGCTGTTTCTCGCCCCTAAAATAAGGATTGGGATGGCGACTACGAACCATATCTACTGTTCCAATTAAAGTAACTGGAACGTTATAGTGTAGTACCATTTGAGCTGAGTTTTTTATGTAGCCACTTTCTGCAAAAGCAGTTGCACTAACTATTAAAGTCATAAAAGAAATTAGAATATTTTTTTTCATAACTTTATTACACCAGTCTAATCAACTAAATACTATTTAATTAGCGAATAAATTTCATCAAAATTTACATAAAAATCTTTTTTCTTTTTATCACAAAAAATATTTGATACATTTTGAATACCTCTATAAATAGAAACATCTGCTGTAATATCAGTTTCATCATTGTTGTTATAATGGCCAATATATATCGAAGGCATAAACATATATTCTCCATTTTTCAACACAATCCACTGCAAATGGGGACCATAGAGCGGAATTTCTTGCGTTTGTTGTACAACTTCCTTTTTGAGATTTTCAAAAACCAATTCAGGATTACCCGGAAAACCATAACTATATTGTATATATTGACCGACCTTTTTTACCTCTATTTCTTTGCCATCATTGGTCAAACAAGAAAAAATCAAATGATTAGACGCAAAACTAAATACAGAAAAAGTGTAAAGTAAAACAATTGCAATCAATTTCTTTGTCATATAAATACCATTGCATAATAATAAAAAAGATAATCTGTGTTCCTGCATCGATACTACATTTTTGTTTTTAATAAACCCAAATAAAATTATACATTATTTTATCAAATAAATTATAGATGAAATTACCTAATCGACATAAACAATCTTCATATTAATTTTCATCAAATACAGTTACCTCATTTTTTGTTCTACCATTAATGAAATTTTTAAAGCTATTATTGGCTATTTCAATTGACCTCATTTTTTCTATAATCATTACCATTTGCTCCTTAATTGACATCTGCTGTCTTAATTGAAAAAAGCTAATACAATTTACCACAATGATAATATATATGATAATATTATATATATTATCAAGTCCTCCGACTACTCAATGCCATTATTTATTACACTAGCGAAAAATTATCACCAACAATGCTGTAAGAAATAGAAATAATAAAGCAGAGTTAATGCAAATGATTTTTTTATGTCACCGAGGTACCTAACTGATTAAATAAATAATTATGTGCTTCTTTTAGTGCAGCCACAGTATTACCACTAACAGTATTTGCGGAAGTCTTAACGTTAATATTTTGTATATGAACATTAACATGTTTTCTGTTGTCGTTTTTGATAACATTACTGCTTGCTTGCATTTGCTGATTTTGCGAAATCATTTCAGAAGCTTTTTGGGCATTATTGGAGATATTGGTATAATACTGACGTTGGTGAGCCTTAAATTTCTTATTTAGAACCATCTCCCCTTTGTCAATATATTCATCATTATTAGAGTCCCAGACGCTATTTAGTTCATAAGCTTTAGATCCTTTTCTGTA
>JAIL01000228.1 GCA_000725195.1 Snodgrassella alvi SCGC AB-598-O02
TTAACCGTCACCCGACAGTGGTAATCCTTTGTTTAGGCTTTTTGCTAATGATTGGTTTTAGCCTGATTGCGGAAGGTTTACATTTTGAAATACCCAAGGGGTATTTATACGCTGCAATTGCTTTCTCAATTGTCATCGAAATATTCAATCAGATATCAACCCGCAATACACGTCGTAACGATATGATCGGCCGTTCATGGCGTTATCGTACCGCTGATAGCGTATTGGGAATGATGGGCTTGCGAGAAAAAGAGCTGGCCAAAAGCGGATTGCAAAGTGAAGATGATGAGCATTTTGAAGAAAATGAAAAATCTATGATTCGCAGTGTATTAACTCTGGCTGAGCGTCCCATTCCCGGCGTAATGACCCCACGCAGCGATATCGAAAGACTGGACATCTCGCAATCGCGTGAACAACAGCATGAACAATTACAGTCTACTCCCTATTCTCGGTTAATTGTGGTCGGTAAAGCTGGTATTGATGAACCATTGGGCTTTGTCAATAAAAAAGATCTACTGAATCAATTATTACAAGAACAACAGCTGAATATTATGCAGGCTATAAGACAGCCATTGGTTTTACCCGATAGCAGTACTGTTTTAGATGCTATGGAGTTATTTCGTTCCAGTAGTGCCGATATCGCATTGGTTGTAGATGAATTCGGAGCAGTATTAGGTCTGGTAACGATGAAAGATTTGCTGGAAACCATTGCCGGTGATTTCCCCGAAGAATACGAACGTACTGAGGCGCCCAGTATCCAGCAAAATGCTGATTTAAGTATAACTGTGGACGGCAGTCTGGAGTATGCTGTTTTGGCACAATATTTGCATTTACCGCCACTATCAGAAAATGCAGAGTATCATACGGTGGCCGGTTTAATCATGGAAGAAATGGAAGATATCCCTAATGAAGGTGATACCATTGATTATGCCGGCTATCGCTTTGAAGTATTGAGTAAAGACGGACGCCGTCTGGATAGGGTGCGCATCAGTAAAATCGTACCACCCGATTCGGAGTAATCTAATGGTGAAAACAGCCTGCTTATTCAAGCAGGCTGTTTTATCAATAGACGATCTAATTTATTTTATTTGACTGCCAATCACACCACCTAAGGCTGCTCCGCCTAAAGTAGAGCCAGTGTCTCCGCCCAGAATATTACCTGCTACTCCACCGACAACTACACCGGCTGCAGTATGGCGCTGCGCTGGTGTCATGTCAGCACATGCAGAGAGAGTAGAGGCTAAGGCAGCCAAAAAAACTAACTTTGTAATATTTGATTTCATGATAAACCTTTCTAAGCGCGTTTTATTAAAACGTGCTGAAAACACTTGAAATTGTCTGTGCCTGTTTCATGCTGAAACAGGCATAAATTCATTACAAATAAATTGATAATACAGTTAAATTAGTGTAGCAGAAACTAAATAGTATATAAATACATTACGGTTTTTACTAAGTGTAAAATTGATAAATGTATTTATTCCATTTCTTCGGCAACACTTTCTGTTTGCAAGGTCGGTACGGCGCGACTAGGCTGTTTTTTCTCTTTATGCTTGATCACGGCTCTGTCCAGTTTGGCCATCAGCGCATCAATAGCAGCATACATATCGTTATCTGTGCTTAATATATGAATATCTTTGCCGGCTAAATGCAAATTAATTTCTACTTTTTTGAGTAATTTTTCTACAGAAAAAGTAATAGATGCATTAATCATCTGATCAGTATGGCGAATAATTCGCTCCAGTTTACTAGTGGTATAGTCTTTCAGTGCTGCTGTAACATCTAAATTTAAGCCTACAAATTTCAGGTTCATACCACGTCTCCTTGATGAATAGTCTTTACTAGACTGGAAAAAATTTAAATTTAGCTAACGATTTTCATGTTGTAGTTTACGTTGGTGCGCTGGCGCAATTTTCAAGGCCTCTCGATATTTTGCAACTGTACGTCTGGCCAAATTAATTCCTTGTTTTGCCAATTGCTCAGCCAGATGTGAGTCAGAAAGGGGACGACGCGGGTCTTCCTGACTAATCAGAGTTTGTAATAATGACTTAACTGCTGTCTGACTGTTTCCGGCTGAAGTGTCGTTATTGGTAGACACGGCCAAACTAAAGAAATAGCGTAATGGAAAAATGCCCTGAGGACAAATTAAATATTTCTGATTAATTGCTCTTGATATCGTACTTTCAGCCAATCCCAGTTCCTGCGCGGTGGTTTTAAGTGTTAATGGTGCAAGAGCTAAAGCACCGAATGTAAAAAAATCCTGTTGCTGTTGTAAGATCCATTCTCCCAAACGTTGTAATGTATTTTTGCGCATTTCTAGACTGTTCATATAGGCCTGTGCTTCCAGCCATTTGGTTTTACATAAAGGATCTATTTGTTGGTCCGATTGCTGTAACCATTGCTGAAAATTATGTTCTATGCGTATGCGTGGAAAGGATTTTTTTAAAATGCGTAATTGCCAGTTACCGCTGGAATCGCTATAAACTTCCATATCCGGCTGGATAGCCATGGTTGTATGACCATTAGATAAGCCATAGCAAGGAAAGGGGTTCAGTCGACCAATTAGCTGACAGGCACTATCAATGATAGAGGGTGTGAATTGAGGTAGTTGTCGATATAACTGGTTTAACTGATGAGTACTTAACCATTGGCCAAAATGATTATCAATTAATAAACGAGCGCATGCCAAAGTATCAGTATTGGTTTGTCGATCATTTAGATTATCCAGTTGTAGAGACAATGACTCTTTCAGATTACGTGCCCCGACGCCAGATGGTTCGAATTGCTGCAATATACTTAATGCATGCACCAATTCTTCTTCGTTCAGTTGCCATTCCAGCGGGGTATTTTCCACTAAATCAATGAGGCTACTGCCTAAATAACCCTGCTCAGTTAAATTATCAATCAAAAAATGCACTAATGTCGCTGTGGAATCATCCAGATTATATTGGCATACTTGCTGATGCAGCATGGTATACATGTCAGGATCATCAGGCAGCGTTTCCCAAGCCTCAATATCATCATGATGCCTACCTGTTTGTGGAGGCTGTACATATTGTTCTGTAGCTAAATCATCTTCCTGAAAGCTATCAATCTCTTCCAGAAATGGATTGTCTGCAAGCCAGCCGGCAACCAATTCCTGTAATTCCAGAGTAGAGAGCTGTAAAACATGTAAAGACTGTTGCAGTTTCTGACTTAACTGTTGATTGAGTTTTAGTTTTAGTTGCGAAGCTGGCTTTTGCATAGGCAATTAATACTCAAAATGTTCTCCCAAATAAACCGCGCGTACTTCTTCATTATTGACCAAATCTTCCGGTATGCCGGCAGCCAATACGCTGCCTTGATTGATAATGTAAGCGCGATCACAAATTCGTAAAGTTTCACGAACATTGTGGTCTGTAATTAGTGTGCCAATTCCACGTTGTTTTAAAAAAGAAATGAGATTCTGAATATCGATCAGGGCAATCGGATCGACACCGGCAAAAGGCTCATCCAGTAAAATAAATCGTGGATTTCTGGCTAATACCCGGGCTATTTCTACCCGCCGGCGTTCACCGCCGGAAAGCGATAAAGCTTTATTATTGCGTAAATGTTCTATATGTAAATCAGCCAGTAACATCTCCAGCTGTTCTGCCCGTTTTTCTCGCGGATAACTGATTTCTAATATAGCATTAATATTCTGTGCCACGGTCATTTTTCGGAAAATAGATGCTTCCTGTGGCAAATAACCTAAACCCAAACGCGCCCGTTCATAAATCGGACGATGGCTGATTTCCTCACCATCCAGAGTAATGCTACCCCCATCCGTTGCAATCAGACCAACAATCATATAAAAACTGGTGGTTTTACCAGCGCCATTGGGTCCCAATAAGCCAATTACTTCACCGTTATTGACTTCAAGAGAGACATCATTAACGACCTGTCGCTGCTTAAAACTTTTTTTCAGGCCACTGACACACAGTTGGCTACTTTTTGATGCATTTGGGGTTGTAACATTCATGTCAGGTTTATTTCTTTTTCGTTTGTGGTTGAATAGTCACTACTACACGACCTTTGGGGGCTGAATTAACCGTGTAAACTTCAGTGTTTGTGTTATAAACAATGACAGCTCCCCGAGCCATATCGCCACCACGGTTTACCTGCGCATTACCGGTAATGGTAACAATTCCACTCTTGCTTTCATAATGTACATTATTGCCCTTACCATAGACCATGCCTTCTTTTTCCAGCTGTTGACCGAATGTGGCCGGATTGCCAACAGCGATAATAGTCTGATTACCTGCACTATCTTTATGTGCAGTGATTTTGGCTGCATTCATGTACATACTGCCCTGACGCATTTTAACATTACCACTAAATACAGTAGTCTGGTTCTGTTTATCCAGAGAACCTTGATCTGCTTCAATCTGTATGGGTTGACGCCGGTCACTTTCTAACGCCCATATAGGTAGGCTACTTATCAATAAACATATTGTTACCAATAGCTTCTTATGATTTTTTTGGATCATAAATAATTGCCTTTACGCGAGCGGGTAAGTTCAGAAAACCACGCTGTTTATCGTATTCAAAACCAACTGAAGAGCCTTGGGATAGCCCATATTGATATTTTACCGGTGCATCCGTTTTAGCTGATTGGGTTTGCGTATCAATATGCAAAAGGCTGGTATTTAGCTGACCCTCCGGCTCATTATTAACTGCGTTTTTATGCCATGATACATCATCCATCAAATCAACTTTTCGGCTATCGGTAAAATACTGTGCCTGATTAGCCGTGATATGATAAAGATCAACTCCATCCTTATATAGATGCATATCTGGTTTATCAATATAAATAACTGATTGCTGCGGAAACTGGCGTGCAGCTGCAGCGTTAATCGTTTCACTAAGCTGCCCTTGTTGATCAAATCGTTGGGCAGAAATTCCCTCAACCTGATATTTAGGTTCTTTCGGGTTTAATGGTATTTCTACCGTTTTAACCTCAGTAATCCGATCCAACCAGAAACTAATTGCACCCAGACCAATGGCTAAAACCATGGGAAATAACCAGTTACCGCGAGCCTGAACAACACTCATGCCAGATACTCCGCCATATCAGCATCGAGATAACCTTGCGCATCCAGTAACAAATCACATACCTCCCTTACAGCTCCACTACCACCAGCAGCATGGGTGATATAAGTAGCGTGCTTTAATACTACTGGATGGGCATTTGCTACCGCCACAGCCAGAGCGCAATGTTTCATCACTGGCAGATCGACTACATCATCCCCAATATAAGCACATTGCTCTTCTACTAAGCCCAGCTTGGCAATTAACTGTTGATAACAACTGCGTTTATCAGCTATACCTTTGAAATAATGCTGGATA
The DNA here is from genome assembly GCA_000725195.1 of Snodgrassella alvi SCGC AB-598-O02. Classification (GTDB taxonomy): domain Bacteria; phylum Pseudomonadota; class Gammaproteobacteria; order Burkholderiales; family Neisseriaceae; genus Snodgrassella; species Snodgrassella alvi_G. The sequence goes on from JAIL01000228.1 coordinate 5,365, forward strand.
CCCAGCTGTTGCACACGTATACCGACAGAAGGCGCATCACGTCCGGTAATAATTGCCGTCTGAATACCATGTTTGTGCAGCATTTTTATACCATGTCCATCCAAAGTGTGAAATGACTTGATTTCTTCGCCTGTATCACGGATAAAAATCCGTCCGTCGGTCAATACACCGTCAACATCCATAATAAACAGCTTAATTTGTTGAGCGGCTTGACGTACAGTAGCAGAAATCATTGAAGTCATCATCATTCCTTAAGTATGGGTAGAACAGCTTTAAACAATACGTGCCTGTAGTAAATCATGCATATTAATAGCACCAATGGGATGATCATGTTCATCAACCACGGCCAGACCATTAACTTTATTTGCCTGCATTTGTTTTAACGCTTCCGTTGCCAATCTTTCCGAAGTAATTGTTTTCGGTTTCTGATGCATAACATCTGCCATTACCAAGCCCTCCAGTTGCTGATTATTCTGAAACAGACGGCGTAAATCGCCATCCGTAAATAAACCGCACAACCGACCATCTTCAGCAACTACCAACACCATACCCAAACCTTTTTCGCTCATAATGACAATGGCTTGTTTTAATAAAGTTTGTGTCTGTACTAAAGGTATATCAGCACCTTTATGCATGACATCGGCAACGGTTAACAATAACCGTTTACCGAGACTACCTGCGGGATGACTGAGGGCGAAATCTTCCGGTGTAAACTGTCGCGCCCTTAACAAAGCTACAGTTAACGCATCACCTAGTACCATCACTGCCGTTGTACTGGATGTCGGTGCTAATCCCAGAGGGCAGGCTTCAAGGGATACATGCGCACGTAAATGAATATCCGCATGCTTAGCCATAGTTGAATCATTTTTACTGGTAATACAAATCAGTTGGACATGTTTACGCTTAATAGCCGGAATAATAGCCAGAATTTCATCACTTTCTCCGGAATTGGACAGTGCAATAATGACATCACCATCAACAATCATGCCTAAATCACCATGAGCTGCTTCAGCCGGATGGACAAAATAGGCAGGCGTACCAGTAGAAGCCATCGATGCAGCAATCTTGCGCCCGATATGACCACTTTTCCCCATCCCGGTGACAATAACCCGACCCTGACAGTCCAGAATGGTAGCAACTGCTGCCGTAAAATGCTCATCCAGACTGGCACCTACTTCGCGTACAGCCTGTTCTTCAATGGCAAATACCTCCTGCCCCCAAAGCAAATATTTCTCGCGTGCACTCATAAAACCGTCAACATTAAGTAATCAAGGTATAAATGTTCCACCATATTAGTCTAATTATAACCCGTATTAGCATTTTGTTCGCTCTAAAAACTTACCAAATACAGATAGTCTGGTTACAATAATCCTGATGTTAGTACAGATACTGATTAAAGCTGCATTTTAGATATTCGTATATCACACTGCTTTACAGAAAAAGGAAAAAATATGGCCGTTATATCCGAGGTAAACAAACTGGGACAACAAATCTGGCTCGATAATCTATCCAGATCATTAATACAATCAGGAGAGCTGGCTAAAATGCTTGAGGCAAGCATCAGTGGTGTCACCTCCAATCCGGCTATTTTTCAGAAAGCTTTTGCAGGTGATCCATTATATGCCGATGACGTTGCCAGCTTAAAACAACAGTCATTGTCGCCGAAACAACGTTATGAACATCTTGCTATCGCTGATGTGCAGGCAGCCTGTGATGTCTGCCGATCAGTGTATGAACAAAGCAATGGTACAGCTGGACTGGTCAGTCTGGAGGTTGCACCTGATCTGGCTGATGATACCGCTGCAACTGTTAGTGAAGCACAGCGTTTATGGCAGACACTGGATCGTCCTAATGCCATGATCAAAATTCCTGCTACCGATAGCGGATTACAGGCATTAACCATACTGGTGGCACAAGGAGTGAATGTTAACCTGACCCTATTATTTTCCAAAGAACAGGTAGTAAAAGCTTATCATGCTCATGCTGCGGGCATTCGCCAGCGACTGGCGCAAAATCTTCCTGTAAACCGTATACAGGTAGTCGCAAGCTTTTTCCTTTCCCGAATTGATAGTGCGGTTGACCCCCGTCTACCGGTTAACTTGCAGGGTAAAACAGCATTGGCGTTGGCTAAAACTGCTTATGCGCAATGGCAGGAATTTATACAAAGTCGTGAATTCAAAGATCTGTCCATACAACAGGCAGCACCGATCCGCTTACTGTGGGCTTCCACAGCTACGAAAAACCCCAACTATTCAGATATACTTTATATCGAAAACGTAATTGGACGCGATACCATCAATACCATTCCTACTCACACCTTAAATGCCTTCATAGATCATGGTACCGCGGCCGCGACCATTACTCAGGATTTGGCACAGGCCAAAAGTACCCTGATTGAAATTGAACAACTTGGAATAAATCTGGAGTCTCTGGCCAGTCGCTTGCAATTAGATGGCATACAGCAATTTATTGATGCATTTGATGCCTTATTACAACCTTTAAACTGAACCAATACATTTAAACTAAGTGCGAATATAAACTAAAAATTTAAATTCGCACAAAACAATAGTAGAAAAATGAATTTTAAAGTTAATAATTTAATTTAAAGATTAAATTATTAACTTTTTTTGTATATATATAACTTTAAAATTAACAAAATTTACATAAACATAGTATTAACTATAAACAAACATCATTACTTTCATAGCTACTTGCCATGGCTACCAAAATAAAACTCTGCAAAATAAAATAGCCATAGCAGTACTGAAACTGCTATGGCGAATGTTGATATTCTTTCAGAAAAGTGAATTAGCTCGTTAAATTAATGTAATCCTTGGATATTACCTTCTGCATCAATATCAATCTCACGATATGCTGGCAACGTGCCCAATCCGGGCATCGTCATCACATTACCGGTATAGACCCGAATAAAACCAGCACCGGCAGAAACCTCAACACGTGTCACCTCAACTTCAAAATCAGTTGGTACATTTTTCAGATTCGGATCAGCGCTAATAGACATCGGCGTTTTCACCATACACAAAGGCAGGTGATCCAGTTGTAATTGCTTAATTTCTGCAACATTTTGTAATGCTTGAGTGGATAAATTAGCTTGTCTGGCACCATATTTTTTCGCCATCGTCTGAATTTTATCCGCTAAAGGCATATCATCCGCATAAGGCAGAACTACCTGATTTTTTTCTGCACAGGCTGCGATAACATGTTGCGCTAGTTTTTGCGTACCGCTACCGCCTTGAGTAAATGCATCACTTACTTCACAGGCAAAAGCACCATGTTCCAATGCATACTGGCGTACAAAATCCAATTCTTCTTCATGATCATATGGAAAACGGTTAATAGCGACAATCACCGGCAGGCCATAGCTTTTAGCATTTTGGATATGCCAGCCCAGATTAGCGCTGCCTTCAGCCAGTAGTTCCACATTGCATTCAGTTACTTGTGCAGGTAAGGGTTGTCCGGGTTTAATATTAAAGCGACCACTGTTTGATTTCAGACTGCGTACCGTTGCTACCAGCACAATGCAGGATGGAGCTACTCCGGTCTGACGATATTTAATATTAAAAAACTTTTCCATACCCATATCAGAGCCAAAACCGGCTTCTGTAACCACATAATCCGCCAGCTGCAAACCCACCTTATCAGCCAGTACAGAAGAATTACCATGTGCGATATTGGCAAAAGGACCGGCATGGATCAGAACCGGCGTTTGCTCAGCAGTTTGCATTAAATTAGGATTAATGGCGTCTTTCAGTAATACCGTCATCGCGCCAGCTACTTCCAGTTGGTCAGCGGTAATGGGTTTGCCATCCATATCATAAGCCAGAATGATTCGTCCGATACGTTGACGCATATCATGCAAATCTGTCGCCAATGCCAGAATCGCCATTAATTCAGAAGCAGCGGAAATTTCGAAACCATCTTCTCGTTCCACCCCATTAACACCGCCGCCAACGCCAACATTAATTCGACGTAAAGCGCGGTCATTGTGATCAATGACTCGTTTCCAGACAATCCGGTTTTTATCAATATTCAAACGTGGTAGCTTAGTTTGCTCAGTAAATTTCTCACCCAGACGTTCCTCATGATAAAGACGCGCATCCAAAGCAGCCGAAGCCAGATCATGGGCTGCTGTGATCGCATGGATATCACCGGTTAAATGCAGATTGAGCTTTTCCATTGGCAATACTTGAGCTTTACCGCCACCGGCCGCTCCGCCTTTAACACCAAATACCGGCCCCAGACTGGGCTGCCGGATACAGGCAATTGCTTTCTTGCCAATAAAATTCAGCCCCTGACTCAGCCCTATAGTGGTTACAGTCTTTCCTTCTCCCAGAGGAGTGGGGGTAATCGCTGAAACCAGTACCAGCTTCCCTTGAGCGCTGTCCGGCTGAATAACCTTAAGATCAACTTTGGCCACTTCACGACCATAAGGAATAAGATATTGTTCAGGAATACCGCTGTTACGGGCAATTTCGGTAATGGGGAGTAGGCTAGACATGCAAAATCCTTAAAATTGAATAAGTCAGTTTTTGTAAAAAAAGTATTATTGCTGTATTTTAAATGGAAAACAAATTGCATTTATTTTGATTTAAGATATAAAGCAATTATGTTAACAAATTTAAAGTTTTTTCAATGTTATATAATATTAATATCTTAAATTTAAATTAAATAAAAGATATAAATTATGGATAAAGACCTGTTTACTCAAGAAATGGATTCAAACATAACGAAATTTTTAATCGCTATGTCAAAAAAAGCTACTAAATATTGTGTTGCTAAGTACCAAAATCTTGAAATGAAACTAAATAAAGGGCTGCCTGAATATATAAAAGCAAATTACCAAAGATGTGCTGATGTGCGGACCTTACTGGAACGAGATAGACCTACAAAGCTGGATAAAATCTACGAGCCACTGCAATTTAAAATAGATGATGATATTTTAAAAGAAGATGAGGTAAAATCATCAATATCCACCGATTTACACAGAACTATTATTTCAGGCTATGCAGGAAATGGCAAAACAATTTTTCTAAAAAAAATCTATAAAGAATTAATTGATAATCAGGTCAATTTTTATCCCATTTTTTTTGAATTAAGAAACATATCATCAGGTACTCAAACATTATTTGATTGCATATATGAATCTATCTTGACCTATTCAGATAGTTTTACCCAAGAACAATTTACATATGGTTTAAAAAAAGGCTTATTTTATTTTTTAATTGATGGTTTGGATGAGATTACTGACCCGCAACAAAGCAATATTCAAGCGGAAATAATCAAATTAACTTTAAAATACCCGGATTGCCCCTTTGTAGTGACAAGCCGCCCGAATGAATTCACAACGTGGGAAAATTTTTATGTTGCGCATCTGCTTCCTTTTAATTATCACCAATGCCAATCATTAGCAAAAAGCCTAAACAAAGGATTACCACTGTCGGGTGACGGTTAA
>JAIL01000229.1 GCA_000725195.1 Snodgrassella alvi SCGC AB-598-O02
TTTTAAACCGGAACGTGATGGCCTGTTTTGTGCCAAAATTTTTGGCCCGATTAAAGATTATGAATGTTTGTGTGGTAAATACAAACGTTTGAAATTTCGCGGGGTAACCTGTGAAAAATGTGGTGTGGAAGTAACTTTGTCCAAAGTACGTCGCGAGCGCATGGGACATATTGAACTGGCTGCACCAGTTGCGCATATCTGGTTTCTGAAATCTTTGCCATCCCGTCTGGGTATGGTATTAGATATGACCTTGCGTGACATTGAACGAATTCTGTATTTTGAAGCTTTTGTGGTGACTGATGCTGGGCTGACTTCATTGCAGCCACGCCAGTTACTCACTGAAGAAGAATACATTAATAAATATGAAGAGTTTGGTGGTGATTTTGAAGCCAAAATGGGGGCAGAAGGCATTCGCGATTTATTGCGCGCTATGGATATTGCCCATGAGGTTACAGTATTGCGTCAAGAGCTGGACTCAACCAGTTCAGATACCAAAATCAAAAAAATTGCTAAACGGCTGAAAGTTCTGGAAGCTTTCCAGCGTTCCGGTATGAAACTGGAATGGATGATTATGGATGTGCTGCCAGTGTTGCCACCGGATTTACGTCCGCTGGTGCCGTTGGATGGTGGTCGTTTTGCTACTTCTGATTTGAATGACCTGTATCGTCGCGTCATTAACCGTAATAATCGTCTGAAACGTCTGCTTGAATTGCGTGCGCCGGATATCATTGTTCGTAATGAAAAACGTATGTTGCAGGAAGCGGTAGATTCATTGTTGGATAATGGTCGTCGTGGTAAGGCCATGACTGGTGCTAATAAGCGTCCGCTGAAATCACTGGCAGATATGATTAAAGGTAAGGGCGGTCGTTTTCGTCAGAATCTGCTGGGTAAACGCGTTGATTACTCTGGCCGTTCTGTGATTACTGTTGGTCCGTACCTGCGTCTGCACCAGTGCGGTTTGCCGAAAAAAATGGCTTTGGAACTGTTCAAACCATTTATTTTCCATAAACTCGAGCAGTTAGATCCGACCGTAACTACCATCAAAAAAGCCAAAAAGATGGTGGAACAGGAAGAGCCGATTGTCTGGGATATCCTTGAAGATGTTATTCGTGAGCATCCGATTCTGCTCAACCGTGCGCCAACTTTGCACCGTTTGGGTATTCAGGCATTTGAACCGATTCTGATTGAAGGTAAGGCAATTCAGCTGCATCCGCTGGTATGTACTGCATTTAACGCCGACTTTGACGGTGACCAGATGGCAGTGCACGTACCATTAAGTCTGGAAGCGCAGATGGAAGCGCGTACTCTGATGCTGGCATCGAATAACGTATTGTCACCGGCTAATGGTGACCCGATTATCGTACCATCTCAGGATATTGTTTTGGGTCTGTATTACATGACTCGTGACAAAATTAATGGTAAAGGTGAAGGCAGCCTATTTGCCGATGTGAAAGAAGTACACCGTGCCTACCAGACTCGTCAGGTTGAACTTGGTACCAAAATTACTGTGCGTTTGCGCGAATGGGTGAAAAATGGTCAGGACGAATTTGTACCGGTAGTTAATCGCTATGAAACTACAGTTGGCCGTGCTCTGTTGTCAGAGATTCTGCCAAAAGGTTTGTCCTTCGAGCATATTAATAAAACGCTGAAGAAAAAAGAAATTTCTAAGCTGATTAATGCCTCATTCCGCCGCTGCGGATTACGTGATACGGTCATTTTTGCTGACCATCTGATGTATACCGGTTATGCATTCTCAACTCGTGCCGGTATTTCAATCTGTGTTGACGATATGTTGGTACCGGAAAGTAAACCACAGTTGCTGGCTGAGGCTAATGCTGAAGTGAAAGAAATTGAAGACCAGTACCGTCAGGGTCTGGTAACCAATGGCGAACGTTACAATAAAGTAGTTGATATCTGGGGTCGTACCGGTGACAAGATTGCCAAAGCGATGATGGATAATCTGTCTACTCAGAAAGTGGTTGACCGCGAAGGTAATCTGGTTGATCAGGAGTCATTTAACTCAATTTACATGATGGCCGACTCTGGTGCCCGTGGTTCTGCTGCTCAGATTAAACAGTTGTCTGGTATGCGTGGTTTGATGGCGAAACCGGATGGTTCCATTATTGAAACACCGATTACTTCTAACTTTCGCGAAGGTCTGACGGTATTACAGTATTTTATTTCTACTCACGGTGCCCGTAAAGGTCTGGCTGATACAGCATTGAAAACCGCTAACTCCGGTTATCTGACCCGTCGTCTGGTTGATGTGACACAAGACTTGGTGGTAGTAGAAGATGATTGTGGTACTAATGACGGCTTTGTGATGAAAGCAGTGGTACAAGGTGGTGACATTATTGAGTCATTACGCGATCGCGTCTTGGGTCGGGTGACAGCAGAAGATGTAGTCGATCCAACCAGTGGTGAGACATTAGTTGATTCTGGTACCTTGCTCAATGAGAGTCTGGTTGAGCTGATTGATAACTCAGGTGTGGATGAAATTAAAGTACGTACACCAATTACCTGTAAAACACGTCATGGATTGTGTGCCAAATGTTATGGTCGCGATCTGGCACGCGGTAAACTGGTTAATGCCGGTGAATCTGTTGGTGTGATTGCTGCGCAATCTATTGGTGAACCAGGTACCCAGCTGACCATGCGTACCTTCCATATTGGTGGTGCTGCTTCACGAGCTGCTGCTGCTAGTCAGGTAGAAGCTAAATCTGGTGGTACGGTTCGCTTCTCCAGTCAGATGCGTTATGTGGCTAATAACAAAGGTGAATTGGTTGTTATTGGTCGTTCATCCGAAATTGTGATTCATGACGATATTGGTCGTGAGCGTGAACGCCATAAAGTACCTTACGGTGCATTATTGCAGGTAAAAGATGGTGGTGTGGTGAAAGCCGGTCAGACACTGGCTACATGGGATCCGCATACCCGTCCGATGATTACCGAGTTTGCCGGTCGTGTCCGCTTTGAAAATATCGAAGAAGGCGTTACTGTAGCTAAACAGACCGATGATGTTACTGGTTTGTCTACTCTGGTGGTTATTGATGGTAAACGTCGTTCCTCTACTCAGTCTAAACTGTTGCGTCCGACAGTAAAACTGCTGGATGATAAAGGCGAAGAAATTCGTATGGCAGGTAGCGAAACTGCTGTTTCCATGGCCTTCCCGGTTGGTGCGGTGATTACCGTACGAGAAGGGCAGGAAGTGGGTAAAGGTGATGTACTGGCTCGTATTCCTCAAGCTTCATCCAAAACCCGCGATATTACCGGTGGTCTGCCACGTGTAGCTGAATTGTTCGAAGCACGTACTCCGAAAGATGTGGGTATGCTGGCTGAAGTTACTGGTACTGTTTCTTTCGGTAAGGAAACCAAGGGTAAACAGCGTCTGATTATCACTGATGCAGACGGTGTGGCTTATGAAACCCTGATTTCCAAAGAAAAACAGGTGTTGGTACATGATGGCCAGGTGGTGAATCGCGGTGAAGTGATTGTAGATGGTGCTGTTGATCCGCATGATATTCTGCGCTTGCAGGGTATTGAGGCGCTGGCTCGTTATATCGTGCAGGAAGTACAGGAAGTGTATCGTCTGCAAGGTGTGAAGATTTCCGATAAGCATATCGAAGTGATCATTCGCCAGATGCTGCGCCGGGTAAATATTGCCGATGCCGGTGACAGTCACTTCATTACCGGTGAGCAGGTTGAACGCGGTGATGTAATGATTGCCAACGAGAAATTGCTGGCAGAAGGTAAAGAACCGGTACGCTTTGACAATGTATTGCTGGGTATTACTAAAGCATCATTGTCTACCGATTCGTTTATTTCTGCTGCATCCTTCCAGGAAACTACCCGTGTGCTAACTGAGGCTGCTATTATGGGTAAACGCGATGATTTGCGTGGTCTGAAAGAAAACGTAATCGTTGGTCGTCTGATTCCAGCAGGTACTGGTCTGACCTACCATCGTAGCCGTCGCCAGAAATGGCAACAACAGGTAGCTGCAGAAACTGTTGATCAGAACGATTAATTTTTATACTGATCAGGCATGATAGTAAAACCGCTGAATTTATTTCAGCGGTTTTATTTTTTGTGCTTCTAATCATATATATTTTAGAGACTTAAAAGGTTAGGTGTCTTGACTAAGAATATTGCAAGATGCTAAAATTGAATACTTTGCCGGCATAGTGTCGGCAAAGTATTGACTCAACAGGAAAAGAGAAAATATGCCTACAATCAACCAATTGGTACGCAAAGGACGTCAGGCTCCGGTTTACGTCAACAAAGTACCTGCTTTAGAGGCTTGTCCTCAAAAACGTGGTGTGTGTACTCGTGTATACACTACTACTCCAAAAAAACCTAACTCAGCTTTGCGTAAAGTATGCAAAGTGCGTCTGACCAATGGTTATGAAGTGATTTCATACATCGGTGGTGAAGGCCACAACCTGCAGGAACACAGCGTAGTGCTGATTCGTGGTGGTCGTGTAAAAGACTTGCCAGGTGTGCGTTACCACACCGTTCGTGGTTCTCTGGACACCGCTGGTGTTAAAGACCGCAAACAATCCCGTTCTAAATACGGTGCTAAACGTCCTAAATAAGTGGGCGCATCGGCAGTTTAACTGTCGAGTAAGTGAATATTTACATAAATATTCGTGGGTGAACCCCAGCTGAATAGTTTAAGGAAATTGAAATGCCAAGACGTAGAGAAGTCCCAAAACGTGACATATTGCCAGATCCAAAATTCGGCAGTATCGAATTGTCCAAATTCATGAATGTGCTGATGATTGACGGTAAAAAATCTGTAGCAGAACGCATTGTATATGGTGCTCTGGAACAGATTGAGAAAAAAACCGGCAAAGAAGCCATTGAAGTGTTTAACGAAGCGATTGCCAATGCCAAACCGATTGTAGAAGTAAAAAGTCGTCGTGTTGGTGGTGCTAACTATCAAGTTCCTGTTGAGGTTCGTCCTGCTCGTCGTTTGGCTCTGGCCATGCGTTGGGTACGCGATGCAGCTCGTAAACGCGGTGAAAAATCCATGGATTTGCGTCTGGCTGGAGAATTGATTGATGCGGCTGAAGGCCGCGGCGGCGCATTGAAAAAACGTGAGGAAGTACATCGTATGGCTGAAGCCAATAAAGCCTTCTCTCACTTCCGCTTCTAATGCAGAAAGGCAATTATCGTGGCTCGTAAAACCCCTATTGAGCAATACCGCAATATCGGTATTTCTGCTCATATTGATGCTGGTAAAACTACCACTTCAGAACGTATCTTGTTCTACACCGGCATGACCCACAAATTGGGTGAAGTACATGACGGTGCGGCCACTACCGACTGGATGGAACAGGAACAGGAACGTGGTATTACTATTACCTCTGCTGCTGTGACCACTTTCTGGAAGGGTATGGCAGGCCAGTTTAAAGAACATCGTTTAAATATTATTGATACCCCGGGACACGTAGACTTTACCGTTGAGGTAGAGCGTTCTATGCGTGTGCTGGATGGTGCAGTAATGGTTTACTGTGCTGTTGGCGGTGTACAGCCTCAGTCTGAAACTGTATGGCGTCAGGCCAATAAATACAAAGTACCTCGTCTGGCTTTTGTAAACAAAATGGACCGTCAGGGTGCTAATTTCTTCCGTGTGGTTGAACAGATGCAGACTCGTCTGCGTGCCAATCCGGTACCAGTTGTGATTCCAGTTGGTGCTGAAGATGGCTTTGAAGGCGTAGTGGATCTGCTAAAAATGCAGCACCGTCACGCACATGCAAATGCCAGTCATCCGGTCGGGTTATGGTCAGAGTTTGTGTTTGCATAGAGACAATTTACATAAAAGATGTACAGAATAGATGACTGGTAAATCGCAATTTTTAGAATTTGATTATTCAGTCAGATAACTAATACAGAAATAATAGGCTATCAGCGTTATCATGAACAGCAAAAGATCTACTCTTTTAAATTTTTAGCGATGTCTGAGTACAATTTCCAAAATACCATCATCTCTGCTGAGTAATTGTACTAATTCATGCCCAGTCTGGCGACAAAATGCAGTAAAATCTTCAGGTGCACTTTTATCTGTAGCCAGTAGCTGCAATGTCTGCCCTGTCTCCATCCTTGCCAGAGCTTTTTTAGCTCGCAAAATCGGTAATGGACAATTCATTCCTGTCACATCCAAAGTCACATCATATTGCTGTGTATTCATAGTTTGCCATTACAGAAAATTAATTTAGCTATTATACCGTGCCATCATTTCAGGCAAAAATAACATTCTTATATTTAGCAAATATTAAGCAATATCTATTAAACAACAATTAATTCTCATCACCATATGTTTAATACAATCTGCCATTTACTGCTGCGCTAACGCCAGCATTTCTCTGGCATGTTCGCGAGTAGTTTCAGTAATGGTCTCTCCACCAAGCATACGGGCAATTTCATCAATACGTTCTTGAGGCTGTAGAACTTTAATCTCACTAACCGTCTGACCTTTATGGGTATACTTTCGTACTTGCCAGTGCTGTTCACCGCAACAAGCTACCTGTGGCAAATGCGTTATGGCCAGTACTTGGCGGTTTTTACCCAAATCACGTAATGCATGACCAACCACATCGGCAACTGCACCACCAATACCTGTATCAACTTCATCAAATATCAGCGTTGGTACAGAATTATACTGACTGGTTACCATTTGCAAGGCCAAACTGATACGCGCTAACTCACCACCAGAGGCCACTTTATTCATAGCGCGCAAAGTTGATCCCTGATTAGCCGCAACCTGATATTGCACCTGTTCTAATCCATGAGAAGATGGCGAACAAGCCATCAATTCAATATGAAAATGTGCTCCTTTCATGGCCAGATTTTGCATATGTTCAGTCGTCTGTTTTGCCAGCTTGCTGGCCGCCCTATTCCGCTTGATAGTTAATTGTTGCGCTACTTCCCGATATTGTAATTCCCGCTCTTGTACCTTTTGTTGCAAAGCTTCTAGATCAGTGGCTGCATTCAGTTCATGCAAAGCTGTTTCCGTTTTGAGCAGCTCAGCTGGTAATTGTTCCGGCTCCAACCGATATTTTCGCGCCATACTCATTAATTCTTGCATGCGCTGTCCCTGTTGCGCTAGCAGGCCTTCATCAGTTTCAACGCTGGCACTGGCCTCTCGCAAATAAGCACTCACCTCACTGAGCTCAGCCTCAACAGATTGCAGTAACACCACACTGTCAGCAAAAGGAGGCGCTGCTTTTGCCAATGCATCCAATTGTTGACGACAATGATATAACCGACTAACCAGACCATCATCACCATTAAGCTCTTGTTCAACTGTCTCAGCGGTGTGCAAAATATCAGCAGCATGCATTAATTTGTCATGACTTTGACTTAAATTTTCCCATTCATTTTCCTGAGGATTTAACCCAGCCAGTTCATCAAAGCGCCATTGCAAGCGTTCTCTTTCAATGGCTATGGTTTCCACTTGTTGCTGAGCCTGCTCCAGATCGTGTTTGGCTTCCTGCCAGCGTTTATATGTTTGCTCTACCGTCCTCACCAGTGACTCTGCGCCGGCAAAAGCATCAAGTAAATCGCGTTGTGCCGCTTCGTTATTTAAAGAATGATGAGCATTTTGACCATGAATATCAACCAGCAATTCTCCAATCTGGCGTAACTGACTCAGGGTAACTGCCTGATTATTCATAAAGCTCCGACTTTTACCTTTTACATCAATGATACGTCTGATACTTAATTCATATTCCTGTTCAGCCAGTATGCCCTGCTCAACCAATAATTTGTGTGCATGCAAAGTATCACTGATATCAAACAAGGCTGATAATTGCGCTTCTTTGGCTCCCTGACGTATTTGATGGTAATCAGCTTTATCTCCGAGTAATAAGCCCAGCGCATCCAGAGTAATTGATTTACCGGCACCCGTTTCTCCAGTCAGTACAGTAAAGCCACTTTGAAAACTGAGATTCAGTTCGTCTACAATTACAAAATCACGTAAAGACAAAGCCAAAAGCATATATCGCCTTTATTAAAGAAAATATCATAATTAACCTTAATTTTAGTATTATTTAGGTAATCAGAAAACCAAAATTTAGGAAAAACTAAATTTATTTAGATAAATTTAGTTTTTATTAAATAAACCACCATTCAATCTTGATACCCTTACTCTGACCGAATTAAAATTTCAGTTCAGATCCAAGACTAAATCAGCCAATATAAAACATCCGTCATGATTTATTCAATTCCGGTACTTAATACAGAAAAAAATCGAACTTGCATAGCTGCATATTGCCATGTAAATGGTTATAAATTACGCGATTTTCATTAATCAATGATAGCCAGTTATTCTTCAAAATCTGATCATTAGATTATTCTTTGTTGTCCGAAACTTTCTAACCTCTTACTTTAATAAGTTTAACAACACAGCCAAACTCTTTGCTTAACGAAGACAAAATCATAATGATATAAAAATAAATAATGTAAGAAATATGACTACCCACTACACCAGCTGGTCGCCCCAATGAAGCTTTTGCCGTAAAGTCTTATAATACTGATAATCAACTGGATGCAGAATCTGTAAAGAATGCCGGTAGCGCTGGATCCGAATCCGATCCATATTTTCCAGATCATAAAAAGTTTGTCCGTCAAAATGGACGCGCACATCATTACCTTTAGTCATCATAATTTCAATTTCACTGGTATCACAGACTGCAATAGGACGATTGGACATAGATTGCGGACAAATTGGTACCAGACTAAAAGCGCGCAAGGTAGGCTGTAAAATTGGTCCGCCGGCTGCCAATGCATATGCGGTAGATCCGGTTGGCGTAGAGACAATTAAACCGTCAGATCGCTGAGAGTAAACAAATTCACCATTGATAAATACTTCGAATTCAATCATCTGCCCCAAACCACCACGACTAAGTACTACATCATTCAAGGCCAGAGAATGTGCTGTTTGCTGACCAGAACGCAAAACAGTGGCTTCCAGCATAATGCGTTCTTCAGGGGTATATTTCCCTCTCAGCATACCCGCCAGTTGCTGCACCATTTCAGCACGCGGCACCTGTGTCAGAAAACCAAGATGCCCCTGATGTACACCAATCAGCGGTATCCGATACGGAGCTAGCTCACGCGCTACTGATAATAAAGTACCATCTCCACCCAGCACAATTACCAAATCACAGAGCTGACCCATTTTTTCTTTACTGATTAGACGACACTGTTTGGGATTCTTTAACTGTGTGCTGACAAAATCAGATGTCGCTTTAACATCTATATAAACATTCAAACCCTCAGCAATCAGAAAATTAATCAACTCTTTTACAACTGACTCCATCTTCGGTGTCTGCGGTCTGGTGACGATACCGATATCATTAAATTGACTATTCATGAAGCAAAGAATCCTGATTGTCTATTGGCACACAAAAAATGAATGGGAAGTTAATAAAACGAGGAAAGCACCTATTCGATCATTCACCATTATAAAGCCTTTTACTGCTCCACGTGCATCTCGCCCTAATTAAGAGATAAAGTTACAATAACACTTTAAATAGTGTCTTATTGTTATGACTTCTCTCTTGCCTAAGGTTTTTGCTCTTCTTGGTCCCACAGCTTCTGGCAAAACCAGTTTGGCACTTGCTTTGGCTGAAAAATACCCTATTGAAATCATCAGCCTGGACTCTGCTCTGGTTTATCAGGATATGGATATTGGCACAGCCAAGCCTAATGCTAAAGAACTAGCCACCGTACCCCATCACCTAATCAGTATCATTTCACCGCTGCAAAGCTATAATGCAGCACAGTTTGTCAGTGATTGCCTTAGACTGATAAAAGAAATTCATGCCCGTTCCCATTTACCGGTAATTGTGGGCGGTACGATGATGTACTACCACGCCCTAACACAAGGTTTGAATAATCTGCCTGAAGCCGATACAGCCATTCGCAACAAATTAAATCAATTAAAACAGCAAAATGGTTCAGATTATTTGTATTCCTTATTACAACAGCTGGATCCTGCTAGCGCTCAGCGCTTAGCGGCTGGCGACAGCCAGCGCATTGAACGCGCTTTAGAGGTATATTACATCACTGGTAAGCCAATGAGCAGCCAGCTTGATCATCGTCAGACTTTACAACCACAACTGGATATTTTCAGCTTAGCATTGCTACCCGAAAACCGCGCGCAACTTCACCAGCAAATTGCCAAGCGTTTTCAAACCATGCTGTCCTCAGGATTTATAGAGGAAGTTGTAGCATTGAAACAAAAATATCCAACTTTGCATCCCGATCTGCCATCGATACGCTGTGTAGGTTATCGGCAAGCATGGGACTATCTGGCCGGTACTATCGACCAGTCCCAATTTATAGAACGCAGCATCGTAGCCACACGCCAATTAGCCAAACGACAACTGACTTGGTTACGTAAACTTCAGCCACATCTAAGTATAGATCCCTTCTCTTCCCCAAACCTATTAGATCAGGCTGATACAGCCTTTAAAACATTTTTTGCTTAGTCACTCACCTGAAAAATTCTGTGAATAGGTATTATTCACAGAATAGAAAGTCAGCATCAACAATAATAAAATAGATTGGATCTTCTAGATAACTTAATACATTGTATTATATTAACAATTTCACCTTTTAAATAATCCACTCAAGATTTAAGCTGCGCACAAAAAAATAAATCCGGCGATAATTAAAGCCAAACCAGTCTGTTTACAGTAAAATACCGGCCGTTGTGCCTATTTTAAATACAGCCATACTTATTATTTATTGCATGAATATCACCGAGTATGTAACAGCACATCTTAGCGCTTCCTACTGACCAGAGGTCAGAAAATTTCGATTTCATTTGGAGAAAAACGATGTCCGCACAAGATCGTATTCGTAACTCATCACTTCACTCTCGCCTTATGTCAGCTGCTGAGGCTGCATCCCTGATTTCTCATGACGCCATTGTGGGTATGAGTGGTTTTACCGGAGCCGGTTACCCCAAAGAATTACCCAAAGCCATAGCAGAACTGGCTGCTCACGAACACAGCGCCGGCCGACCATATAAAATTAATCTGTGGACAGGCGCTTCTACTGCACCTGATTGTGATGGTGTACTGGCCGAGGCACGTGCCATTAACCAGCGTTTGCCATTTAACAGCGATCGTGATGTTCGTCAGGAAATCAATAATGGCGAAATCAACTTTATCGATATTCATCTATCTAGCGTTGCTCAACTAGCCCAGTTTGGCTTCTTAGGTCATATGGACGTAGCCATTATAGAAGTTCTTGGTATTACCGAAGATGGTTTGTTGATTCCTTCCACTGCGGTAGGCAATAATCAAACTTGGCTGGATATTGCAGACAAAGTCATTCTGGAAGTAAACACTGGTTTACCACTACAAATGGAAGGCATGCATGACATCTATCTGGATAATGCTATCCCTCCGCACCGTACTCCAATTAATATCAATCGTGCCGATGACCGCATTGGTATACCTCATCTGAAAGTCGATTTAGACAAAGTTGTTGCGATTGTCGAAGCAAATGCTCCTGATCGTGATAACGTTTTCAGCGAAC
>JAIL01000230.1 GCA_000725195.1 Snodgrassella alvi SCGC AB-598-O02
AAAAAATTATGTGCTTGGGTAGCATTACCTGAGTCTAATGCTGTTCTGGCCATCTCCTTTTTAACAGGTAAAAAATTAGGATTAGCTGCTAATGCTCTTTCAAAATAACTATTTGCCAGCTGGTATTGCCCCATTCGTTGACTACATATACCCTTATTTAACTGTGCTACCTCAGGTGTAGGATAAGTTGGATCAGCTAAAGCCTTATCGAAATACGGCATCGCCGCATTTGGATTTCTTTTAACATCACAAATAAACCAGCCATAGTTATTATTAATTTCAGGACTGCCTGAATTCAATGATAACGCATGCTGAAAACTTTCTTCTGCTTTGGCTGGTTCCTTTAAAAACTGCCATATTTGTGCCCGAATTAACCATGCGTCAGTAGATTTGCTATTAACTTTAAGAGCTTCATCAACTGCATCCACTGCCTGACGATAATTTTTTGTACTCATGTATTGAATGGCCAGCTGAGTTTTAATTTGCGCAAGTTCTTTTGCACGCTCAGCAGCTGTTGGTTTTTTCACCTTATCGCGCGATGCACAAGCTGATAATACAATACTCATTAAAACTAATAAACAGATTTTTTTCATTAACTTACCCCTTGTACCAGTTGCCACTTTTGCTGACGTTTTGTTTTATCCTGCACTTTGCCAGCCAACTGACCGCAGGCTGCATCAATATCATCACCACGGGTTTTTCTGACCGTAACAACAAAACCAGCCTCTAATAAAATTTCTCGAAAAATTTTAATCCGTCCCTGCTCTGAACGCACAAATCCCGCATGTGGGAATGGGTTGAATGGTATTAAATTAAATTTACATGGAACATTTTTTACCAGTTCAATCAATTCGTGCGCATGTTCAGGTTTGTCATTAACGTCTTTGAGCATAATATATTCGAAAGTAATAAAATCACGCGGTGCCTTAACCAGATAGCGTTCACATGCTGCCATCAATTGTTTCAGCGGATATTTCCGATTCAACGGAATAATTCGATCTCGTACCTGATCATTGGATGCATGTAAAGAAATGGCTAAAGCTACCGGCATTTCCTCTTTTAATCGATCCATTTGCGCAATCATACCTGAAGTTGATACTGTTACCCTTCTACGTGATAAGCCATAGCCATGATCATCCAGCATAATGTTTAGGGCAGTAACCACATTATCAAAATTAGCCAATGGTTCGCCCATTCCCATCATCACCACATTAGATATTACTCGTTCCTCTTTTGGAGTTACTCCTAAAGCTTTATTGGCCCACCATAGTTGGCCAATTATCTCCGCTGTACTAAGATTGCGATTAAATCCTTGTCGACCGGTAGAACAAAACATACATTCTAATGCACAGCCAATTTGTGAAGAAATACACAAAGTACCCCGACTATCTTCCGGAATGAATACAGTTTCAATACCGTTGCCCGTTCCGACATTCAGTAACCATTTCCTCGTTCCATCTAAAGATTTTTGCTCGACAATCAATTCAGGAACTTTGATTTCTGCCTTAGCCTCCAATTTTGCCCGCAATGACTTAGCCAAATCAGTCATATCGGTAAAATTATTCACTCCTGCAAGATGCATCCAACGCATTACTTGCTTGGCCCGAAAAGGTTTTTCTTTAATTTCATCAAAGTAGCGTGTCAGGCCGGGTAAATCAAAATTCAATAAATTTGTTTTCATCTAAATAGCACAATAAAATAAATGTTTTATCTTTGGATTATATATAAATAATAGCTTCCGAGTAAAAATTTTAAACTCTACAACAATATAGATATTTTTTAATTCTTATCTGTTAACCCTAAAACAACCTTTACTAAAAACTTCACTTTATCGTAAAAAATTTAATCCTGATTAACTTAGCTGAATTTACTACCAGCAAAATCGGTTTCACTATTGGATTACAACTTCAATCTTAATTAAAATTAGTCATATGGAATGATTTAGACAATTTATACGACTACAAATCAGAATGAAGCATAATTCAAATTTGAATTTAAATATTTCTTACTAATCAAATTGAATTATATCGAATATATACATGATCCCAAAATCATAATTTAATAATAAATGTTAAATCATTATATACTGTACTGTAGATTATTCATGACATTTATGTAACTACTATTGATGAGAATAGATTTCCTCTTTTGAAAAAAAATACATAATTTCTTTCTTTGCATTTGCCAATGAATCAGATCCATGGACGGCATTAGCATCAATAGATTCTGCAAAATCTGCACGTATCGTACCTGGCGTGGCTTCTTCAGGATTAGTTACTCCCATTAGCTCACGATTTTTGCTAATAGCGCTTTCACCTTCTAATACCTGTATCATAATCGGCCCACTAGACATGAAAGAAATTAGTTCAGCAAAAAAAGGTTGATTTGTATGTACTGCATAAAATTCTTCTGCTTCAGATCGAGAAAGCTTTGTCATTTTGGCTGCGATCACTTTTAAACCATTATTCTCAAAGCGCTCATAGATTTTTCCTATCAGATTTTTTGCTACAGCATCCGGTTTAATAATTGAAAGTGTTTGTTCGACAGTCATGAGCAACCTTACTAATTAACAATAATTGATTGGTTATAAACAATCTACTTTAGCGCGCTATTCTAGCAAATTTCTCTATAATTTAATATATTTACTCTTATTCTGAAATCAACATTTTGAAGCCTTAAAATGCTTAAATATTTATTTTTAGCTAATTTGTGGATATTTTTCAAAATAGTTTTTTTATCTTAGGCATTTTTGCAGTAGATCCTTTAATCACAACAATACACAATATAAAAAATACTGATAGCACGATAAATATTTGAGCCATGCAAATATTCTTAATATTTATCATCACTATGATATTTACTTAATTTCTAATTTAATATAATTACTTAATGTTATATCTTAAAGCAATTTAAACATTTAATTAGTGCTTGGTGTTTCGTGAATAATAACTATGCCAAAAACAAATATTAAATGAACATGCAATAAATAATTTTTCTTCAATGTTTAACTTATACTGCCCATAAATAAATTTAATCATCACCTAAAAAAATATTTTTTATGTTTTAATACAATAATTTACATTTTAATAACTTTTATTGTACTCCATGTTATAGTTGATTATTAGTCGATATTAAGCATTTATTTTTTTACTTCTTAACTTAATTAGAAATAGTTAGTAAACACCATTACCGCATCAGTTTTAATTTATATAAACCCATGATTAAAAAAATCTATTAGCAAGCCAATTGCTGTTCACGTGCACCTGTATTATTTCTATGTAATTTATATGATAGGATATAAATATTTTTCTATTACGAAAAATCAAACACAGATTTTGCGCAATCGAAATAGTAGTTAAAGTTTGCTATATACTATTCATAGTCATTATTTAAGTTGACAGCATATTTTAATTATCAATAATTTATTCTACTTAAAAATTTTATGCTAGCGAATATAATTAAATTAATCCTCAATTTTCAATAACTAAGGAAAAACTAATCCTTGCCTTTTGTAAGCATAATTACTTTCTTAAATTCCGTTCTCTTTTAATTTCTAGTTTCAAATAAAAATACGCCGCAATAAATGCGGCGTGAATTACTTCTATGAAACTTTTTTATTGATTCTCAGATAGTAATGTTTTATCTACACGTTCACGTAATTCCTTACCCGGTTTGAAATGCGGTACATATTTTTCAGGTACTGCAACTTTTTCACCAGTTTTGGGATTACGACCCAAACGTGCGGGACGATGATTTAAATCAAAGCTACCGAAACCGCGGATTTCAATTCTCTGCCCCTTAGCCAAAGCACGAGTCATTGTATCAACAATAATCTTAACACTCTGTTCAACGTCCTTGGCATTTAAAATAGTACTATCGTTATTAGCAGTATACAGCTCTGCCAAACGAATCATTAATTCTGACTTCGTCATAACTACTTATTCACTTTCACCAGATAATTTGGCTTTCAACAAGTCACCCAAACTGGTTGTACCAGCAGATGAGTTATTTGCAGACAGAGAACGTAATGCCGCATTATTTTCCTGTGCATCTTTAGCTTTGATAGACAGGTTAATATTGCGATTTTTACGATCAACTGTAGTAATTACAGCTTCTACATCATCACCTTCTTTTAAGACATTGCGAATATCTTCAACGCGATCATTAGATACTTCAGATGCGCGCAGATAACCTTCAACATCGTCAGCTAGGGCAATAACTGCACCTTTAGCGTCCAGTGATTTAACTTTACCCGTAACAACACTGCCTTTGTCATTAACGCTAACAAAGTTGCTGAACGGATCGCCTGCTAATTGTTTCACGCCAAGAGAAATACGTTCTTTTTCAACATCAATAGCCAATACAACGGCTTCTACTTCTTCACCTTTTTTGAACTGACGTACAGCCTCTTCGCCACCATCTGTCCAAGAAAGATCTGACAAGTGTACTAATCCATCAATACCACCAGGCAAACCTACGAATACACCAAAGTCAGTGATTGATTTCACCAAACCTTTGATTTTTTCACCTTTTTCGTGATTAGATTCGAATTCTTGCCATGGGTTAGGCTGACATTGTTTCATACCCAGAGAAATACGACGACGATCTTCATCAATTTCAAGAATCATCACTTCGACTTCATCACCCATTTGTACTACTTTACTTGGATGAACATTCTTATTAGTCCAATCCATTTCGGAAACATGTACCAAACCTTCGATACCCTGTTCAATTTCCACAAATGCACCGTAATCAGTCAGGTTAGTTACTTTACCGAACAGACGGGTACCTTGTGGGTAACGGCGAGCCAGACCATTCCAAGGATCTTCACCTAATTGTTTCAGACCTAAAGAAACACGGCTACGTTCCTGATCGAATTTTAATACTTTGGCTTCCACTTCCTGACCCACTTCCAGCACTTCGCTTGGGTGTTTCACTCGGCGCCATGCCAGATCAGTAATGTGCAGTAAACCATCTATGCCGCCCAAATCAACAAAGGCACCGTAATCGGTAATGTTTTTCACAATACCTTTGACTACTGAACCTTCTTTTAGGTTTTCCAGTAATGCTTTACGTTCTTCACCTAATGTTTCTTCCAGAACAGCACGACGGGAAACAACAACGTTATTACGACGTTTATCCAGTTTGATCACTTTGAATTCAATTTCTTTACCTTCAAAGTGTGAGGTATCTTTAACTGGACGAACATCTACCAGCGAACCAGGCAGGAATGCACGAATGCTATTGATCATAACAGTCAAGCCACCTTTGACTTTTCCATTGATGACGCCAGACAGGATTTCGCCATTTTCCATGGCTTCTTCCAGCTTAATCCAGTCAGCTGCCCGCTTAGCTTTTTCACGTGACAGTTTTGTTTCACCGAAACCATTTTCTACAGATTCAATAGTAACAGTCACAAAATCGCCAACTTTTACTTCAATCTCGCCCGCTACATTCTTGAATTCGCTTACATCAATCAATGATTCTGATTTCAGTCCAGCATTCACTGTGACAAAATTATTGTCAATTGCAACAACTTCGGCAGTGATCACTTCACCAGGATTCATTTCTTGTAAAGTGAAGCTTTCTTCCAGTAGTTGGGCAAAATTTTCCATAGTCATATATATTTTCTCAAACAAGTATCGCCAAGGGATACGAAGGTTGGTTTATCGAAGTTAGCGCACCCTGGCTGCACCAACATGTCAATTGATTTTATTAAAAAATGCTTATTATAGCCAAATAACATGCAAATTAGTTATTTAACCCATATACATATTTAAGCAAATTTGTATAAAATCCAGATATTATAACCTATTTTTCAATTATTTGATACCAATCAAGTATTTTTTGAACACTTTCTTCAATATTCAATGATGAAGTATCTAATATATGAGCATCAGCAACAGGCTGTAAGGGGGCTACCAGACGTGTACGGTCAGCGGTGTCTCGCTTTTCGATATCGGCCAAAATTTGTTTAAATTCATCACTATTGACAGATATTCCCAATTGCAAAGCACGACGTTCGGCTCGAATCTGTGCGCTGGCAGTAAGAAATATTTTCAGTTCTGCACTAGGAAATACCACCGAAGCCATATCTCGTCCATCTGCGACCAGTCCTCTGGCAGTTAAAAAACCACGTTGACGTTGCAATAATGCGGCACGAACTAATGGATAAACTGCAATTTTTGAAGCATTCATGCCCACTTCTTCAGAACGGATTATATGTGTTACGTCCAGATCGTTTAATAATATTTTCCCCTCAATAAATATTACCGGTAATGCAGCGGCCAATTGAGCAATCTGCTCTTCATTTGTCCAGTCAATTTGTCGTTGTTGTGCAAATAAAGCAGTAAGACGATAAAGTGCCCCCGAATCCAAATAATCGCGATTTAATATAGATGCTATACGCGCAGCGATTGTACCTTTACCTGAAGCACTGGGACCATCAATTGCAATTACTTTAGTGCTGTGGGGAAAGGGTAAAGTACTCATATTTGTCTGATCCATGTATAAATAATTACAATATGGTATTGTAAAGCAAATAGTAAGTACAGATTGAATATTAATTTACTTACTGCTAAATCATTCATTAACAATAATATTGTAAGAAGAATTATATAGTACTTTTTTTGAAAACCTTACAACTATAATTTATTAAATAAATGTATTGTAAATCCTTTATGGTTAAACCAAATCTAGTTTATATGACTGTTCATATTTTATTTTAAATAATATGATTTATCTTAATTAATTGTTTATACCATCATATATTAATCAAAAGAATTATTATAAAGTTATAAATTTCATAAATCATTTATTAACCTATACATTCAAGTACTCAGATTACTAAAATAAATACTGGTAAATATATAGATTTTTAATTACATATTATAATTCTTACGTATTATTTTATTATGAATCAGATTTTTAATCCTTAGCTAATCGATAGGTTTAATTTAACTAAAAAAGACTACACTATCAAAGTTTATATTGTAAATAAGTTTAAAATTTATAGTAAAGACAATTAATTAGCTATATAAATGAATAAAAAGCTTATCAACACAATTAAATCATTAGCAAAATATGTAATATATTATATATGTCACAAAATTACCAATAACCAAAATCAATATTTATGGAAACTCATTACTACAAAGTTTAATCTGCACCTTATTTTAAATAAAGTTTGTTGTCTGCACATATTTATAGTTAAAATCTTGTATATAATAATGGTATAATACGCACTTAACTTTAATAACATATTTTCTAAATTATTTCATTTTTATAAAAAAAAGAATTATTAGCATTTAGTTGGATAATTTTATTAAATCTGAACTAACATTAAAAAGATTATACTTACTGATAGATTAAAAAGTTTTTTATTTAATATTAATGATAAAGCTAATTTATTATTACAATAAATACATACATTTAAACATAATGAATAATAATCATCATCGAAGAATTTTTATCAGCCTAGTAAACCGATTTTGTGACAAATAAATTCTATAATCATTGTTTAATTTTGATACACATTTACAACTACTAATTGTTATAGTAGCTTAAATAGCTTATCGACAAAATCTGTGAATAGTTAATATTTTCCAATACATAATACTTTAATTTACTGATTCTTTAGCTCTCTAATGGTTCGCCATTGCATATACAATGATACCGAAAACAAAGCCAGCATAAATGGACATTCATACAGTTCTTCCAGCAAATCATCATAAATAGGATTATATAAAATAAACTGAGCGACCCAACGACCACGTTCAACGGCATCAGCCAATAAAAAAGCCACAGTCGCTAGAATAAAATCCCAGACTGGAAATGAACGCAGACGATAATAGTGAATACCTTGACGTAATTTTGGCCACAATAACATCAGTACTAGACCAAGTATCAACACAGCGGCAATGCTATGGTACACCGCTATAGAAAACCCTGGCCACATTTGCCGGCCCCAATTCTGATCACGGCCAAGCAAAACCAGCCACCATAATGCAGCCCATAACCAAAAAGCTCGTACCTCACCTTTTAATTGATATGTAAATGTGAGAATCAGCGTCAACAAAAAACAAAAAAACAAAAATATAGTCTGACCCTGCTCTACTAGTTTTTCAATGTTTGGATCTGGATTTAAAAACTGAGCACAAGGTATGATTAATATCATCAGTAAAAAAACAGTACAACGAATAGACCAGCGCCAATCAAAATTTAATTTCATGCTTTGCTTAAAACACTATTTACAATTAGACGATTATAACTAACTTAACCAGTGATAGTCAGAGCAAAAGTTAACATTAACAATTTATTTTCAATATATAATTTCAATAACAATATGTTTTTTATTTTTCCATATTAATTCACAGAGTTAGTCAGACTATTGCTAAATTTGATAATATAAATTTAATTTACTTAATTTATCACTGATTTTGATCAACATGATTTTTTAGTTACAACCTATTAAATAGTGAATAGAAATCTAAAAAATATCCGTAACGAAAATTATTTGATATTGATTGATTACAAACATCATGGAAAATGCATTTCTATTGAAACAAAAATATTAATATATAGAGTCATATCTACATAAGCAATAAACTGATAAACTCAAACTAAAATTATCTATCAACACGAAAAAATTAACATGAAAAGTTTGTTACTACCCGCCAGTAAATGCATTCCTTCTACTATTGAGCTACCTGGTTCAAAAAGCATCAGTAATCGTAGTCTGTTATTAGCTGCAATAGCGGATAATAGCTGCGAAATCTTCCATCTTCTTGATTCCGATGATACCCGCTATATGCTCGCAGCGCTGCAATCACTTGGCATTTCCATTAAATATTTGAATGAAAATTCCAATAAAAATGGCTTGCACCTGCGCGTACAGGGCTGTAATGGCCGTTTTCCCGAAAATCAGGCAGATTTATTCTTAGGTAATGCTGGTACCGCATTTCGACCATTAACCGCCGTGCTGGCAATTATGGGAGGAAATTATTACTTACATGGCACAGCACGTATGCATGAGCGTCCTATAGGCGATTTGGTGGAAGTCTTGCATAAAGCAGGAGCTTCAGTTTCCTATCAACAAGAGGCTGGTTATCCACCTTTACAAATTTTACCTCGTCAAACCAATGCAGGACAACAAGATCTAACTATCAAGGGCAATGTATCCAGTCAGTTTTTAACAGCATTGTTGATGGCTTTACCTTTAACAGGTAATGAATACACCATCCATGTTAAAGATGAACTTATTTCAAAACCATACATTACCATTACGCTGAATCTTCTTAGTCAATTTGGTATACATATTGAAAATGAAGACTTTCGTTGTTTTAAATTGCCTGCAAAGCAGCACTATCATGCTCCGGCAAAATTGTTTGTCGAAGGTGACGCATCCAGCGCTTCTTATTTTCTTGCAGCTGGATTGTTATCAGGCGATACGATCCGTGTTAACGGCATAGATGCCAATAGTATTCAGGGCGATATTGCGTTTGTAAATGAACTAATCAAAATAGGAGCTAAAGTTGAATGGGGACAACAGTATATTGAAATATCCCGCGATGTTGGTCAGGAAATCTTACCTTTTGATATAGACGCTAACCACATACCTGATGCTGCTATGACACTGGCTGTTGTTGCTTTAGCTTGTAAACAAACCTGCCGTATTCGTAATATTGCCAGCTGGCGTGTTAAGGAAACCGATAGAATTGCTGCTATGGCTACCGAATTAAGAAAACTAGGGGCTGAAGTAATTGAAACTGAAGACAGCATCACCATCACTGCACCGGAAAGGTTGCAAAATAATATTCACATCCACACCTATGACGATCATCGCATAGCAATGTGCTTTTCTTTAGTAAGTTTATTAGGTACTCCAGTCTATATCGATGATCCAGAATGTGTTAATAAAACATTTCCTGATTATTTTAAAGTTTTTGCCAGCATGTGTATGCCTGTATAATGACTGAGAGGAACGATTATCCTATTAGTTCTGCACTATTTTTTGTTTAATTAGTTTATTTATATATGCTGCAAAAAGACCAACTTTCGAGCACCAATACTCCACGAATCATTAGCCCACAAAGCACTTCCAAACAGGAAGAACAATTGGAACGGGCTTTACGCCCCCGGGCATTAACTGATTATATTGGTCAGCACAAAGCTAAAGAACAGTTAGCTATTTTTATTCAGGCAGCCAAAATTCGTCATGAAGCACTGGATCATACTCTATTATTTGGTCCACCAGGTTTGGGTAAAACTACTCTGGCTCATATTATTGCTCATGAACTTGGCGTTAACATGCGCCAAACATCAGGTCCGGTGTTAGAGCGGGCCGGTGATCTGGCTGCATTGCTAACAAACCTCGAGCCGCATGATGTATTGTTCATTGATGAAATTCATCGCCTTAATCCGGTGGTAGAAGAAATACTTTATCCAGCGTTAGAAGATTATCAACTAGATATCATGATAGGTGAAGGACCAGCAGCGCGTTCAGTAAAAATTGATTTACCTCCGTTTACTTTAATTGGCGCCACTACTCGTGCCGGTATGCTGACTAACCCATTACGTGATCGTTTCGGCATCGTTTCGCGATTAGAATTCTATAGTAATGCCGATTTGACTACTATTGTATCCCGATCTGCTCAGCTCTTAAATCTGAATATAGATATGACAGGTGCTGCCGAGGTAGCTCGACGTAGTCGAGGTACACCTCGTATTGCCAATAGATTACTAAGGCGAGTTCGAGACTATGCCGCAGTCAAACATCAGGGACAAATTAATGCAGATATTGCCGATGCTGCACTAAAAATGCTTGATATCGATCAATCCGGTCTTGATGTTATGGATTGCAAATATTTAGAAGCCATTTTATTCAAATTCTCAGGTGGTCCAGTTGGTTTAGACAATATTGCTGCTGCCATTGGGGAATCAACTGACACTATTGAAGACGTAATCGAACCTTATTTGATTCAACAGGGTTTTTTACAGCGTACTCCACGTGGCAGAATGGCTACCGAATTGAGTTATCGACATTTCGGCATAGATATGCAGCAGGAATAATAATTTAGTTTACTGTTCTAAATTACAATTATATAAGCAGATTATTAAAATTTTAACGTGTAATACAGTTATTAAGGAAAATTTTATGACGGCAAAACAAATTGATGCCGATATATTTAAGGCCTATGATATTCGAGGTATTGTCGATGTTTCTCTGACCAAAGATAGCGCTGAATTAATTGGTCGTGCTTTAGCTACAGAAGCAATCAAAAAAAAGGTAACTAAAATCGCGGTTGGTCGCGATGGTCGTCTATCTGGTCCTATTCTTGCTGCCAGTCTAATTCAGGGCATTACAGCATGTGGTATTGACGTCGTTGATGTGGGTATGGTGGCTACTCCCATGCTATATTTTGCAGCAATAGAACATTGTCAAGGTAGCGGTATCATGATCACTGGCAGTCACAATCCACCAGATTATAATGGCTTTAAAATGATGCTGGGCGGTTCTACTCTGTCTGGTCAAGATATTCAGGATTTACGAGTGGCTATTGATACCAATCAATTAGCTGCTGATGCAGACCAGACCGGTACAGTCAATAAGCTACCCATTGCTGCTGAATATATGCATTATATCGCTAACCATATTCAGTTAAAACGGCCAATGAAAATCATAATTGATGCC
>JAIL01000231.1 GCA_000725195.1 Snodgrassella alvi SCGC AB-598-O02
CGACGTGCATCTGATACATCTTCTGCGCCAAACAGTACCAAGCTACCGTGACCGCCACCGCCTTCTGTATCGCGTGCTAGCTCTACTTTTAAGATTTCACTATTGGTGGCTTTTACTGCCTCATCTGCGGCAAATATTTGTGGACCTGCACCTGTTCTGGCGCCAAGGATACCGATTGAACGGTATTTTTTATCTATGCCCATTAACTCATGCAGTTGGTTATCTACATTCGCTATGACTAAACCAATAGTATGTCCTGTCGCTGTGCCTACATATTCTGTTAAACCGCATCCGCTTAGATTTGAAGAGGCGACCTGGGATGTTTCTAATGATGAGGAAGTTTGTTTCCTTATCACCTCTGATACAATTTGTTCTACTAGATTCTGACTCATCTCAGCCCTCCTCTCCAATTATCATTTCACTAAGGTGGTTGGTAATATTTTTTCCACTTCGGTATGAGGACGTGGAATAACATGGATAGATACCAGTTCACCGACTTTGGTTGCTGCTGCAGAGCCTGCATCGGTGGCGGCTTTAACTGCACCAACATCGCCACGTACCATTACGGTAACCAATCCTGAACCAATTTTTTCATAACCAATTAAAGTGACATTGGCGGATTTGACCATGGTATCAGCGGCTTCAATTGCAGCCACTAAACCTTTTGTCTCAATCATACCTAACGCTTCTTGTTGCATATCAGCTCCTTAATATTTAATTGAACGTTGACTAATAATAAGTAACAACCAAATTGATTTTCTTCCTGTTATTTTACTAAGTGACAGTAACACCTTTATGCATAAAGACTATGATAGGCTCTTATTTTCTAAAATGTTAAAACGAGTAATCACAAAAGTCTTGCCAATGTATGAGACTATTTTGCCATTCAAGTCAACCTAGCAGCAAAATATTGCTAATAACTAAAACATTTTCTTATTTAATTACTAAGATGTTTATTAATATTAAATATATTAAACACTTATCAATTTTATTGTGTCTTTATTTTGATCAATCCTGATTAATTTCAGTTAGGTATTAGCTGTTGACATTGGCAGTCGCAATCTGACTGTTGTTCCATGATTCGGTTTATTGTCACTTTCTATTTCCAGCCCAAATGAATCGCCGAATAAAAGTTTCAACCGACTCTGTACATTTTGGATACCAATACTTTTATCATGATTTCGTTTGCTGGTATTGGAAAGAATAAAAGAAATTTTTTCTGGTGATATTCCATCACCATTATCAATGATTTCAATAAAAATAGTTTTACCATCATCATACGCCCTGATGGTGATATGGCTTTTTACCTCTCTAGGTTCAACTACATAATTAAAACAGTTTTCAACCAATGGCTGCAATATCAGAAACGGACTTGCTATGGGAAAATATTTTTCAGGTACGGTAATTTCATACGTAAAACGATCTTTCATACGTATCTGCTGAATAGCCAGATAACTTCTGATGGAGTTAACTTCACTACCTATAGTTATAAGTTTATTATCACCTTTTTTAAGAATATAACGCATCATATCTGAAAAAAGATAAACCATATCTTCAGTTTTTTGCGCATCTTCTAAAAAGGCGAGTTTGCCGATAGTATTAAGTACGTTAAATAAAAAATGCGGATTAATTTGGTAGGTTAAGGCTTTATACTCGGCATCGCGTAACGCATGTTCCAATTGAGCCAGATTCCGTTGCTCTTCTGCTAATTTAATACTTTTTGCATGTAATTCTTTTTGGATATTATTTACATAACCTTGCTCGGCAATGTCATTGGTCACGCTGGACAATAAATTTGCTGCTGCTGTCAGTCTTTCATATGGAACAAAATTAATTTCTTCATAGGTTTTGGTGAGGGTCGACTTATTTTTACAATTTTGTTGTTCAACTATGTAAGGAATATTGCTTTCTTTTTCCGGTTCAACTCTGACATGTCCCAGCAAGAATGCACCGAGATATTGGCCTCTGACAATTAAAGGAGCAGCAATTTCAACCAGGCCACAATAACAACGGTAAACAACTGGTTTACTTGCGTCTAAAGTAGTGTGCCCGCCGGCATGACTACTTTCAACACATTTGTGTTTCTGCCTTTGCTCAAGATGTGAAATCTGGCAAAACGAGGCAAGATCATTAGGTTCGACTACCGGAATACCGCTTTCATCAACTATGACTATGGTAATACTCATTGCTTTACTAAAATAATTTTGTAAAGCTTGTAATCTTTCAATATCTATCAGATCAATTAAACGAAATTGATAGCTCATATAAATCCTGATAAGTCCTCTACTCTATTTTCATTACTTATAGTTAATTGTCAACAAAATTTCCTTATATTAATTAATTTATATTAAATTAAAAGTAATTTATCCTGACTAATTACTAATTATGCTTGAGCTTTTCTAACTGATCCAATTTTTCCCACGGAAATATATTACGACCAAAATGACCATAACAGGCAGTAGATAAATAGATTGGTGCCAGTAGTTGTAACTGGTTAATAATATGATAGGGACGTAAATCAAATATTCGCTCTACCAAGGCTTTTATTTGCGCCTGGGGAATTTTTTCAGTATTGAAAGTATTTAATGTTATAGATACTGGTTTGGCTACACCAATGGCATAAGCTATTTGTATTTCACATTTTTTTGCCAGCTTGGCCGCAACAATATGTTTAGCTACATAGCGTGCTGCATAAGCTGCGCTGCGATCAACTTTGGAAGGATCCTTGCCTGAAAAAGCACCACCACCATGATGTGCTGCACCGCCATAAGTATCAATAATAATTTTCCGCCCGGTTAAGCCACAGTCTGCAGCTGGTCCACCGATTACAAAACGTCCGGTTGGATTAATTAAATATCTGGTGTTAGGTAAAATCCATCTTTCTGGAATAATTGGCTTAATGATTTCTTCAATTATTGCTTCCCGCAATTGGCTCAATGTAACTGATTCATCATGTTGAGAAGATAAAACTACCGTATCAACACCTTTTATACAATCATTTTCGTATAAAAATGTTATTTGCGACTTCGCATCAGGCAGCAAAAATGGTAGTTGCTGATTTTTACGTAGCAAAGCCTGTCTTTCCACTAACCGATGAGCATAGGTAATCGCTGCCGGCATGAATTCCGGGGTCTCATCGGTAGCATAACCAAACATTATACCCTGATCACCGGCACCTTGTTCTTCTAATTCTGTACGATCGATTCCGCGTGAAATATCGGCTGACTGATGACCAAGCATATTAATGATAGCACAGGTATTGCCATCAAAACCTGTATCAGAATGATTATACCCGACACGATTAATGGTTTTACGGGCAACAGACTCATAGTCAATATTGGCGCTAGTCGTTATTTCACCAGCTAACACTACAGCACCGGTTTTAATTAAACACTCACAGGCCACATGTGCTTTGGGATCCTGCACCAGTATGGCATCTAGTATCGCATCAGAAATTTGATCAGCCAGCTTATCTGGATGACCTTCGGCAACAGATTCCGAAGTGAAAAGATAATCATTCATCTCTTAGCATTCCTGACTTATTAATTTGTTAACCATAATCCTAATCTTTGAGAAAAAAAATATCTTTACAATAACCTGTATTTTTTTGCCTTTACCAGATTTTTTTAAACAAAAAAATCCTAGTAAGCTCTCGACTGGAATTTACCTTTTCTGAGTTAATAACTAAAAATATTGATTTGATATTGTGTTTTGTCCTGTCATAACATGCACAATTCAGTTAATCAGGCTACATTTCTTCTATACTCTGATGGTGATATACCCGTTTCTTTTTTAAATAATCGACAAAAATAATTGGCATCGCTATAGGCCAGCTCTAGGGCAATAGTATTAATTTGCAAATCACTAAAGCGCAATAATAGCTGTGCCAGTACAATTTTGCGTTTTGCAATATATTCAGAAAACCCCAAGCCAAGTTCTTTTTTGAATAATCGGCTTAGATAACATGAACTAATATAGGCATTCTCGGCAACATTATCTAATGAGATATCTTTTAATATATTTTGTTCAATATAGTATTGGGCTCGCTGGACAGCAGATAATTTTTTCCCTGAAGCTTTACAGGCTATATCAAAAATACGGTTGCTAAGCTCCAGTAAATCTGTCAGTACTTTATAATAATTCCCTTTATTAGGCTTAAGATTACTTAGAAAAGCATCATTTTTATGTAACTGCTCAATAACCCAGCCTCGTGATTGGGTTATCTGATGGAGCAGATCCATTAAATTGAAGATTTCCTGATTATCCTCATCCGCTGCATACTCATACTGTTTGGTTAAACTTTCAAGAATGAGATTATTCCACTCTATATATTGACAATTATCAAGAAATTGCCCCATCTGTATTTTTTTCTGTTTGATTTCATGGCTTTTCTGTTCGTTAAACTCCAAGCTGTTTTTGATGGTATTGATTAGAATCTGAGGTTTTATTGGTTTGAGCAGATAATCATCTACTTTCAATCCAAACATATGGCGTGCTAAATCAATGTCATCATTTGCAGTAGTAACGATAACTTTGGTTTCATTGGATTTACCACGTAAATAACGAATGACTTCTAAACCATTGGGTAATGGTATATTGATATCAACTAACATTAAATCGATATGATTAAGCTGATCAATTAATTGAATTGCCTCACTGCCTTTACTTGCCTCAACTACATTGACATCATCAAAACCCTTATTAATAATTTTTTTTAAAGCTTCTAATTCAATTAATTCATCTTCGACCAATAATATTTTATACATATGGCAATTCTCTGATATTATTTTGTTCCATAGGAAATCTTAAACGTACGGTTGTTCCCATATTTGGTTTATTCGGGCTTTTTATTTCTAAGCCATAACGTTGGCCAAATAATAGTCTAAGCCTATTTCGGATATTTTTAATACCAATGCTATTGTGATTATTCCCCTGTACATCATCGGATAAGATTTCGTTGATTTTATCAGCCGGTATACCATCCCCATTATCTGAAACTTCCAATAGAACATCGTGACCATCATCATAAGCAGATAATGAAATAAAAGATTTTTCTTCTTTTGGTTCAATCACATATTTAAAACAATTTTCAACCAATGGCTGTAAAACCAAAAACGGACTGACAATATCCAGATATTTATCTGGTATATTTATTTTATAACTAAACCGATCTTTCAGACGTATTTGCTGAATGGCTAAATAACTTTTAACAGCATTGACTTCGCTACCAATGGTAATTAATTTATTATCACTTTTTTTGAGAATATAACGCATCATATCCGAAAAATAATAAACAGTATTTTCCGTTTGTTCTGCGTCTTCTAAAAAAGCCAATCGACCAATAGTATTTAAGACATTAAATAAAAAATGTGGGTTAATTTGATAAGATAATACTTTATATTCTGCATCACACAAAGCTCGTTCTAAATCAGCACGATTGCGTAATTCTTCTGCTAATTTGATACTTTTAGCATGCAATTCTTTCTGGATTTTATTGGCATAAGCCTGTTCTGCTAAATAAAGAGTGATATTTGATAGGGAATAGGCAGCCGCCTCAAATTTATCATAAGGAATATAATTGGCTTGCTGATGAGCCTGCACCAGCTTCGCATTATTTTTCCACTCGGAAGTACGACCTAGTATATAGGGGATGGTTTGCTGTTTTTCCTGTTCAACTCGAACTTGACCAGAAATAAAAGCACCGAGATATTGCCCATTAACGATGATAGGTACCGCAAATTCGACAAAATCACAGCAACAACGATAAACAACCGGTTTATTAGCCGACATAGCTGCACGTCCGCCGGCATTGTCACATTGAAAACATCTATCTTGCTGTGACACACTAGCCCTTGACAACTTACAAAATGTGGAAAATCCACTTGGTTTTGTAATTGGCATCCCTTTTTCATTAACGATAACAATAGCAACGCCGATTGATTTGCTAAAATTATCCTGCAATGTTTGCAATTGCTTTAATTCTATTAGTTCCGTTAGCCGGAATGTATAATTCATTAAACACTCCATAGATATTCATAACCATTTTAGTTTTTCAAACAAAAAAATGATAGTGAACTAATAATAGTTAACAGAATATAATTTTAGTTATCAATAATTTTCAATAACTATTTTAGGAGCTTAAACTAAAATCGTATTTTATTCATTATTTATTTTAATTTTTATTTTATTTTCCTTGATATGGATTAATACATGTGCATTTTTACCCGCCAATATGACAGCTAATACCAGCTTTTTCGACTTCTTGCTTCAAGAGTTCTATTTTTTCTTTGGGAATTTCTTTAACCCCATCAAATGGATATACACGTCCTAATAATAGATACTTATTTTGTCCATAATTGTGATATGGCAGAAGATGAATAACATCAATATTTTTCATTAATTTGGTAAATTCAGCAATTTCTCTAATCGATTCTGGATTGTCATTCACATTTGGGATAACCGGAATTCTGACAATAGTTTTAGTTAAATACGAGATACGAATCAAATTTTCTAAAATTATTTTATTATCCACACCAGTGGCATTTTTGTGCACGACTGGGTCGATAGATTTAATATCGGTCAGAGCTAAATCGACAAATGGCATCACCGATTCAATCACTTCTTTGGTTGTCATACCGGTAGTTTCCATGGCGGTATGCCATCCTTTTTCCTTACAAGCGCGCAATAGCTCTCTGGTAAATTTAGGCTGGGATAGAGCTTCTCCGCCTGAAAGGGTAATACCACCATTTGAGCGTCGGTAAATAGCTGCATCTTTTTGTAATTCCTGTATGACTTCCCAAACAGTCATTTTTTTACCCTTTAGAACTAGGGCATTAGTCGGGCAAACTTCTGCGCAAGCACCACAGGCGACACAGCGATCACGATCAACTAAATAAGGATTATTTACAGATAATGCTCCATATTTACAGGCTTCTAAACATCTACCACAGTGAATACAACTGCTTTCCTGATACATGATTTCAGGCTGTGGTCTTTGTGATTCAGGATTACTACACCATTTACAAGCTAAAGGACACCCTTTTAAAAAAGGAATGGTTCGAATACCCGGTCCATCATGTAATGAGTAGCGCTGAATATTAAAAACTGTTCCTTCAAGATCATATGCTATATTTTCCATATCTTTATCTTCTCATTATTGATGGGTTATGTTCACTTTTCAGCTAAACTGGTTGTAATTATTTTTAGGATATTGCTAACAACTAGGTATTTTTTGCCTGTCACTGCTTTTGTAAACGGCTATTGATATTTATTGCTAGGCTTAAATTTGCATTTAAATTAAATAAATTATTGAGTTACAACTTAATTACTAGTTATTTAAAAGGGGTTTAGGGTCCGCCCTAAACCCCTTGTCAGGTCGTGCTTTACCAAATTGATATTACATCATCATTGGCAAAGGTCGTATTTACAAGCAATTAGAATTTCTGCTCTGTTCGACTAATGATGTCGTCTTGTACATCTTTAGCTAATACGACGAATTGAGCACTATACCCAGCTACTCGTACAACCAAATCGCGGTATTCTTCTGGATTTTGTTGTGCTTTAATCAGCGTATCTCGATTGATAACATTAAATTGCATGTGCATACCTTTGCGATCAAAATAACCGCGAATCATGCCACTGAAATTCTTCAGGCCACTGTCACCAGTTAAAGCTGAAGGTAAGAATTTCTGGTTATATAAAGTACCATTTGATGCAATGAAATGATCAAGTTTTGATACGGAGTTAGCTGCTGCGGTTGGGCCAAGAGTATCTTTACCTTGTCGTGGTGAAACACCATCGGCCAGAGGTTCCTTAGCCAGACGACCATCCGGTAAGGCATTAACATCTCGACCAAACAGTACATTAGCAGACACAGGATAAATACCTGCCTGGAACTGACCGCCACGAGGATTGGTATATTTTTCGACCTCTTTACAGTAAATCAAGGCACAATGACGAGCGACCAAATCCACTGCATCTATGTCATTACCAAAGCATGGGGTGCTGGCAAGTATACGGCGAACATCTTCATAGTGAGCATGACCACACTGACCAGCCGCATTGCAAGTATTTTGTACAGATAATTGACGATACACTTCATTTTTAACAGCTTCAGGATCCAAAGAACCATTTTGGCTAATGATACCTTTAACCATGTCATAAATTTGCTGTTCATTCAATGAACTGTCAACTTCGACTTTGCCACCGTGCAAATGTGTACCCACTGGATAACCAAAGTTAGCCTGAAGGGCTTCTTTCAGATCAGACAAGGAAACTTTGCCATCTTCAAACACCTGTTTTTGAATTGCATAAACAGAGTCACCAGTATCAGCTACACCAAAGGCTTGAGGACCGGTAAAGTTGTAGATAGCACCACCTTCCTGTACAGATTTACCGCGACCGATACAATCATCCACCATTGCAGATAAGAATGGCAGCGGGCAACGCTCTGCATGGGCAATATCAACACTATTACAAGCTTCTGCCAGATTACGTACGAAGAATTGAATCTGGGTTTGGAATGCCTGATACAGATCATCAATGCTACGGAAAGTAGTAATATCACCGGTAACAGGGCCTAATTGACGTCCATTAACCTGACCATTATTCAGGGTAATTTCAAGTACTTTAGCTACATTAAAGAATGCAGCATCATGCCAGCCTTCGGTACGATGTGGCGACTGTGGTTCAACACAGCCGATAATGCAGTAATCACGTGCATCTTTCAGGGAAACACCGCGGTTTTGCAATGCAGGAATAATGACTTCATCATTATACATTGCCGGAACACCTAATCCTAACCGAACTACCTCACAGGCACGATATAAGAATTCATCAGGTGTACCTTGCCATACACGAATGGAGAAAGATGGTTGTGGCAAACGAACATGTGCAGTCGCTTGCATACACATATAACTCATCTCATTGGTCGCATCCAAGCCGTCTTCGGTCTGTCCACCAACACAAAGGTTCTGGAATACAGCATAACCTGCAAAGGCTTGTGCGGAAATTTCATCACGGGTTTTATTAACATCATTCAGTTTAACCCAGCAGCAATCAACGAGTTCCTGCGCAAAATCTTCGCTGATACTTTTATCTGCTTTATAGTAGGGGTTCATATACTGGTCAAAACGACCCGGAGAAACTGAATGGCCACTTGATTCAATTTGTAATAAACACTGAACAAACCAGAATGACTGACAAGCTTCCCAGAAGTTGGTAGCACCACGTTCTGGTACACGACGACAATTTTGTGCAATTTGCAGTAATTCGGCTTTACGTTGTGGATTAGATTCCTGCTGCGCTAATTCGTTGGCTTTATCAGCATAGCGATGGGCAAAATTAATCGCAGCCTTATAAGTGATAATGATGGCATTATAAAATTGTTCTTTTTTAATAAAGCCAGGATCCATGCGATCCAGTTTTGCCAATGCGGCATTAACTTCTTCAATGATGCCCAGAAAACCAATACGTAAAATTTTACCGTAATCAACGCTAATATGACCCACACCGCCATAGAAATAATTACCAACCGTAAATACCCCATTGGCAATACAATCGCGGGTTTGCTGAGACATATAAGAATTAGCTAAATCACTGGTTGTTTTACCTGGCCAGTATTTGAACGCTTCATGCAATTCTTGTGCGGTTTGTTGTGGAATAATAAATGGATCAGCAATACGATGTTCCATTGTGTCGAATTCTTTTTCTACCCACTCAAAAGAGAATTCAGGACAAATTTCTGTTGAACGCGGATTTTTGGTAATAGCACCAACAATCAATTCATCATCACGGATGGTTACCGGCAAATTATTAAATAATTTTTCCGCAACCTTAGCACGGCGGATGATCGCAGGCAAACCTTCTGTTTCTTTATAAGCCTGAGTTGCTAAAACAGCGCGCTCTGATTCAACATGTGGTTTCGCATTAATAATTGTATTTTTTAATCTCACAATGCGATCCGTTGGATTAGTGAATCCTTTTTCAATCATGATTCTTACTCCTGTATAATTTTATTGCAATGGTATTGAAGGATATGAACAATAAACTCAATGGTTGATTCTTATGCCTAATAAGCGACTAAACTGACTTAAAATCGCCGGATGGGCTGCCCAAGTTGCTGCGGTTACTAAATTGTTATCGACAACTGCGTCCTGCACCCCTACATCCATGTAAATCCCACCAGCAAGTTCTATTTCTGGCTTGACCGTACAATAAGCAGTTACTTTTTTACCTTTTAATACATCTGCTGAAACCAGTATTTGCACGCCATGACAGATAGCCGCTACAGGTAGAGAAAAACCCATCATGTAATGGATAATATGTAATACATCCGCATTCAGGCGCAGATATTCGGAAGAGCGACCACCACTAATATAGACACCGGCATATTCATGAAGATTAATTTGATTAAACGAAGCGGTTAATCTGAATAAATGTCCCGGTTTTTCTGTATAAGTCTGATCACCTTCGAAATCATGAATAGCTGTTTTGATAAATTCCCCTTCTGACTTATCAGGACAAACAACATCAACTTTTATCCCCAGCATTTGCAAAGCCTGATAAGGAACCATGACTTCATAATCTTCTGAAAAGTCCCCTACAATAAGCAGAATTTTTTTCATATCAAAAACCTTGCCCCATTTCATCCATTTCCTCAATCGCCTGCATAGCAACATTAACTGCGGAAATTTCCCCAAAAATGGCTAAAGTCGTAATATGTTGCGGACAACTGCCAAATACTTCAGATACAACAACATTAGCGGATTTACTGGCTACATCAGCATAAAAGTAGAGATCAGGAATAGAAACCATCATCAAGCCGACTGCATCGACATGAAATTGATTTAACAATGTCCGGGCATCATTCGGAGTACGTTTTTTCAACATATCCAGAATTTGTTTGCTTGGTGCATTGATTATTCTTTTTTTCGCCACTTTTATGCCTTTGTTATTATTATCTAATATTTAATGATTCCACCATCACACAGCGCCGTTGACGAGCAAACGATCTTGCTGATGTGAGCCCTTCACCAGTAGGACCAGCGATGGTAAATGTTGAAAATCCTTCACCGCCTGCACCCAATCCTGTATAGGAAGGACCATTTTTAACAAAGATGGTTGTCTGAATAAGTTTGGCCATCTTGGTTAATTTCTCAACATTCATAGAATGCATAATGGCTGTGTGTCGGTTACCGTGCTCAACTTCTATAGCCAAATCAATAGCTTCATCAACATCACCAACCCGAACCAGCGGTAAAATTGGCATCATTAATTCATGAACAACGAACGGATGCGATCTATCGGTTTCAATCAAAATGATTTTGGTATTATCTGGAGCAGAAATACCCAGTTTTTCTAACAGATAAATGGCACTTTTTCCGACAAACTGAGTATTGGGACCAGTTTTCTTGTCGTTTAATACCAATTCCTGCAATTGGGCAATCTTAGCCTGATCAGTGAGCAGATAAGCACCACTTTTCTTCATGCAGTGAATTAGAAAATCAGCAACCTGATCAACTACAATCAGCTCTTTTTCTGCCACACAAGGAATATTGTTATCAAAGCTGCAACCACTAACAATATCTTTGGCCGCTTTTTCAATATTGGCTGATTCATCAACTACCACCGGAGGATTTCCCGCTCCTGCACCTATGGCTTTCTTACCGCTGCGTAATACAGATTGAACGATAGC
>JAIL01000232.1 GCA_000725195.1 Snodgrassella alvi SCGC AB-598-O02
TCTTGAAAATCTAATACCGGTTAAACTTAAATACACAATCAAATGGATTAAACAGAACATATACATGTATTATCAGTAATGAAAGTGTATAAACGGCCTGGGTGCGGTATCAGGTTAACAAAGATCATAAATTTACTTCATTACAATAATAAATAATTAATAAAAATAGACTATTGAAGGCATCAGCAAAAATATATCTCTATTTAAATAATATTTCCTAAATATAAATTTTGTCTAAACTTGACTACTATATCGATAATAGATTTTCTTAAATGAAATGGTTATTTCATAGATTTATATAATTTGTTACAAGTTTTTTAATACCTCTGTCCGAAGTCTACTTGAAATATGCTTTAATTGAAAATAACTTTGCTTAAATTTTTTGGTAATTTAGTTTATTTTGTATTGTTTATATTCTATAACAATAAACATAAATTTAATATATTATCTATGATTTACTATTGCTGTATTTTACTGTTTAAAGTCAATTGATTTAAATATTTATTTAATTTTCTTTAAAATGAAGTACTTTTTATCATTATAAACATTTAAGTATGGAGACTCCCATAAATATTTTTTACCATAAAAATAGATTTTTCCAAAATCTTTAGTTTTTTTCAGTACATCACTTTCATAACCATCTAAAGTTTTTGCATACGTTAATAAAAGATTATTATTAACTACTTTTCCAGTTAATAAATATTTTTCCAACATTTGGTAGCCTACCATTTCAAAAATTATGCTATTTTTTGAAATATATAATGTAATGGTTTTTTCTTCTCTCCAGTCCTTGGATTTTTTATTTATTCCACTGTACTTTCCCAGCCAGTTGTTTGGAATTTCTAAAGTGTTAGAAATTTCATTCCAAAACCGTTTATACCTTTTTTCATTTTTAATACCAAATGTATAATTCCCGCTATCACTATCTGTAATATATTTGTTAGGGGTAGGGCAATCATATATTGTAGTACTTAAGTTTAGATCGATTAATTTCCCTTGACTATTGACCCCTAGTAACTTGGTAATTTTATAATATTCTTCTTTAGGGTAATAAATGCCTAAAGAGATTACAGACTGATAATTTTCTTTTAAATTAGTTTGTAAATTATAGCTATAATCAACACCTTCAGGAACTTGTAGAGTATCAGTAATTACATCATTTCTTGTAATTATAAGATAACTGATTTTCTTATCTTTTAAAAATACTTCTTGAAAGCTCATGGATGGAATATTTAACAAGGCTCCTCCTCTATCAATAATATTATCTGTATTGGTATTAAAAAATAAAGCCATTTGTTTTGGTAATGAATTTTCTGCATCATAGTTGTGATATTTTTCTAAATTAATATTCTCTAAATTGTGTTGACTGGTCAAATTACCATGTTGTGTATATTGTTTACATTTAACGAGTAATTGGTCGCTTTTTTGATCACAATCTGATAGATATTGACTAGCATAGGTTGACCCGCAAAGTGAGATTAATAACAATGTAGAAAGTAGTTTTTTCATCGTTTTTCTTCAATTTAATTACAAGTTTATTTGATAACGAATTTCAGTTAATTATAGGTAAAATTATCAATCAACAGATTGATAATTTTAGTATTACTTTTAAACATAATTTTCTAATATGTAAATCAAAACTATATTCACTAATATACTGGTTATCCAATGTTGTTATATAGTAAGTTTAAATCATTTTTTACAAGTTTCTCTTATACCACTTGCTCAAGCTTGCTTAACATACTGTTTAACTAAAGAATCATCTTGTTGAACAGCTTTCTTCATACATACTTGCTAAAAAGTGTAGTACTTCCTAGTGACTTTATTCTGTCGTTTTGGTATAGCCAAATATGGCTTTTTGCTTATTTTGTCCAATTCCTTCGCCTCTATAGTACATCAGCGCTAATTTTTGTGCCAAAGTGTTACCTTTATTCTCTCTATCATCAAATATTATGCCTGATAAAATTTAGATTAATAAGTTAAGTGATTGTTAATAATCTCAGGATTTTAAATTTTATTTATTTTAGTATATTTATACTGAAGCATAAATATTCAATAATATTTGTTTAAATTAGTATTGTTAAGGTTCTTTACCTGTTTACCCCCTCCAAGCTGTTCGGGAATGC
Source organism: Snodgrassella alvi SCGC AB-598-O02 (assembly GCA_000725195.1). Taxonomy (GTDB): domain Bacteria; phylum Pseudomonadota; class Gammaproteobacteria; order Burkholderiales; family Neisseriaceae; genus Snodgrassella; species Snodgrassella alvi_G. The sequence goes on from JAIL01000232.1 coordinate 2,127, forward strand.
TAAGATGAAGTTATTAATGATGTTAATTGCGAAATTTGCAAATATTAATAGTTTATGTCAATTTAATCAAAACGGTGTGTATAACGGAATTCTCCACCGAATGATTCTGTACCGAAGTGCAGAATGCTTTGCAGAGCACGACTTATTTGGTAGGTAATACTAACTGTTTGCGTAGCACTTTCGATACCATACAGGTAGCTGATGTAAAGGTTATTAGAAAGATGTTTGCCTACCGTAATAGCCTGTTCGGCTGGATTCATTTCTCCTGTTTGGGTGTTACGTGTTTGATGGCTGGTAATGCCGATATCATCTACCAATTTTATTTTATCGTTCAGTCCGCCAGCTAGCCAAGCACTGGCAGCAGCAGCAATAGCTGCTTCATCACCGGCACTGCCACTACTGGGTCGATTGAGTACCAGCCATGACAATTTGTCTTTTTCACTCATTGCTTCATTGGCGATGAGGGTAATTCGTGGACTGTCCAGGCGTCCCAGCGCTTCGACACCGGCACCCACCTGTGAGTAGCGGCGTTTGGCACGAATCTTCAGATTAGGATTGTCCATTGGACCAACGAAAGAAATAGTACTGCCATGTTGGATGATCAAATCTTGCCCATATGCTTTGTACTGACCTTTAACCACATTAACGGTACCAACAATTTGAATGGTTTTGCCTGGGGCTGCGGTGGCAGTGAGCTGACCACCCAGTAAAACATCAATGCCTACTCCGCTAAAGCGAAAAGCATTGTTCATATCCAGATCAATATTAAGGCGGACTGGAGTAGGACGTTCATGTTCTTCGGTTTTTTCTCTACCCAGTACCACTACATCGTCATCTAGTTGGGGCATACCTGATTGCTGCATACCAAACAGACCATTATCTACTTTTAATTTACCGGTTAAGGCAATACCGTGACTGATGGTGTATTGCAGTTGTGTGTTACCACTAATGGTGAGACGACGGTTAATTTGATCGAATATATTATATTTATTAAAGCGAGCAGTCACATTGATGTCAGGAGTCAGTTTTGTCATATCCACTACTCCATTCAGGTTAATGGAACCATCACGACGAGTGAAGTTAAGACTTTCAATCAGCCAGCGTCGTCCCTGAAAATGACTTTTGAGGCTACCATTTTCTAGAATAGTACCATTGGTCTGATCGCGATAATAAAGGTTGGTGCCGGATAAGGTTCCATTTAATGAAGGTTCACTAAGCTGGCCATTAATGGCGGCATCGGCATGCATTGTGCCCTTGATCTGCATACCAATTGGTAATAGATTTTTGGTTTCGCTTAGGTCGGGCAGATCAATTTTAATACGCCCATTTATTGGGGCACTGCTTAGTTTACTTAATGAATTTTTATTGATAATCAGGGTTGCATCAGCATTGCCGTAACGGGTCAGAGCGCTCAGGTGGTTGTTGATACGCTCACTTTGAAACTGGGTATCTAAGCGCAAATTATGCAAATTTAGGCTCTGCTGATGTTGTGGCAGAATAATATCACCGGCTTGCTGATAAATTTTAAGATATCCCTGCATATTTTGGCCGTAATTAAAATCCCAGTCACCACCCAGAGTTAAATTTTGCCCAAATAGCCAAGATAGAAAATTGTTAGGTTTACCGCTGCTATTTTTGCTAGCTACGGCCATGGCGATTTTATTATTTCTTCGCTCAATCAGGTTATGCAACTCGCGTATGGCTAGATTGCTGGCGTTGCCATGAGTGGATAATCCGTTATTCTTTTCCCAATTCAGTTTATTCAAAATAAGACTACCACCCAGTGCTGCCCAGCGAGCATTCTGCATGCTGATGCGTTGCGCTCCGGCTTCCAGTTGAATGGGATTAAGCAATTTAAGATTAAGAGCGCCATTAATATCAAGAATATTAACGCGACCATGCCATTGATAATTCTGGTCTAGACCACCATTAGCGTTAAGGTTAAGGTTATAAGGTTTCCCGTCAAGTGAAAGGTTGCTGTTGCCTTGAATATGGTGCTGATTTCCTCTCCCGTTTATATTGATATCAGTGTTGTTGATCACGGTAGAGTTGTTTTTGCTATTGCCATTAATATAAATGTGATCGGCATTCAGGTTAAGCAGTAATGGCTGGCTGATATCTGGTGAACCATTCAACTTGAAATCTAATTGGTTGATGTTGAGCAGTTGGGCAATTTCAAGATTACGTGCTGCTCCACTGAGATTTGCGGTCAGTTTTTTAGGTTCTCCGGCGATAAATCCTTTTGTGGTTAGTAATCCTTTTATACCAAATCCAAATAAACTCAGATTAGGCGCATTGATATCCAGATTAAGTTTATCGCCATTTTTGCCAAAACTACCCGTACCATTAATACGGTTTGGACCTAAAGTGATAAGGATATCGGTTTGTTCCAAGTGCTCTTTACGGTAGCGAATATTAGCTTTACCAGCCAGAGGAGCATTAGAAAGTATGCTGTTGTGCCATAACATTTTTACTTGAATGTCAGTATCTTTCGCCAGTTTACCAGAAGCATCTATGTGACCATTAATACTACCGCTTGGAAAGGTGTCATTGAGTTTGGCCGGATTAAAATTATTGCTATTAATATCAATTTGGAGTGCCTGATCCTGATACAAAGCCAGACTACCTTTGGCTGTGAAGTTGCCACCGCCATTAGGTGTGATATTTAATTTATCCAGTAATAAGGTGCGCTGATGATTTTCTTCATCGGTAACAATTTGGAGCAATCCATCACTGGTGGCTTTTTCTGTTATCAGTTGCCACTGGGTATTTAAACCATTGAAAGAACCAAATATGCGAATGTTGCCATTCAATGAGCCGGGCAGGTTGTTTGCCAGTGCGTCCTTGGCGTAGATACGTAACAGTTGGTTGTTTAATTCGAGTTGTTTGCCAGCTGTATTAATATAACCTTTGGTAATGATTTGTCCCTGTTGTAATAATTGTGAAGTTAGGCTCGGCAGTACCATTTTTCCAGTACTATCAATATTAATATCACCTTCAATACTTCGTATGGGCAGTCCTCTGACATGATTATCGTTATAAGCAAGAGGTTTTTCGTTTCCTAGCTTAATATGTCCTGCCAGACTCTCTGAATTATCAGAAAGTGGTGAAAGATCAATATTCATGTTCAGGTCAGCCATAGGCAGTTCGGAAAAAAATGCTGCCGGATTAATGTGTTGGCCTTGTACGTTTAGGGTAACTATTTTGTGATTCAGTTTTAGTGCATAGGGTCTGAGTATAATATGAGAACGAAAATGGATATTGTCGCCATCTAGTCGGGCAAATAAATCAGGTTGTTGCAGGCTACCCTGAAGTAAGGCTGCACTTTGCACCGCTTTTTTATCCAGTTCGCCTGAACCATTAAAATTTCCGCTCAAAGCAAAAGGTGTTTGTGTTTTAATGCTCAGCTTACCCTGAATAGTCTGCCATGGTGTGTTTAATTCATTGATAATCAGCTCATGCTGGTTATGATCATATATGTAGCTGGCCTGTGTAGTAGCCAGAATAGGGTTATGTTTTTTTCCGAGGCTTAAGCCACCTAAAATAATTTTATCAGCACTGATTTTTACGGGTAGTTTAATGCTTCGAGGTAGAGTAGGAGCCGGTTTAGGAGCTGGTTCGCTATGTCCAATGTAATTTATGTTACCTACTTCAAGTAATCTGATATGTAAATGTCTATGCCATATTTCTCGATTGTTCCAGTCCAGTTTAACTTTTTCGATATACAAATCAAAATTACGATTATTTACCTGAACATTACGACCGCTAAAACCTTGCCACACGCTGCCGTTAAGTTGCTCTGCAGTGATGTTGACTCCAAACCACTTAGGTACGGTAAATAAGCCGAAACGCAAACCAGAATGGGTGGTGATCATCCATAAAGTTAAACTGAGCAAAAGCAGTAACAATATCAGAGATATCCGCAAAATGGTTTTCAGCCATTTTTTTTTGCGTCTCAACGGTGATGAATTAACAGCTGGTTTGTCTGCAGATGTTGGCGGTACCGGATTAGAAGGATTGGCTGTGGATTCGGTCATCAGAATTTTGTTCCTAAATTGATCGACCAGCGCCATTTTTCATCATGGTGGCCATAGGCAATATCAAATGCAAAAGGAGCAACCGGACTAAACCAGCGCAGTCCTAAACCTGTACCCTGATACCAGTTTGTATTACTGAATCTCTTCGATACAGAACCGGCATCATGAAATAATGCCAGAGAGAAATCTTTATAAACTGGAATCTGATATTCTACGCTGGCGACCGCAAGAGCACGGTTAGGCAATACTGAGTCATTAAGACTTTTTAAACCAATACTATCCAGTTCGTAACCACGAACACTATTGGCACCACCAGCACGAAACATCAGATTGGTTGGAACGTTTATAGTATCGCCGGTGTGAACGTAACCAAGCTGTCCACGTAAAAGCCAGGTGCCATATTTTTTATTTTCCGGCGTATAATAATATCCAGCATTGGCCCAGATACGCTGCATAGACGCAGAAGAGGCCAGTTTCCCCAAGGTGGAACCGACTTTACCTTCAAAATAGTAGCCGTTAGCGGGACGCAATTGTGTTTCAATGTTCTGACGTTTCCATGATGCAGTGAGCATAGTGGCATAACTGTGTCCTAAATCTGGACCGTCTTCAATTTTACTGTTTTCAGTAATATATTCCAGACCCAGACGTGAATCGATACCATTACGATCACGCACATACCAAATACCACTGGTGAGGGCATGCGATTTAAGATGTTGCACGGTAGAATGGGTATAATTTAGATTAGATGTCCAGAAATGTCCGCGACTATTTCTGGGCTGACTGATTCCTAAACCAAATGTTGTTTCATAACGGTCGGTATCCAGCAGCGTAGAACCAACAAAGCCTTTATGAAAAAGATCATAATAATCATATCCGCCACGAAAACCAGGACCATTTTTTGAATCATAACGTAAGCCAAAGGTTAGTTTTTGTTTTTTCATCTCACTAATTTTAACCAGTACAGGTACATGATCGTTTTCCATGTTATCAAAATCTGCTTGTACCACAGCGTTACTATAATGGCTGTCTTGTTCCAAAGCCTGCTGATAATCCAGCAATTTATCCAGATCATAAGGACTACCGGGAGCAAAATCGGCCATACCGGTAATAATAGATACTGGATAACGTTGCGCACCGGTAACATGGATATCACCAAAATATATTGGTTGCTTGCTGTCAACCGTTAGTGCCAGATCGGCCAGATTTTTTTTAGGGTCAATGGTGGCACGACTGCTTTTGATGGTAGCAAGTGGGTATTTTTTGCGCACAATGGCGGTCAGAACCGATGATTTACTTGCTGACCAGTTACTCTGGGTGAAAGGATCGCCAACAGGTAATACCCAGTTATCAATGGCATTTTTGTAGTAGTTAGTCAAATCATCGTCACTGGTTACAGAGCCATCTAAAGCAACATTTACATTTTCAATTTTAGTGCGTGGACCCAGAGTAATGTGAATGATATAACTATTAGCTTGTTTTTCAATGCTGACTTTAGCATTAAAGTAACCTTCGGTTTCCAGCATGGTCTGAGTTTGTTGAGGTGCTTCTTCGGCCAGAAAACTGATTTGCTCATCATCAAGTTCTTCAACCAGTTGCTGGGTAATCAATGGTAAATGATTGATGATGAGTTTTTTCAAGGCAGAATTGTTGATATCGATATTAACTGCAACCCGCGGTGTTTTCGGAGACTGGTTTTTGGTAATATTCTGCACCTGATCACGATGAAAAAGACGATGCAAAAAGCCATTTATTTTCTGCGGAATATCCTCGGCTTGTTCGTTATCTGCTGGTATATCTAAAGCATATACTGCAAAGCAAGTGCTTTGCAGTAATAAACTTATTAGCAGCAATGATAACCGTTTATGAGTGAAATAAGCCAAGATAAATCCTGTTTTCCTAAGTAGTACTTATATTCTTTGCCGTGTGTGTGGTGACTATTGTAGCGCGATAATGACGTTTAATCCTAGAGTCTGGAAATTTTACCTTAATTAAGTTTTATAGCACTATTTAACATAATTAAAATTTGCTTTGTACATCGGTTATCTCTCATTTAACGATTAGCCTACAGAAGAAAGGCAATATTCAGTAGAATTCATGTCGGTAAATAGATACGATTAAAACTATTATGTTAACATAATATTGAAATAGAACTTCTTCTTTATATATATGATATATTTGTTGTAAGGGCGTTATCGTGCGGTAAATTTCTATAAATGTTAGCCTATTTGTATTTAATGAAATCATGCTAGCTGCTTATTTGGACGTTAACCTCACTATTTTGTAAAATATTTCTTTTTAAGCTGGTGTGTATAGATAAATACCGTCGGCAAAAGATTAAGGAATGACTGTGAGCATGAATATTCGTGTTGGCAACATTGATGTGGCCAACGATTTACCCATGGTATTGTTTGGTGGGCTAAATGTACTAGAAAATCTGGATTTAACCCTGCAAACCTGTGCCCATTATGTAGAAGTAACCAATCGTTTGGGTATTCCACTGGTATTCAAAGCGTCGTTTGACAAAGCTAATCGTTCCTCTATTCATTCTTATCGCGGTGTGGGACTGGAAGAAGGAATGAAGATTTTTGCCGCTGTTAAGCAACAATTCGGGGTGCCGGTAATTACTGATGTGCATGAGCCTTATCAAGCTGCAGCGGTAGCAGAAGTCGTTGATGTCCTGCAATTGCCGGCATTTCTGGCTCGCCAAACTGATTTGGTCATTGCGCTGGCTAAGACTGGTAAAGTGATTAATATCAAAAAGCCCCAGTTTCTCAGCCCGCAGCAAATGAAAAATATTGTTGAAAAATTCACTGAAGCAGGTAATCAGCAGTTGATTTTGTGTGAACGTGGTAGTAATTTTGGTTATGATAATCTGGTGGTTGATATGCTAGGCTTTGGGGTAATGAAAAAAGTATGTGCCGATCTGCCGATTATTTTTGATGTCACGCATGCTTTGCAGCAACGTGAGGCCGGAGCAGCTGCTTCCGGCGGTCGGCGTAGTCAAGTAGGTGATCTAGCATTAGCGGGTATGGCGACACGCTTAGCTGGATTATTTCTGGAGGCTCATCCTGATCCTGATCATGCCCGCTGCGATGGTCCCAGTGCATTGCCTTTAGATCAGCTTGAGCCGTTTTTGCGACAGGTAAAAGCTGTAGATGATGTAGTAAAATCTATGCCAGTCTTGTCTATTCAATAACTAGGTAAAATGACAAAAGCAGAGTTTATTGACTCTGCTTTAATTTTAGCGGCTGAGTAGATTACTCGCCAGAAGAAGTGAATTGATCCACCGAACCAGAATTTTGGTATAAGGTAAACAGTGGCACATTTTCATCCCGAATTTTTTGCCCACCCGGTAAATCGGTAAATTCGATGATGGCAGCTGCTTCAACAACCTCAGCACCTAATTTGCGTATTAGTTTGACTCCGGCAGTCATGGTACCGCCAGTGGCAACCAGATCATCTACCAGTAAAACACGCGTTCCCGGTTTAACGGCATCGGTGTGCATTTCGATAGTGGCGTGGCCGTATTCAAGCTCATAGCTTTCAGCGATGGTATTAAAAGGCAATTTACCTTTTTTACGAATCGGTACAAAGCCGACATTAAGCTGATAAGCCAAAGCAGCACCGATAATAAAGCCTCGTGCATCCAGTCCAGCAACCACGTCAATTTTCTGATCCATATACCGATAAACCATCAAATCTACCAGTAAACGAAAATACTGGGGGCTCTGTAAAACTGGCGTAATGTCATGAAATAATATTCCTTCCTGAGGCCAGTTAGGAATTTTGCGAATTTTTGCAGCTAACGCGTCAACACCAATGACTTCAGGGTGAGTCTGCATTATAAATCCTTTAAATATTAGTACTATATGCGAAAGTTATAAACGCCAGACGCGCGCTATCATCAGCATATAGAGTATGCGAAAGGTGCGCATCATAGCATTATTCGGCTGTTTAGACAGCCTATAATAAAGCATAATACAGTGGGTTTTGTTACAATTACATGAATAATTTACCTAAATCAACAGGTCAATGGTATGGTAAGCACTCAAAATCAGGCGTCTAAAGTTTTATGTAGCCAATCAGATCCGTGGCTGGAACAATACATTGCTGCATTGCCGGAATCTGCACAGAAGATGCTGCAACACGCTTATACACTGATGAAAAACCATTATCCTAATGATGCGTGTACCTATAGCGGAGAAAATCTTTTTTCCAATCTGTTTATTAGTGCGAAAACTGTGGCAGATATGGACCTGATGGCAGATGCGGTTGCTGCTACCATACTTTCATATATACCTAATTTTTTGCCGGATTGGAAAATTATTGTTAAAGAGCAATGCGGTGATAGTGTGGTACAACTGGTATCGGGTTTGGATCAGGTACAGAAACTCACCTATTTTGTCGGTGCTAATCACATGGCAACGCATGAGGAACGGCAGCAGCAAGCCGAAGCTATGCGGCAGATGTTATTAGCGATGGTATCGGATATTCGCGTGGTGCTGATCAAACTGGCCATGCGCACCCAGACAATGAATTATCTCAGTCAGGTTACTGATGAAGCCTTGCGCAAAAGTATTGCTAAAGAAACCATAGCTATTTTTGCTCCTTTGGCAAACCGATTAGGTGTATGGCAATTGAAATGGCAACTTGAAGATTTAAGCTTCCGTTATCAAAATCCTGATGAATACAAACAAATTGCGCGACTACTGGATGAAAAGCGTACCGAACGACTGGATTATATCAATCAGTTTGTAGAGACGATAAAATCACAGTTAGGGCGACTGAATATGCACTTTGAGGTGGCAGGCAGACCGAAGCATATTTATTCCATTTACCGTAAAATGGTAAAGAAAAAGCTAGATTTTAAAGGTTTGTATGATATTCGGGCAGTACGTATTCTGGTAGATAAAGTTGCCGACTGTTATGCGGCTCTCGGGATAGTCCATAGTTTATGGCAACCTATTCCGGGTGAGTTTGACGATTATATTGCCCACCCTAAACCAAATGATTATCAAAGCCTGCATACTGTTGTGGTTGGGCCGGAAGATAAAGGTGTAGAAATTCAGATTCGAACCTTTGATATGCATCGCTTTGCCGAATTTGGTGTGGCAGCGCACTGGCGCTATAAAGAAGGTGGCAAAGGTAACGAAGTCTATGAGCACAAAATAGCATGGCTGCGCCAATTGCTGGAATGGCGGGAAAACATAACAGATAGTGAAAATGAGCGGGAAGATTTATCGCGCGCCTTTCAGACTGAACTATTTAACGATACCATTTATGTCTTGTCACCGCATGGCAAAGTATTTTCTCTGCCGGCCGGTGCCACTCCGATAGATTTTGCTTATGCTCTGCATACGGATATTGGTAACCGCTGTCGTGGAGCCAAGGTAAACGGACAAATTGTTCCTTTATCGACGGCATTGGAAAATGGCCAACGCGTAGAAATTATTACTGCCCGTGAAGGCAGTCCTTCTGTCAATTGGTTGCATGATGGCTGGGTAAAAAGTAATAAAGCCATTAGTAAAATTCGCGCCTTTATTCGTCAGCAAAATGGCGAAACAGTGCGAGAATCTGGACGCAATGCGCTGGATAAACAACTGGCTAAAATGCAGGCTCAGCCTAATATTCATAAACTTGCTGAAGCGCTTGGCTTTAATGGAGTGGATGAATTGTATATGGCGATGGGGCAGGGCGAGGTTTCCTGCAGACTTATACAGAAAGCTGTGGGTAACATGCTGGAGAAACCAGAACCAGCAGTGACTGAAACGCATCTGGTGAAGCAAAGTAAAATTAAAGCAAATTCCAGTGGTGTACTGGTTGATGGCGAGGATGGATTATTAACGACATTGGCTAAATGCTGTAAACCTGCTTTTGGTGATGACATTATTGGCTTTGTCACTCGAGAGCGAGGCGTATCAATTCACCGGAAAAGCTGTAAATCTTTTCAATATCTTGCTCAGATTTCCCCTGATAAAGTATTACCGGCAGCATGGACCGCGCAATCAGCAAGTCAGATATTTGCTATTGATATCGAAATACGCGCACAGGATCGTAGCGGTCTGTTACGAGATATATCTGAAACGCTGGCGCGTAATCACTTGAATGTCACTGCGGTACAAACCATGTCCAGAGATCTAGAGGCAAAACTACGTTTTACCGTTGAAGTGCGGCAGGTTAATGATTTACCACGTGTTATCAGTAATATAAGTGACGTTAAAGGTGTATTGTCAGTTACCCGTCTGTAGAATCTAGCAAGATTGGTAATAAATATCATTATTGACGAAGAAAGATAATATTTTGACTGTTTAATCCATTTGATTGTGTATTTAAGTTTAACCGGTATTAGATTTTCAAGA
>JAIL01000233.1 GCA_000725195.1 Snodgrassella alvi SCGC AB-598-O02
TAGATGACGTCTACGCATCTGGCAGACAATGGGATGAAGGTGAACAGTATCGGCAGCACAAACTATATTTAAATCTGGCTGTTTATACAGTTCCTGATGAAGTCGCAATATGATATTGCTGGTTATCCACGGTAAATCACAAGGGATTACCTGCAAATATTGAATATGCTGTGGCATGAGCTGCGCAGCACTGACTATGCCGGCCAATGGCCCCATTTGGCTATAATCTGGTAAATCAGGGCACACAGGATAGCCATATTGTTGAAATTGAGCAATATCACGATTGGCGCTGATGACAATATGCTCACTAAAATGACTAAGTTGCTGCAAAATATAGGTTATTAATGGCTGGCCGTTTAGTTGCACCAGAGCTTTGTTAGCTCCGCCTAAGCGCGTACCCAGTCCGCCGGCCAGAATAATCAGACCTGAATTTGTCATTATTGCCATGATTGTGTGTGTTGCTGGTCGCTGTGTTTCATTTCTACCCAATATTCCTGTCCGTTAGCAAAGCATTCTTTTTTCCAGAATGGAGCCTCAGTTTTCAAGTAATCCATTATATAACGATTGGCCTGATAGGCATGATCGCGATGCTCACTGGCAGTCAGCACTAAGACGATTTGATCACCTACAGACAATTTTCCGATACGGTGAATCACACAAGCATAGCTTATTGGCCAACGGTGTACAGCTTGGGAGATGATTTTACTGATTTCATGTTCAGTAACTTCAGGCATGTGGGTTAGATATAAATGGCTAAGTGGCTGCTGTGGATTGTCGTTCCCTCGTACCTTACCTATAAAGTTAATTATTGCGCCACAGTTGGCTGCATATTTTTCTGCCAGTTTCAGTTCTTGGTTAATGTCGAAATCCTTTGTCTGCACTAAAATCCTTGTCTGCATATTACCCTCCCGTAACCGGCGGTAGCAGGGCGACGCTATCTCCATCTTTTAATGGCGTATTGCTATGCTGTATAACGTTATTTACCGCAATTTTGTAGACCTTATTTTGAGCCAAAGTTTGCTTCCAAGGTTCTCCACGTTGACGCAAGTATGCCAGTAGTTCTTCGCTATCCTGAAAACTCAGTTCAAGCTGTTCTTCGGTTAAGCCTAGCTCTTCGGCGAAACGTGCCAAATAGATTACAGTAATCATAATGGTAATATAGCAGTATCAATAATGGTTAATTATGCCGTGTTTTTGTCTTCTGTGGCAGATGCTGATTAAGAAATGCAATTGGATCTGAATATCGTTATGGTCTAAAATAAGCTTTTATCAGTTTCCACAATGATTTGCCGTTTACAGGAAGATTATTTCCAAAACAGACGTTTATTTTCACATGCTGATTGATCGTTTTAACCGACGTATTGATTATCTGCGTATTTCTGTCACAGATAAATGCGATTTACGTTGTACATACTGTATTCCTGAAGGTTTTACTGAATTTGAAAAACCAGCTAACTGGCTATCGTTTGCTGATATTGAGCGAGTAGTGGGTGCCTTTGCACGCTTAGGCGTATCACGTTTTCGTCTAACCGGTGGCGAACCATTATTGCGTAAAAATTTGCCCGAATTAGTGGCGAGGCTGGCTAGATTGCCAGGGGTGCAAGATTTGTCGTTAACGACTAATGGCACGCAGTTGACACACTTTGCGCATCAGTTACGGGCAGCAGGGTTAAACCGACTCAATGTTAGTCTGGATTCTTTACAACGGGAATGTGTACAGACAATATCTGGTAAGGATTGTTTTGATAAAGTAATCAATAGTTTGCAGGTTGCCCGTAAAGCAGGTTTTGAACAAATCAAAATTAATATGGTGCCTTTACCGGGAGTGAATACCGACGAAATTGAAGATATGGTGGCATTTTGTATTGCCAACGGTTTTATCCTCAGATTGATTGAAGTGATGCCAATGGGAATAAGTGGCAGACAACAACCATACCTTAATCTACTGGAGCTAATTAAAAATCTACAACCCAAATATCATTTGCATGAAAGTAATCGGGATTTTGGTGGTGGCCCAGCTAAATACTGGGAAAGTTTGGACGGTAGCTTTACACTAGGGCTGATTACACCTCGCTCCCAACATTTTTGTGCTACCTGTAATCGGGTAAGAATGTCAGTAGACGGTACTTTATATTTGTGTCTGGGGCAGGATCAAAGTTTGGCTTTAAAGCCACTATTGACAGCTAATTGTAGTAATGCAGAGCTGGAAACTGCGATTAAACAGGCTATTGATCTGAAACCAGAAAAACATGAGTTTAATGAACGACCTGAGAAAATTGTACGCATCATGGCGAAAACGGGTGGTTAACTGCTTTATTCAATCAAAAAGCCCACTGTTATAAACAGTGGGCTTTTTGTGCATAGCTTTCTAGAACAGTGTTTGCGTCCAAGGTAATAAATAAGTTTGTATCACTGATAACAAACCGATCAGGACACAAAATATTAAGCTGTAGCGAATGGTAAAACGAAATACCTCCGATTCTTTATTGGCCAGACCTACAGCGGCACAGGCAATGGCAATGGATTGTGGGGAAATCATTTTACCGGTTACGCCTCCGACCGAATTGACGGCAACAGCCAATACCGGATTCATACCCACTTGTACAGCGGTACTGGCTTGTAAAGCAGCAAACAATGCATTAGCAGAAGTATCCGATCCTGTTAAAAATACGCCAAGCCAACCAAGAAAAGGTGAAAAGAAAGGAAAGGCTTTGCCTGTATCAGCCATCGCCAAGGCAAGGGTAGAAGACAAACCAGAATAATTGACAACATATGCAAAAGCTAATACTAGACCGATAGATAAAACTGGAAAACGTAAATCGTAAGTGGTTTTAGCAAATGTTGTTATCGCAGTGCGGGGTTTGATTTTGAGCACTAATATAGAAATGATACCTGCTATAAAAATAGCAGTTCCCACAGCGCTTAATAGGTTTAGTTTAAATACTGCTGGAATGGGGGTATTGCTGCTTACAATCGGGGTGGTTTTAATAACCAGATTATCCAGCATTGGCCAGTGAATTATGATTTGGCTAATGCTATCCAGCCAATTTTTCACAGGTTTGATCGTCCAGATACCAACCATAATGGTGAGTATAATAAACGGTGACCAAGCTTTGCTGATTTGCATAACGCTATATTGATTGGCTGCTTGCTTGCCAGTACCAGCTTTCATGCCCTGAGAGGTATAAATCTCTTTTGGTTGCCATTTTTTTAGAAACAAAGCCAGACAAATCATACTAACCAATGCGGAAGTAATATCAGGTAGCTCCGGACCAATAAAATTTGCGGTGATAAATTGAGTGATCGCAAAAGATAGTCCGGTAACAAGTAATGCAGGCCATGTCTGCTTAATGCCTCGAACACCATCCATAATATAAACAAGACAAAAGGGCATAATGGCCGAAATAATGGGTAAATGACGACCGGCAAGTTGGGCGATATGATTAGCGTCGAAATTGGCAATTTGCCCACCAACAGTAATTGGAATACCCAAAGCACCAAAGGCTACGGGAGCTGTGTCGGCAATTAAACATAAACCAGCTGCATACAGCGGATTGAATCCAAGCCCAACTAAAAGAGCGGCACAAATGGCAATTGGTGCACCGAATCCAGCCGCTCCTTCAAGAAAAGAACCAAAACAGTAACCGATCAGCATCAATTGTAAGCGCTGGTCTTCGGTGACAGAAAGAATAGATGCTCGAATAATGTCAAACTGTCCGCTTTTAATAGTGAGATTGTAGAGGAAAACCGCGGTGATAATAATCCATGCAATTGGCCATAAACCATAAAAGAAACCATACAATGCTGAGGAGATGGCCATACCTACGGGCATTTTATAAGCAAATACAGCTACAACGATGGAAAGTAATAAAGTTATGGCACCGGCTACATGCCCTTTCAAATTTAGCTTTGTTAAAGCAACGAAAAAAAAGATAATAGGGATTAAGGCTGCAATTAAGGTTAAATACACACTATTGCCTAAAGCTGCGTAACTTTGTTCCCATGTATGCATGTGTAACTCCTGAATGATTTGGATTTGAGGAGATGAGAAAATGTTATTATTTAGTGAAATATATACTGCTTATCATTAATTTATGTTTTGAATATTCTCTTGAGGTGGTGATATTTAACATACTTTAAAAAATTAATATATTAACGTCAATATCTTAATTTTATTCAAGCTTTGATACGATACTAATTTGATAAAATAATTATTTTTATTGAATCTAGTTTTTTATAAGTAATTGAAATAACAAAATAACTATTTTATATAACTGATAATTTTTTTTGTAAAAATCAGACATAAAATTTATGTGTTTGTTATTTTTTCTCTATTTTTATACAAAATGAGATGGAAATTTAAATTTGTTTATATTTTATTAGATGATAATAACATTATAATATGAAAAAGTAGTTTATTGATGTTTTTTTGCTTTTATTTTAAATAAATATTGCTAATAATCAACATAACTTTTTATTAATAATGTAATGCATTCACAAAATGATCAAATTGATACGTTATGTTATTTTTGATATGAGTAAGCATAGAAAAAAATTGCTTCTGCTCCATCAATGATAATAGTGTCAGTAACAACGATGTTTGCCTCTACTTAAACCGAGAAAAAAGCGAAATTTATTTTCTGTTGGTGATAATGAGTTGCAGAGCTTTTGCCGGTGGTTGTATTTATCATAAATTGCTAGCTATTTCAGCTTCATGGTCGCTGGTGTATTTATTATTTTCTAGTGCTTTATTTGTTCAGTTGGTTTTTCAGTTTGTTTAATGGTTGTCAAGATACTGCCAAAGCCAATGCTGTAGTCAGCATTATTTATACGTATACCCTTGGGATCAATACAGTATTTGTTTTGTCTGGTATTTACAATTTTTCGAGATTTTAAAATTTATTGTAGCTGTGGCCGTTGGGGTAATTTCTCTGGTGTTGATAGAACTGATACTGCATATAAAATGAGCTGGAATCGGATGCTTGTGACTATAAGAGAGAAAATTGGCATCACTGGATGATTTATGCACAAGGTGCAACTGTGAAATTGGTAACTGCTTCGCTGATCTTGGTTGTAGATCGTTTCGGTTTAATAGTCAGTATGACAAAAGTATTGACATCAAGTATTGTCTGCATCTTAGCTGGTGAGCAAAGTAAATTGCAACATTCTATTGTACGTAATTAGCTAATCGCGTGACTATTGATTTTGTAGGTTTCAATTGTGTTAGCCGGTAGTTTATGCTGGCTTTTTGGGCTGTTTTTTTAAAGCCTTACTTAACGTTGTTGTTCTAACTAAACACAATACTGTAATAATTTGCCAAATACTCTTGCATGGCATGGTATTTCACAGTTTAATGTCGGATTAGTAGTGGCTTTGCTGGAGATATGGATATCATTTTTTTCTCCAGAAGTCTGAATAATCTTATGGGAAAGATGGATGAAAAAATTTTGGATGTTGTCGGCCATCATGGGCTTGATATTATTTGCCTGCACAGATGCTGGTACATCAGATCAAAATGCGACAGTTGGTCAAAAGGCAACAAATCATACTGACCAGCTTAATATCTATAACTGGTCCGATTATGTTGATCCGGATACGGTTAAAACATTTGAAAGAAACAATCATATTAAAGTTCGTTATGATTTTTATGACAGTAACGAAACACTGGAAGCAAAAATACTGATTGGTCGGTCTGGTTATGATTTAGTGGTGCCGTCGATTGCCAATGTAGGTCGTGAGATTAAAGCAGGTGCTTATCAGCCCATTAATAAAAGCCAGTTGTCTTATTACAATGATATTGATCCTAATTTACTGAAATTGATGGATAAAGTCGATCCAGGTAATAAATATGCGGTCCCCTATTTCTGGGGAATCAATACCATAGGCATCAATCAGACTCAGGTAGAAAAGGCACTCAATGGCAAATTACCAGACAATTTATGGGATCTGGTCTTTAATCCGGAATATACCCATAAATTAAAAAATTGCGGGATATCTTTATTTGATAGCCCAACCGAATTGTATCCCCTGGCATTGCATTATCTAGGTAAAGATCCTAATAGCAGTGATCCTGAAGATATCAAAGCGGCTACTAATCTGATTAAAGGAGTGCGTGATGATATCAAACGCTTCAGTTCTTCAGGTTATATAGACGATATGGCGCGTGGGGATATTTGTGTTGCCACTGGCTATGGTGGTGATCTGAATATTGCCAAACGGCGTGCTAAAGATGCTAATACCGGAGTTGAATTGCAAGTATTGGTTCCCAAAGAAGGAGTAGGTATTTGGATCGACTCTTTTATGATACCTAAAGATGCACAGAATGTGGCCAATGCATTGAAATATATTAATTATACTTTAGATGCTAAAGTGGCTGCTAAAAATGGTACCTATGTAACTTTTGCGCCAGCCAGTGCGTCAGCACGAGCGCTGATGGACAAATCCCTCAGTACAGATCCGAGTATTTTCCCACCGCAGGAAATACTGGATAAGAGTTTTGTGGTTTCGCCTAAGTCTCAGGATGCTGTTCGGCTTGCTGTTCGTCTGTTTCAGCAGGTTAAAGCTGGTCAGTAGTTAATTGATATCAATTTAATTGATTAGCGGTTTATAAAAATGAGCCCTTAGGCTCATTTTTTGCCTATATGTAGAATTATAAATAACTTTAATATTATTGATCAGGAAAGCCATCATATCATTAGTTTTATAGATGTTGATTTTCCAGATTTCGCTGATTTCAGAAAAATTTTTTCAGAAAACAATGTTAAATGTCATTTTTCTGCCTAGTAATCGACATAAAACCGTATTGTCATATTTGCTACAGTTATCGGAGTAAAGCAGAAAAAATCTATTGCGAAAGTTTGGTATTGATGATTGCTAAATACGTATAAATAGGATTGTTGACTTCTGCTGAATAGATATATTATTTTTATGGAATTTACATATTTGGATGTTATTGTTTTTATTACCTAAATCACCACAACCAAAAACCAGAATGTAAAATAAATTACAGTTGCTGATATTTGATTAAAATAATTTATATCACTTATGTAAAATTTCTTAAAATAAATGAAAATAAATTTAGCTAATAAATTTATTTTAAAATGAATAATATAATAAAAATATTTCGTATATAATTGATCTATTCATCGAGAGTTGAAGATATTTTTCTGCTTAGCTATTTGACAGACAGCTATAAATAATACACTAAAATTAACATAAATAGATATTTGTTTTTAATGACTATCTGTACTAAATCAAAATAGCCATAAATAATGCTATGACTCAGATTGAATTATGCTATTGTAAGCATCGAAATTATTTACATAAGTATATTTTTATTACTTAAAATTCTTATCCCCAATTGTAGGAAAATTGAAATATAATTTCAAAAGTAGGTTCGTATTTAAAAATAATTGAAATTTGTTTATTTTCAATTGAATTTTATTTAAACTAGATATGATTTTTTGCCTGAACTATTGAGATAATATTATGAATAAAACCAAAATGTGGAAGTTGGGTGTTTTAGTACTTATCCCACTTATCATCTTTCTCATTCCTCCACCGGAAGGCTTGCCTTTGCTAGCGTGGCGATTATTTGGTCTCTATCTGACAGCTATTGTCGGCTTAGTGCTCAAACCTTATTCGGAGCCAGTAATTCTGCTTGCTTCTGTGGCAGCCTCTGCCGTAACGATTGGTAATACTGCTGTTCCTAAAGAGCAAGCCATTAAAATGGGGCAGGTACTGAGTGGTTATCAATCAGGTACTACATGGCTAGTATTTGCAGCATTTACCTTAAGTGCTGCATTTGTAACAACTGGACTGGGTAAACGTATAGCCTATTATCTGATTGGTAAGATGGGTAGCACCACATTGGGTTTGGGTTATGTTACTGTATTTCTGGATCTACTGATTGCTCCGGCTACGCCTTCTAATACAGCTCGTGCTGGTGGTATTGTTTTCCCGATTATCAATAGTGTAGCCAGTGCTTTGGGTTCAGAACCAGGTACAAGTCCGCGCAAAGCTGGCCATTACCTGATGATCAATATTTATATGGTGACTAAAACCACTAGTTACATGTTCCTGACGGCAATGGCGCCTAATGCGCTGGCATTGTCTATGATGGCACCAATCTTGAAAATTGATTTAAGTTGGGGTCAATGGGCTTTAGCTGCTGCTGTTCCAGGTTTATTATGTTTAGTGCTCACTCCTTTGATAATTTATTTCTGTTATCCACCTGAACTGAAAAAAGTGAATAACAAAGAAATTTCTACTAAAGGTTTGCAGGAACTCGGTCCAATGAAGCAATCTGAAAAAATGCTCGCCGTTTTGTTCCTGATGGCTTTGGGTGGCTGGGTATTCTCAAAACAATTGCATATTGATGCTTCAACTGTAGCGTTATGTGTTATGGCTGCAGCCTTAGTGATCAATGTTGTTTCTTGGGATGATGTACTGAAAAACAAAGGTGGCTGGAATACCCTGATTTGGTACGGTGGTATTATCGGTTTATCTTCTACACTAACTAAAGCAGGTTTCTTTGCTTGGTTAGCTGATACTTTACAAGCGAATCTGAATTTTGGCGATCATAATACACTTGCATTGTTAGCCATTTTATTCCTCAGTGTAGCTATTCGTTATTTATTCGCCTCTGGTGGTGCCTATGTTGCTGCAATGGTGCCAGTATTTGCAACTGTAGGTGCTGTTGCCGGAGCAAATCCAATGTTGCTGGCACTGGGTCTATTGTTCTCTAATGCTTATGGTGGCGCAATGACTCATTACGGTGGTGCAGCTGCTCCGATCATTTTTGGTGCTGGTTATAACGACACCAAGTCATGGTGGATTGTCGGGGCAATTATCGGCTTTGGTAGCTTGATTGTTCACTGTACAGTCGGTATCGCATGGTGGGAATTATTGATGTCAATGGGACTTCTTGGTAAATAGTTCCGAAACAATAGCAAATGATAAACGGGGATATTGGTCCCCGTTTTTTTATCCTGAATTTGTATTTTCCTCTACTGTGTTTTCATTATATGATTTAACTAAATTTCATTTTGTTGATTAATCAACAATTATTACCCGAAATCGTAAGACATCTTAGCGTTAATATAGCCAATAAGGAGGCAGATTAAAAAACAGTAAAAGCTATTCCAGTTATGGATACTGCCCTTAAGGGAGGAAAATGTCTCTGTAATAAAATGATAAAAGAATTTTTTATAGCATCTGATTCATTTAAGCAGAGTTTTGAGATAGATCTAAATAAAAATGATTGGCACAACAGTAAGAAAGTGGGAGAATTTCTAGACAGTTTTTTATACATTTCATAATTTTAAATAATGTCTGAAAAATGGAAGCTTAGCATTTTTGCTGACAATATTTATAAGACTTAGTTAATTTTATAAATAATATGAGCTAGCAGAATACCTGTTATAACAAGTTATAAATTTAAGATAATTCCAAAAATTGGTGGATATAAATGTATAGATATTCTTTGGAGATTGGGGATATGTCTTTATTAAAGCATTTAATACATGCAAATCGCTCACAATAAATCAATGGAATACAAATAAAAGGAATTTAGATGACTACGGAGCATAATCATCATGATAAGGTTAAGCAGCAATTTGGCGAGCAGGCAAACGCGTACCTAACCAGTATGGTTCATGCCCAAGGGGCAGATTTACAACAACTTGGGCAGTTACTGAACAATTATCCTGAGGCCTGTTTATTAGATTTAGGCTGTGGTGCTGGGCATGTAAGCTTTTTAGCAGCCCAAGCAGTGCAGAGTGTCACTGCTTACGATCTTTCAGATGAAATGCTAAAAGTTGTTAGTGATACAGCCAGCAAAAGAGGGTTAGAAAATATTGTTACTAAGCAGGGGATTGCTGAAAAATTACCGTTTATAGATCAAACCTTTGATATTGTTACATCTCGTTATTCTTTACATCACTGGCGTGATGTGGGTATGGCTCTGCATGAAGCTGCGCGTGTGTTAAAACCTGGTGGTAAATTATTTCTTATCGATGTGGTTTCCCCGGGCAATCCTGTGCTTGATATCTGGCTGCAAACAGTCGAAGCACTACGCGATACCTCACATGTACGTGATTATTGTGCGAGTGAATTAATAAGATATCTAGGCGAGGCTGGTTTTATAATGGATGGTTCATACAGTTATCGATTGCATTTACAATTTGATAGTTGGGTTAAACGGATGCGTACCCCACAAAGCTTAATTACTGCCATCAGAGAATACCAAATTTCTGCCAGTCAAGAAACGCAACAATATTTTGAGTTATGTCAGGATGGTTCTTTTACTAGTGATACTTTATTAATCGAAGCTACACGCAAGTTATAGAATATTTGATATGATAAAAATGACAACCTGACCGGTTTGAAGGTATTTGCTCATTATTTGTGCAGCAAACGATTTTATTTGATTTATTATCAGATTTGATTGCACATATTTTCAAGTCAATGTTTATACTTGATGGTCAAAATTAAATACAGCATTATTATTTTTGCAATACTTGTGTTCAGACTATTATGGAGAGATTACTCCTCCGGAAAATGCAGACCATCGGAAAGCTGCTCACTCAGAAGTCGGAGCAATGGATGATGCAATAAAAGCAATAAAGAGAAGCAAGTATTCCTGTAGATGAAAGCTTTGTAAAAGAAATGGAATTAAACAATAGAGATTTATGGAATATTGACAACGGAGTTCCTAAACCTAAAGTACGATACCCTCATTGTGGAATTTTAACAGATGGTATTAACACTTATGGTCATAATTAAATATATATGGAAAAATATTTTGAAGAGTTATATTTAAAAGGTGATCCTATTTCAGGAGAATCGGATTATTATATAGACAAGAATTTAACTATACCTTATGATGGTACTGTTATAGATAAAGATGGAGATATTATTATTTGGAAATTTGAGGTAAGAAATGGAAAAAGAACAGGTTTAGAATATATTTATTATTCAAATGGAAAAATAGAACAAATTAATGAATGTAGAGGAAATTTAACTTTTGGAGTTTCCAAAGAATTTGATCAGAATGGCAATTTAAGATCAGTAAGTATTGTATGGAATAATGGTTATTTAAGAACTATTTATATAAATAACAATAAAATTGAAAAAATAGAGAATTATAAACCAACAATAAATCGATTACCTGAAAAAATATCCTATCTTTTTACCTTATCCAATGAAGAATTAATTAATTATAAATTTGAATGAAATTAGCTATTGATGTCTATTATTATGAAAACCAAGCAAAAAAGTAGAATTCTTTTCAAAGATTGGAGAAGTGAAAAAGAAGAGTAAATACTATTTTCATATTCTCATAAAATATTACCCTATGAACCAGGTATTTTTATAAACGAGAATTGCCTTGTATTATAGATCTTTTAAATAATAATATACCGAATTAAATTAAGCAAATGGTGTCTTTAATTTAGATAATTTTTATCATTTAAATAGAAATTGTCTTTGATTGGTCAAAATCAGGTATTTATCAATGTAATTACTCATCTATCATTAATTAAAATTTAATAAGTACAATGTAGACAATCATTTTTATTTATTATCAATGTTCAATTAATTTTCAAAATGCTGCCAGAGTGGTCTGGAAACTCCTATAATAATAACCTTAATATAACTGCTAATATGCTGTTAGAGACTGTTATACAGTTTTACTTACAGTAAGGCTAATGATTATTATTAAATGAGTAGGAATTTACTAAATGGTGCAGTGCTCTATTTATCACTTGTTTGTGAGGTGAATGATAAATTAATATTAATCTGTAAAAATGAAGTCAATTGAACAGAGTTTAAATGCTGTTGAGCATAACAACAGATTAAGAATATCTCATGTTGTTTTAGAAATGGATAGTTATGAAGATTTTAATTTGTAATGATGATGGTTATCTGGCGGAAGGTATAGCAGTGCTTGCCAAGACAGCAAGCCAATTTGCCGAAGTAAGGGTAGTAGCACCGGAAAGTGATCAGAGTGGTGTCAGTAATTCATTTACATTAAATCGACCATTATCCATTAAAAAAGCCAGTAATGGCTTTAGTTATGTTAATGGTACGCCCACAGATTGTATTCATTTAGCCCTGCATACCATGACAGATTTTAAGCCGGATTTAGTGATTACTGGTATTAATCATGGTGCTAACATGGGTGATGATGTTTTATATTCAGGTACAGTGGCAGCCGCTACGGAGGCTTTTCTGATGGGCATACCTGCGTTGGCATTTTCTTTGTGCGATCGTAGTGGCAAATATTGGGCAACCGCTGAAAAAGTTGTCAATGCTGTTTTGCAAAAAATATGTACCCAACTACCCACTGAACCAATTCTCTGGAATATCAATATTCCACCTGTTGCAGTAGAGGATATTAAGGGTTTTCATGCTGCTAGATTGGGACGGCGACATCACGAACATTGTATTGTACCTTCGGAAAATCCGCGTGGAGAAATTATGTATTGGATTGGTGGAGTTGGGAATGCTGATACCAGTAAAGAAGGTACAGATTTTGCCGATAGCCATGCCGGATTTGTGACTATTACACCGATAACGTTGGATCTTACCGATTATCAGCAGATGGGAACAGTCAGTTCGTTTTTGCAAAA
>JAIL01000234.1 GCA_000725195.1 Snodgrassella alvi SCGC AB-598-O02
CCATCGTGGCAGCCATGTCAGCATTCGTCACCCTCATGGATATGAGATCGTACAAGCTTTGATTGCTCGCGGTGTAATTGGAGATTACCGTGAACCAGAAGTTATTCGACTTGGTGTTACACCCTTATACTTGAGTAGTGTCGATATCTGGCAAGCAGTCCAGCATCTTAAAGAAGTGCTGCAAACTCAGCAATGGGCTCAACCACAATTTCAGACCCGCAGACAAGTTACTTAACAAATCTTCATCATCACAGATTGATCAAAAATCCCTACACAGATTTTTGATCAATCTTTTAACGAACTCATCATAAATGACGTCTGTGGTAATCAGATTATTTAACCGGATTGCTTTTTCATCCAACCAGTCTATTACAACCAAAACATGCATGACAAATCAGTGTGATGTTTGCAGGCTATTTTTACCACCTTTTATCTTTAGCCGTCTTCCAACCTTAAAAATACCTTTAATTGATTTGGCCAATTTACCATATTCTTTAATTTTTATATATTATTATCAACCCTTATCAACATTTCAAATAAATTTTGTGCTGGAATATGATAACCTTTAACAAGCCCATAAGCGTTTTTTCTCATCTCTGTCTTTTATATAAAAATTCGTTCCAAAATCTAACAAAAATTTAATAATATCAATTGAGTCCTCCGTTATATTATAGTATTTTTGCTGTTTTCAACTGCGGTATCTATTGCTTTATACAATGATAATGTTATAAACCACTATCAGTGCAAAGATTGGAATTAGCTCCTTCTACTAATAACTCTTTTATTCTATCTAGATTGGATTCATAAACTTGTTCTAATAATTATTCATATTTCATAATATTTATCGTTTAGTATTAAAGATAGTCTCTAATATAAATTTTTCTGAAGTATAAATAGTTAAAATCATAAATAATTACAAAAGAATATTTTATAGATAAAAATCAAAGAAATATCCTAACCTATCAGCCATATACACATGTGGGTTAATTCAAATATTTGCCTAACATACTTACCTTTGTCTAGACACTAACGGCCTATGCAATTTCCTCAATATATAACACATAAATAACCATATTTATCAACATAAATAAAAAATTTCACCAACTAATTCATAGTATAAGCATAAATCAAATTCAGAAATTATCTTATGTTTGTTATCTTTTATCATCACTTATATTCTAAATAAATTATCATTATTCCTAGCAACAAAGCTGGTAAATTTATATGCTTTCAATTTATTAATCTTAAACTATAGATCTATTGAAACTCTATATCTCGACCATACCATAATTTAGACAACAATATAAGCTATTTTAATTAACTTGATCAATTAGGCTACATTGATTTGCTGATAAAAACAAAACAAAATTCCTGCTATGTTTTTTTATTTTTTCATGCTTTTATAGCGAAAACAGGATAAACTAATGACTTTTCGCACATTTTCATATACCCTTAGATAATTATTAGATTTAATTGCCGACAAAAAGTTACCTCATTATATAGATGTCATGTAATTAGTTTTTAACTATAATTGCATAATTTATTTTATCCACATAAAAACACCAGGACTCCAGAATAATATAATGCCCTATAGGTGCATAGAAATCGAAAAAATTTTCTAAGCAATAACCTCAGTTCCTAAAAAATCTGCAACCAATTTTTTTAAATCTATATTGATTACCAAGACTCATATGATTCAAAAAGGTACCATTTCTTTATTTTTAACAGTTAACATTTTCCTTTTGTCATTAATGTTACTATTTAGAACATGGGTTTTCCAACTAACGTTGCCAGACAACTCAGCAAAAAACAAAACTTTTTTTATTTCTATTTTCTCATATTTCTGCAATAGTCAATCAAACTCAAATTGATTTAACACTACATTTTGGCATAACAACAAAACTATAGAGTTAACCAATAAAGACACATTCATTAATAAATTAGATAAAATACCAATAAAGTAAAGGTTAATACTAATTCATGATTTAAGTTATACCCATGGACTTATATTGTCTGCATCTTAATTATTCTGATTAATTTAACCTGTGTCCAAATTTAATTCCAATTATAAAAAACACAATTTAGCGGCTAAATTATCATACGTATACCGTACTTAGTATATAATAATCCCAAAATGATGGCATTTATTTACTTGTTTGAAACACTTCTTGATATTAAATAGACATCAACACCAGTCTCTGAACATTCTTCATAGGAAGCATCATTATTAGTAATGGTTTCATAACTATTTCCTATTGCATCATAAAAAATAAAGTGATAAATCTGGGTATATAATCCTTTTGCTTTTTTTTCAGATGCTAATAATGTTATCTTAGTTTTAGATTCATTTAATTTATCGATAGCAACTATACCAGCATTTTGTAACCAGACTTCACTCATATTCATTGGCCATGAATGGCAATCAGGTCCTTTAGCAAAGCTTAATATAGGCAAGATTGTTAATATTGTTACTATTAAAAATTTTTTCACTTTTCTTCATCCTTTGATATTATCTATACCGTTATTACTAGTAGATCTTTATCCTTACTATCCCACATTAGTTCCCGATATTTAAGACCTAAAATTATACAACCATTATGAGTCGTATCGGAATTATTTATACTATTACCATGTATGAAAAAACCAGATCTACACCACATAAATTAATTCAAAAATTATCAAACGATAAAAATAAGACTAATATTAGTATATTCTATATTATCAATTAAATTTTTGGTTAATCTCTTTTTTATAATAAAAATAGTTGTATTAATAATGGATTGATAGAAATCCAATAACTGATTTTAATCAAGAATATATACTCATGAAATTTGATATTTTTTTTAATCATTATATCATTTTTTAGACTATTAATTGTTTAAGTATTCGTAATTAAATTGACTGATTTAAACTAATATTTTTACTGATAAAACTGTTCGAGTAAATATTTTTTTTGGACATACACAAAATTCACATTAAATTAACATGTTGATCCATCAGATTAGGTTTAGACTAAAATCAATATAAATAATTATGGCATAATATTAAATTACCTATCAAATGAAATTCATATTCGTTTTTTATCTGCATTAAACCTTACGTAAGGGTGTTACCTGATAATGCTTTTTCTGCAAAGCTTTCCATAAATCGTAATTAAGTTGCATATTTAGCCAGAATTTTGGTGTAGTATCTAACAATATAGCTAGTCGTACAGCCATTTCTGCACTTATACCTGCTTTTCCGTTGATAATACGGGATAATGTTACTCTTGTGATGCCTAAATGTTTTGCAGCTTGGCTGATATTGGTTTCACCAAGATATTCTTTTAAAACAACGCCTGCATGACAAGGATTATGCATATTTATTCTCCAGTTTATAGTTCTGATAGTCTATTATTTCGACTTCATCTTCGTTGAATTTAAAGATCAATCTCCAGCTTCCATTGATTATCACCGCCCAGTGATCTTGAAAGTTACCGTTCATCGGGTGTAATCGCCACACAGGAGCTTTCATGTCCGAAGGCTGACTGGCAGCATTTAAAGCTGTGAGTATTATTTTTAATTCTGTAGCATGGGAAGGAGGTATTCCTGCGGTGTTTCCAGTGAGATAATATTGTTCAAGTCCTTTAAGCTTAAAGGTTTTAATCATGAATTAACTCCCCTATGTATAAACTCACTATACAAATGTTACAAATTAAACCAATGATTAATATTAATAAATAATACCATTTATTTACAATAAAAGCTATATATTTAACTTAATTGAATAGTTGTTGTAAACTGTATTTTGAGTTTTCAGCTCCTCTTAATATATATTTTATTAATTCAACACAATCAGTTAGCAATACCTATATGCTATTTTATCAATTTATACGATATTTAGCTAGGCAAATTATTAAATGAAATTAGGTTAATTTAATAATATTAATATTAATTTGTGTTAATAATATTACTGGTTTTCTTTGTCTTTAATTTAATTGTATTGCCAGATTTTTATTTTTTTATCACCATCTGTTTGTTAGTCAATTTTCATTCCTGAGTTTAAATATTTATTGATTTATTACTTTGATTCTCCGCAAAAAATATTGCCATCAGGAAAAGCAATGGCTTTTTTTATCTAGCATATTCTATTAGCTATCATTTTAGCTTTTTATTAATGACTTAATCTTGTCAAAAATATAGGCAAAATTATTAATAGATACTATTAAAACTTGATTAAAGAAAGTGCTTTTATAATCAAGAAACGTTTTTTTATTGTTCTAATTGCATTTTTTCGAATATATATTGAAAAATAATGGTTTATTGTTTTTTCCTAATCAATTTTATCGTATATTTATTACAAAACACTATTTGCATAAAAAATTACTCGTGATAAATAAATTTTATAGCTAAATTATGCTTATGCTTTGAATAATAAACATATTTAGCTAAAAATTATTGGTAGAATGAAGATTATATTAAGAATTATGTAATAAAATTCATTACCACCAATTTAATTCTTGGTTGTGCTGCTATTATAATAACAAACTGTGATTTTTATTTGCAATATAGCCGATTTTACCTGCTTATGGTAAATATTACATCAGATAGCTGAATATTAAAGGAAAAAAATGGGTAGTTTCGATAAAATCCAGTCTCGTGAGGCGGGATTACATAAAAAGCTCTCTGCCAAACAGATGAGTATGATTGCTATAGGGGGAGCAATTGGAACCGGACTATTTTTAGGCAGTAAATTTGCAATCGGTTTTGCCGGTCCTGCTGTGATTATTAGTTATGCTCTTGGTGGTTTGATTGCCCTGACTTTGATGGGCTGTCTGGCAGAAATGACGGTACAACATCCTACTTCCGGATCTTTTGGCGCCTATGCTGAATTTTATATACACCCCATCGCCGGTTTTCTGGTGCGCTACAGTTATTGGTCATGTATTGTCTTAGCTGTAGGTACGGAAGTGACTGCAATTGCTGAATATATGAAATTCTGGTTTCCAGATGTAAATTCTTGGATTTGGATCGGCTTATTTTCTTTTAGTCTGATTGCGGTCAATGCTTATAGTGTTAAGGCTTTTGGATCGGTGGAATACTGGTTTTCTACTATCAAAATATTTGCCATTCTAGTGTTTGTGATACTTGGGATTGGGGTACTGTTTACTTACGGAAATATCAGTAAAATCGAACAACATCTTTTTGCAGGTGGTGGATTTGCTCCTCACGGTTTTTCTGGAATCTGGACGGGCGTAATTATTTCGATCTTTAGCTATTTGGGTATTGAAATGATTGCTATTGCTGCTGGTGAAGCTACCAATCCTGAACAGGCGGTAAAAACAGCATTTAAAGGGACGCTGGCACGATTATTTATATTCTATTTGCTTGCCTTAAGTCTGATTGTTATGCTGGTTCCATGGCAGGAATTAATTAAAGAAAATAGCACCAGCCCATTTGTTACCGTAATGCAGATCGTTGGTATTCCATTTGCAGACAGTATTTTGAACTTTATTGTGATTGTAGCTGCATTGTCTTCTATGAACAGTATGCTTTATATAGCCACTCGAATGATGTTTAGTCTGTCGCGTGCCGGAGAAGCTCCGCAATTGCTTGGTAAGGTTAGAAGTAATGGCGTACCACTAAATGCATTGACTTTATCTTCTGCCGGAATTGCTGTAGCAGCAATGGTTTATGTTGTTAATGCTGAAACTGCTTTCCCCATTATGATTGCTTTGTCCATGTTTGGTGCTTTGTTTAGCTGGGGAACGGTATTTCTTTCGCATCTGGGCTTTCGTATACATATGCAGCGTAAAGGTGAACACATTAAGTTTCGTGTACCCGGCTTTCCGTTTATTAGTTTAGCGGGTTTATTCGCAATAATTAGTATTCTGATTACTACCTGGTTTACACCTATTTTTCATGCTACGCTCGTATTTGGGATACCTTTTATCTTATTTTTAATCTTAATGTACAGTCTGCATAATTATCTTAGAAAAAACAAGGTCAAACAACTTATCCACATTAATCAATATACCTCACTGGTACTGATGATCGGGAAACAATTTTTAAAGTTTACTGATGTTAGTAAAATATAAAAAAACTGCCCGTTGTTACGGGCAGTTTTTACTGGAAATTTGCTTACTGGTCCATAGTTAACAATAAATGATTCATGCGTTTTACAAAGGCAGCCGGATTGTCTAGCTTGCCACCTTCGGCCAATAATGCCTGATCATAAACTAATTCGGCCAATTCAGTGCGCTGCTCACTATCCTGTTCTGCAGCAATTTTTTTGATTAGCGGATGATCAGGATTGATTTCCAACGTAGGTTTGGTGTGTGGAATCTGTGCACCGGCACCAGACGCTTCCAGCATTCGTGCCAGATGTTGGCTCATATCATGTTCACCGACAACCAAACAAGCCGGACTTTCAGTCAGACGAGCAGTAGCGCGCACTGCGTCAACTTTATCCCCCAAAGCAGTTTTAATTTGCTCAACAACTTCTTTATTTTCTTCTTCGGTTTTGGCCTGAACAGCTTTTTCCTCTTCATCGGCCAAATTACCTAAATCCAGAGATCCCTTCGCTACGCTGACGAGTTTTTTACCATCAAATTCAGGTAAACTATTAACTACCCACTCATCTACTCTGTCAGTCAGTAATAAAACTTCTACACCTTTTTTCAGGAAGATTTCCAGATGAGGACTATTTTTAGCAGCGGCAAAGCTATCTGCAGTAATGTAATAAATCTTGTCCTGACCTTCTTTCATTCTGCCCAAATAGTCGGCTAGTGAAACATTTTGATCAGCATTGTCATTATGAGTAGAAGCAAAACGGCATAATCCGGCAATCTTATCTTTATTGCTGTAATCTTCAGCAATACCTTCTTTTAATACATTACCAAATACCTTCCAGAATTCAGCATATTTTTCTGGTTGATTTTTTTGCAAGTCTTCCAGCAATGACAATACTTTTTTAACACTGCCTGAGCGGATGGCATCTAAATCACGGCTTTCTTGCAAGATTTCGCGTGACACGTTTAATGGCAAATCACTGCTGTCGATAACACCGCGGATAAAGCGTAAATATGTTGGCATCAGCTTTTTAGCATCATCCATGATAAATACACGTTTTACATACAATTGTACGCCATGTTTTGGTTCACGTTCATACAGATCAAAGGGCGCATGTTTGGGTAGATATAATAATCCGGTATATTCATGGCGTCCTTCTACACGAAAATGTGTCCATGCTAAAGCATCATCATAATCATGGGACACATGGCGGTAGAATGTCTGATATTGTTCATCAGTGATTTCATTTTTAGGACGTTGCCACAATGCTTGTGCCTGATTAACAACTTCTAATTCTTCCGAAGTTATAACATTACCCTCTTCATCATATTCAGGAGCCTTTTTCATGTAAATGGGCACAGAAATATGATCACTATAGGTGGTAACGATCCGACGTAATGTCCAGTCAGACAGCAAATCCTTTTCTTCCTCTTTCAAATGCAGAATAACTTTAGTACCACGATTGGATTTACTGATCTGTTCAACGGTAAATTCACCATCACCGGCACTTACCCATCGCACAGCCTGACTTTCATCACTACCAGCTTTGCGACTTTCCACAGTTACTTTATCAGCAACAATAAAGGCAGAATAAAAACCAACACCAAACTGACCAATCAAATTGGCATCTTTTTTATCATCACCAGTTAATTTTTCCAAAAAAGCTTTGGTACCTGATTTAGCAATGGTACCGAGGTGTTCAATAATTTCAGCCTCATTCATACCAATACCATTATCTTCAACGGTAATGGTTTGTGCTTCTGCATCGGCAGTAACTGTAATTTTGAATTCAGTATCATCACCCAGCAAGCTGGCATTATGCAAGGATTCAAAACGCAATTTATCGCATGCGTCTGCGGCGTTAGAAATTAATTCGCGCAGAAATATTTCTTTATTACTGTATAAAGAATGAATCATTAATTGCAATAGTTGTTTTACTTCTGTTTGAAAACTATGTGTCTGTTTCATGATTTTCTCAAATAGCCAAGGTTAATTGTTGTTGCTTTAACATAAGGGTGGATTGGAACAGTTTCAAGGCAAAAACATCAATAAGCCTTATGAATAAGAAAATATTTCAAATACATCTGCTACTTATGTTAAATTTGAATATAATTAGTAGACTGTACACAATTAGAAATATAAGTAATCAGATTACATATCGATTTTCGTTCGCTGAAAACATATCAATATAATTAATTAAAATTGATATGTTTTTAATCACTAATTTTGGATTTCAAATAGCATTGTTGCGATTTAATTATAATAAACAATAATCATTAACTACCTCATTTTAGTCACAATAAACTATATTACTGCAAAGAATACAAGACTTGTTAGCAGAGTTAAAAAATAGTTCCAACATACCGATTTTTATCGAATCTGATTATTTATTCAGCATTATGAAACCTGGATCCTTTATGACAATTACTTAATAAACGTGGTAAAGGGTAACTCTACTCAACAAAAAGCTGATATGTTAAAATTACAACCATATTTCAATTATTTAATGGCATGTGCTTTAACCAAAGTCGATTACTTTGGTATTGTTTTTATGCCCTAAATCAATAAATTAAGAAGGATTTTTTATATGGCAGGACACAGTAAATGGGCTAACATCCAGCATCGCAAAGGTCGGCAGGATGCCAAGCGCGGGAAGATTTTTACCCGTTTGATTAAAGAGATCACCATTGCTGCTAGACTGGGTGGCGGTGATCCTGATTCGAATCCACGTTTACGTTTGGCTATGGACAAAGCGACCGATGCCAATATGCCTAAAGATAATATTCAACGAGCCATAGATAAAGGTACTGGTAATCTAGAAGGTGTGGAATACGTTGAATTACGTTATGAAGGTTATGGTATTGGTGGTGCTGCGGTAATGGTAGACTGCCTGACGGATAATAAAACTCGTACAGTTGCCGACGTGCGCCATGCATTTAATAAGCATGGCGGTAATATGGGTACTGATGGTTCGGTAGCATTCCAGTTTGTACATCAGGGATATTTACTCTTTGGACCAGAAACCGATGAAGATGCATTAATGGAAGCTGCCCTGGAGGCTGGTGCAGAAGATGTAATTACTCACGAAGATGGATCCAAGGAAGTGATTACAGAACCTTATGCTCATAGCCGAGTAAAAGAAGCATTGGAAACAGCAGGTTTTCAGGCTGCAGATGGTGAAGTGACTATGCGTGCAGTAAATGAAACTGAGCTAAGCGGAGCTGATGCAGAAAAAATGCAGAAATTGTTAGATGCACTGGAAGATCTTGATGATGTTCAGAACGTCTACACAACCGCAGTGTTAGATATTGAGTAAATTCAAAACGGGCTGACTAAATACCAGCCCGTTTTATATATTCTGTTTTCATTATTCTCGCAATTTTTCGCAACATGCACGCTATTACTGAATTGTTTCGAACTGCACCAGTTGGTGAATGTGCTGAAATACTGGATTTTTGGTTGAATGAATGTTGTCTTGAAGACGCTCCTTCACTATCAACAGTACAAGACTGGGAACAAATTTTTCAGACCAGAGGTAAAAAATTTATTCGTCTGGTGGCTCTCTGTCAGCAATGGGCAAATGAAGAAGGTGCAGTGTGAAACCAGAATGGTTAAATAAATGGTTACTGTTAGCTATGATCTGGTTTTTAGCAAGTATATATTTTTTATTCTTGGCTAGTGGAAATAATCCTTTACCGATTGCTCACTTCGATAAAATCTGTCACTTCGGGCTTTTTTTCGGGCAATTTTGGCTGCTGGCCAAAATCTGTCTGCAAAGTAATATCACCATTCCTCTGCAGTCTTATCTGACCTCAGCACTGTTGTGGGCATGCATCAGTGAACTTATTCAAACACAACTGCCTAGACGTAATGGCGATATACTGGATGCTATCGCTGATTTGCTTGGTGCACTATGTGCACTATGGCTGGCCAGAAAAATTCAATTAGTTCGTCGTAACTTGCTGGGGGAATTTCACCATGGAAAATAACATATCTGTTTATCACCAGCGTCGTCAGACAGTACTGGAAAAAATAGGTACAGACGGTATAGCTATACTTTTCGCCGCACCAGAACGACGTCGCAGTAACGATACTGAATATCCATACCGGCAGGACAGTTATTTTCATTATCTGACTGGATTTCCTGAAACGGATTCAGCTCTGATCCTGAATGGCAGAGAACAATCCGCTACGTTATTGTGCCGTCCAAAAGATCCGGATTCTGAAATCTGGCATGGATTTCGTTACGGACCAGAAGCTGCTCGCGAACATTTCTGCTTCGATCAAGCCGACGATATCTGTCAACTGACCACTCATCTAAAAAATGCCTTACCGGGACACCGGCAATTGTATGCTTTATGGGGTTTGTATCCAGAACGAGATCCAGAAATCATTAATTTATGGAATGATGTTAATAGGATTGCTCATCATCGTAGTATCAATGGCAGTACCGTAATTCCAGAAAATCTGATTAATCTCGCAGTTATCCTCGATCCGCTAAGATTAATCAAAGATAACCATGAACAGTCATTAATGCGTATTGCTGCAGAAATCAGTGCACAGGCGCATATTCGGGCGATGCAAAAAACCAAAGCTGGAAAATATGAATATCAAATAGAAGCCGAAATACTGCATGAATTTATGTCTCATGGGGCGCGTTATCCCTCTTATAACAGCATTGTAGCCGGTGGCAAAAATGCTTGTTGCCTACATTATGTCAGCAATAGTGATCAGTTACAGGCAGCTGATTTACTGATGATTGATGCCGGTGCTGAATATCAAATGTATGCCGGTGATATCAGCCGGACTTTTCCAGTCAGCGGACGGTTTACCAGCGCACAAAAAGATGTTTACGACATAGTTTTAGCTGTAAATCAAAACAGTATCGAAGCTACTGTTAAAGGAGCTAACTGGCAAACTCTCTCTGCTAATGCTATTCGTATGCTAACTGAAGGGCTCATTGATTTGCACATTTTGCAAGGTAGTTTAGAAGAAAATATCGACAAACAGCATTATCGTCGTTTTTATATGCATGGACTAGGTCACTGGCTTGGATTAGATGTGCATGATGTCGGTGGACGATTTGATAGTAATGGCCAGTCTCTGTTGTTACAACCAGGTATGGTTACCACCATAGAACCAGGATTATATATTGCAGCAGCAGATGACATACCAAAAGCATTTCATAATATTGGTATCCGTATTGAAGATAATGTTCTGGTCACGGAAACAGGTAATGAAATATTAACCGCCTCAGTTCCAAAAACGACCAGTGCAATCGAGACAATTATGCAGCAGTAATTGAAACAAACAGCAATGACAAATTAATAACAGGCAGTTAACTATTAATTAGCTGCCTGTTGTATTCTGTTTCAATGATTCTGTTGCCGAGCTGTCTGTACGATATCCTGACCAAACAACGTATTCACATCTGTTTCATCAAAAACATAACTAGCATGACAAAAATCACAATTAATTTTAATACTACCCTCTTCGGCTACTGCTTCGCCAACTTCCTCTCCGCCCAACAGTAATAACATATCACTCACTTTAGCTTGTGAACAGGTACAGGCGAATTCAATCGGCTCAGTACCAAGCAAACGTACTTCATGCTCATGAAATAAGCGATACAACAACGTGCTAGCATCCAGATGGAGCAACTCTTTGCTTTTGATCGTTTCAGCCAAGGCAGTCAATTCTGTCCAGCAATCTTCCTCAATTTGCTGTTCCGGTAGTTTTTGTAATAAAAACCCACCAGCATTCTCTTCATCAGCCGCAAGTGAAATGTATGTCGCTAGCTGCTCTGAGCGTGCCATATAATTCATCAGCATTTGAGCAATACTGTCTCCAGCCAGCTCAACAACACCCTGCCATGATTCCCCATTTGCAGGTTGTAATGTCAAGACAAACATTCCACCTTCACCGAGTAAATCTACCAGATTTATTTTTTCGTCGATTACCGCGGATTCATCCCAGCGGGCAGTAGCCCGACAGGTGGCAGAAGAAGTTGCTTCTGCTACCAGCATCTTTAATATACCTGTACCTTGTACCTGAACAATCAAACTACCCTCAAACTTCAGATTACTGGCCAGTAAGACTGCAGCAACGGTTAATTCACCTAATGCCTGATGTATTGCACGCGGATATTGTTTGTTGTGTCCGACATGCTGCCAAACTTGCTGCAAATTTACCTGCAGACCTCGTACAGGACAATCATCAAACATAAACCTAGTTAACTGATCTGCTTGCACCACCTTATTTTCTGACATTATTACAATCCCGGCAAAATAATAAGGTAATATAATCCCGTAAGCTAAAAAATCAAGTTAGATTGTTTTTAGCAAGAATCATAATTTTCTGATTAGTTATCAGCTAAACCTAGTCCTATCATAGATCAAATATAATTAATCTATAATAAAATAGTTTATATTATACTGAATTAATTATATTGAGATTTATTTAATACTTCTTTAAATTATTTATATATATAATTTATCAAGAGGAGCTAAAGTTATATTCAAATGCAAATAGATCACTAATAGAGAATCCGTTAGATTAGTCCATCAAAAAAAATGGGATAATTTGGGGATACTTAAGATACTTATCAAAACAATTTATGCTAAATGCATCTTTATTGACAACAGAATTTTTCAGAAATTAGTTTGATAAAAGTCCTCCAAAAGATAAACAGATCGTTTTTTTATCAACTTTATAGTTAAAACTTATTATTTAGAACCTAAACGGTTATATTAAGCATTTTATTTGTAATAATATATAATATAATTAACAGTGAATGTCAGAAATTCTCTGTCGATATAAAAGAAATTTATTCTTTATTTAAGAATATTAAATTCTACGGAAAGTAAACTATATGGTTAATTATTAATATCCCATTAAAAACTACTTTTCAATAAAAAATAGTTTTCAGACTTACCAATCTATCACAGATAAACTAAGGAAAAAATAAAATGCAGAAAAAAATACTTATTTTAATCATCACTAGTCTTTTAGTGGCTGGTTGTAATAATAAATCCAATCAAAAATCAACTGATAAGCAATCCGAAGCAGTAGAACAAACAGATTCAACATCATCTCAATCATCAAATAATTCAACTGATGATGTTAGAGCTTTAGCATATAAAAAAGCGGAAAAAGGAAATCTTTGGTTAAGTATATATAAACAAGATTATAGTGATGTAGGAAACAAATTAGGTCAAGGTATGCTTTACGGTGATTCGGATTTACTTCGATTAGACCATAAAGCAGAAGAAATATTAAAATTATGCAGTGATAAAAATGGCACATGTAGCTTAAAAGCTATCCAAAAAGATCCGAAAAAATATTTTAATTCATTATCAATTAGACTATTTCACAATATTAGTGAAAAAACGTTAAATGAGTACAATCCCCTTATCCAAAAACTGATAGAACGTGAACCTCGATTGCCTGAAATTGATGCTGCAGGTAAAGTATATGCAGATCATTTTATTAAATTAGCTATGGCTTTAAACGAACTAAAGA
Organism: Snodgrassella alvi SCGC AB-598-O02; assembly: GCA_000725195.1. Lineage (GTDB taxonomy): Bacteria > Pseudomonadota > Gammaproteobacteria > Burkholderiales > Neisseriaceae > Snodgrassella > Snodgrassella alvi_G. The sequence continues at coordinate 13,572 of JAIL01000234.1, forward strand.
AATATGTTGATAATAATGAATATAAGTTAGATGATTGTAAAAAAGGACCTGAGCTGTTTAGAAATATAGCAAATGAATATAATGAAGTTACTCAAGCAAAAATGGCATTCAGAGCCACATATAATAAATTATATAATGAATACCATAATATCCAAAAATTAGATATAAAAAAACAAGGTTTAACTTTTAAATTTAATTGTATAGATATAATGGATTCAATAAATGAAATTGTTACCTTGATTAATGAAAAATATGAAGAAAAAAATCAATTTAAAAATCTGGATATAGCAGCGGTTGAACAAAAAATTCAGCAAATAGAAACCATTACTAATCAGCTAATGACAATTAAAGGGAAAAATAAAGAGATTAATGCGCAAGCATTAAATTCTTATAGCTATGATCGATTTGTTGATGGTTTACCCCAGATGACTAATCAAATGAAGATTGTCTTAAAAAAATTACATGATAAAGATATTGATAAAGAGATTGATATGTTAAATATTTATGACGAATCTTTAACTAGACAATATAATAGTGTTATTAATAAATAATCATCAAGCGGTATAA
>JAIL01000235.1 GCA_000725195.1 Snodgrassella alvi SCGC AB-598-O02
ACCGGCTGATGGATTATTTGCGTCAGAATCATGATCGGTTTGCGGTAGTAATGGTATTACATGATCTGTCTATGGCTGCAAATTATTCTGATTTTGTGGTTCTGATAAATGAGGGACAAATTGTAGCCGCGGGAACACCACATGACGTTATGCAAACGCAATTATTGAGTGAAGTTTATCAGTGGCCAATCCGGCGTATGGATGAGGATGGAAAAATATATTTTCGCATGGATCAGGCTGCATAATTGTCTGTATGGTCATAGAATAATCCATTGAAAATTTAAAAAAACTGAAACTAGCAAAATGATTAAGCTGTATTGACATTCAGTAGTTGGAAAGCTGAAGGAAATTTTTTTGAAAATAATAGAAATTTAGGGCTGATACAGCTAAATTAGAAAAAATTATGCTATTTAGATAATAACTAAAGCAAAATACATTAAGTATTAATGATGATCTAAAAAATTATTGTTGTATATAGCTGTAATCATTTGAAAAGATAAATAACGGAAATATTAAAAATATTTCAAACAAATGAACAGTTAAAAATTCACACGGGCTATTTGCGTTCTGATCAGCCAAGTATTTACCTTAAGGGTATGGAGAATTAGTTTTATATCTAAAGTTTAATGTAAAAATTAATAGAGTAAATAATACTAATAACTCAGTAGTATTTAGTAAAGTAATTAAATAATGATAAATAATTTAATTGATAAATAGCTATCAGAATATAAATCATAAAAATATTTTCAAATAAATTCTTTAAACCAAAAATTAAAAAATAGATTGTTATTAATATAAGTGTTTAGTAAGGTTTAATAACTTGGCTGGTACATAGGGATTTTTGAGATATTAAGTGTGATGCACATAATATTATAATTTCCCGGGCAGAAGAAAATTTTACTTAATAGCCTTATATTGCGAACTTTAATAAACCAGCATAAATGACCAATACAAAAGAATAAAATAATTAAGTTATCAACTTACGTAATGAATACCTAACTGTTTACAAAGAGATAATGATCTTTTACTTGAGTTATTATGATGTTTGATGCAGATAAGCTTCATAACTGAGGGGGGAAAATTTTTGCCTTAAGATTGACTAAAATATGATTCTGGTTATTGTGAAATTTATGGTAACGGAGAATGCTCTGTGGTATTTGCAGTTGTTATTAATGGCTGTCAATATTCATTGATGTGATTTTAAATTACTACAGCATATAGGTTACTGATAATCAATTTGTCGTTTTGTCTTGCTAGTGCAATTCAAAACATCATTATAATAATGTTATTAATATGGTTTTCTTTGCATGTGTTAATGAATTCGCTTTGTCTAGACATGAAACATTATTCATTGTTTATTAGATGTAAGTAGAAAAAAAATCGGGTATAGTGTTATGGTCAATTTTCCTTTTTCCGGAACTTCTCTATGCAAAATATCATTAGGTCGCTTTTATATGGTTCTGTATTGGCTTTTGCCCTTGCTGCTTGTGGTGACAAGTCTTCATCTACGACACCTGCCTCCGCTTCAGCACTGCAGGATAACAATACATTGGTAGTGATGGGGCTGGATGATAGTTTTCCACCAATGGGCTTTCGTAATGAACAAAATGAGCTGGTAGGTTTCGATATAGATATGGCACGCGAAGCGGCAAAGCGAGCTGGGCTGACTGTTGAGCTTAAGCCGATTGATTGGAGTGCCAAAGAATCCGAATTGAACAGTAAAAGAGTAGATATGTTATGGAATGGCCTGACGATTACTCCGCAGCGTCAGCAACAGCTGTTGTTGTCTAAGCCATATATGGATAATCACCAGATTATTGTGGTACGTCCTGATGGTGGCATTAGTACTAAGGCTGATCTGGCAGATAAAGTTGTCGCTGTACAGGATGGTAGTAGTGCGGTTGAAGCTGTTGAAGCAGAACCGAATGTGACTAAATCTTTTAAAGAACTGAAAAAATATGCTGATAATGTCACTGCTTTAATGGATGTTTCTGCCAAACGTGTTGATGCATTGGTGGTAGATGAGGTGGTTGGTCGTTATTATGTAGCCAAAAAACCAAATGAATATAAAGTATTAGAAGATAATTTTGGTACTGAACAATATGGTGTTGCTTTCCGTAAGGAAGATCAGGCGCTGCAACAGAAAATCCAGAAAGCATTGGACAGTATGAAAGCTGATGGTACATCTGCTAAAATTGCGACAAAATGGTTCGGTAAGGACGTGGTTAAATAAGCGTCTTTGCTCTGGAATCAACGCTGCCTGAATACAATCTGTTCAGGCAGCGTTGTTGTTGTTTAAAGGAATACACATGAATTATGTGTTAAATATGTTACCTGAGTTATGGAATGGGGCAAAAATTACCCTCAGTTTGTTTGCCATTACTCTGTTATTGTCTATTCCGCTGGGGCTGATACTGGCTTTGCTGCGTTTGTCCAAAATTAAGGCTTTAGATTATCTGGTTAATTTCTATATCTGGGTGATGCGCGGTACACCATTGATGTTGCAGATTTTCTTTATTTATTTTGCGCTGCCGGCGGTGAATATTATTTTACCTGCTTATACTACAGCGGTAGTTGCTTTTGTGCTGAACTATGCTGCCTATTTTGCGGAAATTTTTCGTGCCGGTATTCAGGGAGTGGGTAAGGGACAGTATGAGGCCGCGAAAACACTGGGCATGAGCTATGGACAGACTATGCGGCGGATAATATTACCGCAAATGTGGAAAAAAATTCTGCCACCACTTAGTAATGAAACGATTACGCTGGTAAAGGATACATCTCTGGTTTATGTGCTGGCTTTACAGGATGTAATGCGTGTAACTTACCAGCTGGTGCAACGTGAATTTAGTTTAATGCCGTTTATGGTGGCGGCTGTGTTTTATCTGATTATGACCCTGATTTTAACCTGGGGCTTCCAGAAAATGGAGAAACGCTATGCACGCTACGACGACTGATCTAATGATAGATGCGCGCGACATTCACAAATCTTTTGGCAATATTGAGGTTTTGAAAGGTGTAGATATTCAGGTAGCGCGCTCAGAGGTAGTTGCTATTATCGGATCTTCTGGTTCAGGTAAATCAACTTTGTTGCGGTGTTTGAATTATCTGGAAAAAATTGATACTGGCAGTATTGCCATTGGCAATGATTTTCTGGTACGTAATAATAATCACCACCGGGCTCAGTATGTTTCTGAAGCACAGATTAAGAGCATCTGTGCCCGTATGGGAATGGTTTTTCAGCAATTTAATTTGTTTCCCCATATGACCGTGTTACAGAATGTGATTGAAGCACCGATCACGGTGAAAAAGATGAAACGAGACCAAATTGTGCCTCTGGCGGAAGAGTTGTTAAAAAAGGTTGGGTTGTTGAATAAGCAAGATGCTTATCCATCGCAGCTCTCCGGGGGGCAGAAACAACGTGTAGCGATTGCGCGGGCATTGGCTATGCAGCCACAAATTATGTTATTCGATGAGCCAACTTCAGCATTAGATCCAGAACTGACAGGTGAAGTTCTGAAAACCATGCAGCAGCTGGCAGAAGATAAAATGACCATGGTGGTTGTGACACATGAAATGGGCTTTGCACGTGAGGTAGCTAATAAGGTGTTATTTATGGATAAAGGCGTAATCGTAGAATCTGGAGAAGCCCGAAGCTTTTTTACCAGCCCACAACATGTGCGAACTCAGGCATTTTTAAGTTCAATGTTAAATTAAACCCACAATTTTTACTCTATTAAAAGGAATTATTGATGCGATTAGCAGGCTTTTTACTGGTTATTTTGTCCACTGTTATGAATGTGACAATGGCCAAAGAAGTTGTTTTGCCAGTAAAACTGACTAAGGATACCTTAGTTCCAATTGTCAAATTAAACATAAATGGTAAATCACAGAGATTTATGTTTGATTCCGGGTCTCAAACAGCGTTACATTTGCCCTTAGATACATTGCAACAATTGCCACAGGCAGTCAAACAAGAAGACGATAATTTAAGTACGGATTTAAGTGGAAATATTATTTCAGCATCTAAATATTTGCTTCAACATGTGCATATTAATGGTATTGATTTTGAGAATATTCAAGCAGTCGAGCTCAAACCATGGGGTTTTGCATATTCCAGTGATCCGTCAGAAAAACTACCTCCCGCTCAGGATGATGATTTGCCTGTAGTGGGTTTGGCGCTATTTAAAAATCATACGATTACTTTAGATTTTGCGCATAAAAAGATTATAGTAGATGATGACAATGATTTTGACGGTACCGACAAGGGATGGATGATGTTGCCCTATCGCTATCATCCACAAGAAGGGCTAATTATTACTGTTACCGATCAAAGTAAACAATACAATTTGGTTTTAGATACTGCATCCACACTGAGTATTATTGCCAGTGGGTCTCTGCCGGAAAAATATAATAACGGTAATAATTTAGCCATGACTGATTCTGATTCTTCCACTCTGCGTCAGGATAAAAATGGCGATCTCCAAATATTAAATGTTTATTTGGCTAATCCTTCTATGAGTAATAAATCCATTCAGGTGGCTATTATGGATAATATGCCAAAAGAGTTTGAGTCAGATGGTTTGCTGGGGATAAATTTTCTGAAAAAATATAAGGTAAAAATTGATCAGAAAAATCAAAAGTTGTGGATAAAACCAGCGAATTAAAAAAATATCAGATCTGCTGATCAATAGCAAAGTAGGGTTGTAGGCAATACTGTATGTCAAATATTGATGGTAGAAAAAGGGTTATAGGCTGATAGAAAAGATGGAACAGCAATAAACGGATAAAATGTCAAATACATAGAAAAGTAAAATATATGTCTTCATGCAGGATGGTGAAGCTCGGGAATTTTAATCAATTCTAAATAAAGAATGAATATACAGAGATTCGCTGATTATTAGTTATTTCCTCTAATGCTTTAGAAGTATTGAGAATTATTACTACTACAAAAATTGGTTAGTTAGTTTGAGCTTTAATGAAAACTCAAGCATTACAGATCATTTTACAATAAAAATAAATATTAAATGATAACGGTATTTTTTTATTTTGTATGGTCATAGAATGAAATCAATAAAAGCAAATTTATAGAATCTATGCAAAAAATTATTCTTCAAAAGAGATAAAACCAATAAATAATGTAATTGGTAAGTTGATTTGGGGTGAATAATTAACATCAATGAATCAATTGAAATAGAAAGTAGCTAAGGCTAGGCATTGAATTATAATTATTTTGAAATAAGTGATTTGCGTCGGTTTAAGCTTTTTCAAATGGATAAGAAAATTTATCTATAAGAAAATATCATCTATAGCTCTTAAGTAAGATTGATATCGAATATATTTGCTGCAATCAATATTTAAATTTGTATTTTATAAAATATATATATTGAAAGATCATACGAAAAATATTTTAAGCAGAAAATTGATTTTGAGTTAAAAAAAATTTTTTATAAAAAGCAGCAAAATACTTATTCTGATGATAGCTTGGTCGGGTAAGAAAAGTATCTGCATTGTATTTTCTTGAGTTTAGATATGGACCATTAAATTATAAAAATATACACAAAAGCTATCCGGCTATCCAGTAAGTATGAGCGGAAGTTATTTTACGAAATGAGTGTGCTCCGCCAGAAAATTAGTTTCTTTGTTTTAGGTAAATAATAATATGTATCTATTTAAATTTTGTTAAACTAATGATAAAAGTAAACTAAGGTTTTCTATGCACTTTTTGTATCGATACCGTTTTTTAATACTGGCTGTTATTTTCTTGCTGTTTTGCTTTTGGCGGTTTTCGCCTTACTCACCAAGGGTATTTATGCCTTCATATTTAGATGATGGTTTTATTTGTCCACAGTTACCTCTTGTGTCAGCTGGTAATGAACCATTAAGTTCAGATGTTCCAAAAGATATGCAGCCAATTGTATTACCAAAGGTAAAATTGATTCCTTCACTAGGTCTGAGCGTTCCTGGACGTATTCTTGATCGTAAGCGTTATCTTTATGATAATGCTGCTGACATTTCGACATTTGATTGGATGATCGGCTGGGATTTTATGGGCAATAAAAAGGCTTTAAAACGGGTTAGATTAAAGCTAAATAATCGTGGTATTAGTTTTAAGGGAAGTAAAGGGGAACCTTTAGATTACTCTATCAATGATATTTTCGAACATACTAACTATATGCATTTAGTTCCAGCAAATAAAAAAATAGCCACGCAAATTAATAAAATTCAGGTTGGAGATAATGTTCAGGTTGATGGTTGGGTGATTAGAGCTGAAACAGCAAAATGGGTTACGAATACACCGGTTAACGGAGATGGGGGAGGATATCTCCTGGTCTGTCGGGTGGCACGGCTTTCACCGCAGAAGGTGTGGCCAATTTTTAAATGAATGTTGATACGGGGATGAATAATGTTAAATAAATGGATAGCAATACTGGTTATGGCTGCTGTGTCTAGTATGGTCTGGGCAGATATTTATACTAAAGAAGAACTGGTTAGTATTAGTAAGGATGGAGCCGCAGGTGGTAAAGGTACATTGCATGGAAAGTTTGCTTTTAGACGAGAGGCGGCAAAAAAGGATGAAGCGATTAAGGAGATTGGTTGGATGACGCTACAACCGGGGGATTCGATTGGTTTTCATCAGCACAAAAATAATGAAGATACTTATATCATTGTTTCTGGAACAGGCACTTTTATGAACGCTGATGGTCAATCTTATCCAGTTAAGGCGGGTGATGTGACAATTGCTCGCAAGGGGCAATCTCATGGACTGGCTAATACAGGCAAGGAACCATTAGTATTTATTGATGTGATTGCTGAACAATAATGTTGTAGTAATATCCTTGATAGCTTTGTGTTTAAGGGCTGTTATGTTATTAATCTTTTTCTCGTGTTAATAATGCCCAAAAATATAACTGATGAAAAAACCGTTAAGCAAAATGAAATGCTTAACGGTTTTTTGGTAAGTCAATATTATTCGTTATCAGCTGCTTTGGCTACGGTTACCATCGCTGGACGTAATACGCGATCGGCAAGGGTATAGCCCTTTTTCATGACAGAAACAACGGTATTAGGCTCTTGTTCGCTGGCTACACTTTGTAATGCTTGATGATAATGCGGATCAAGTTTGTCACCGGCTTTGGGATCAATTTCTTTAACATTGGACTGCTCAAAAGCTTTTTCTAATTCTGTTAAAGTCATTTGCACACCCATCTTTAAGGCATCGAAGTTACCACTTTGATCCTGCAAAGCCATTTCTAAATAGTCTTTCACCGGCAGCATGGCTGAAGCAAATTTCTGACCAGCGAATTTGTGGGTATTTTCAATTTCTTCCTGATGACGACGGCGCAGATTTTGTTCTGTTGCCAGTGCTCTTAGCTGTTCGTCTTTCAGCTGCCCTTCCAGCTCATTAATACGAGCCTGTAATTCTTCAATGGTGGCTTCAGGTTCGACTACTGGTTCGGTGGTTTCGATGTTATCGTTAACCTGTGTTTCGTTTTCAGTATTGTTTTCGGGTTGCATTTTTTTTCCTCTACAAAAGGGAGAATTGCCAATCTATATTGGGTCGTAACTGGGTTATTTCAAGTTACAGTGTAACGAGTAAGGCATACGGCGTTTTGATCTGTTTTGTCATGAATTTATAGGCAAAATCCAAACGGTTATATTCTGACACAAAGCCATTTTGCTTTCGCCGATAGCATCTGTTGTATATATTATTTAACAGTAAATTTCATTTGTATTGTATTTAACCAGTATTACGTAGTCCTTGGGCTATACCATTGATGGTAAGGTGGATCAGTTGCAAGATTTGGCTATTTTCTGGTTGTTGACGTTGTTCCTGCAGCAGATGAATTTGCAGCCAGTTTAGTGCATTCAGATACGGGATGCGCATAGCCAGTGATCTTGCCAGCGCATGATTATCACTTAAGTAATGTTGATACTGCATTATATTCAGTAAAGCCTGTCGGCTGCGATCAAATTCATCGGTTAACATGCTGAATATGGTTTCTGCTGCTTGTTGGTTACTGGCGAGTTTAACGTAGGCTGCAGCAATAGTTAAATCGGCCTTGTCCATCACCTGTTCCATATTGGCAAGCATGGTTTGCAGGAATGGGCTGTGTTGAGCCTGTTGCTGTAAGCGTTGCAAATTATTGCTGTCCTGCTGAATTAATTCGGCTACAGCACTACCAAAACCATACCAAGCAGGTAACATTAACCGGTTTTGTGTCCACGAAAATACCCATGGAATGGCGCGTAAATCCTGAATTTGCGTCAAAGTTTTACGACTGGCCGGACGGCTGCCAATGTTGAGGCTGGCAATTTCCTGTATGGGGCTGGTTTGGAGAAAATAGTCAATAAAGCCCGGATAGGTAATCAGTTTACGATAATGCTGATATGCATAGCGGGATAAGTCATCCATCAGTTTATGGTCGGGCTCACGACTATGGGGTGGTAACAGAGTAGCTTCAAGGGTGGCGGCTATTAACGCTTCCAGATTGCGTTCCGCTTTGGTTGGCGCAGCATATTTGGCTGTAATCACTTCACCTTGTTCAGTAATGCGCATCTGACCGGCAACACTGCCTGCCGGCTGAGCTAAAATGGCATCAAAAGCCGGACCACCACCACGGCCGATACTTCCACCACGCCCATGAAAGAGGCGTAAACGGACATGGTGTTGATTAAATAATTTTACCAATCGGGATTCGGCCTGATACAGTGACCATTGGCTGGTAATGTAACCACCATCTTTATTGCTGTCTGAATATCCCAGCATGATCTCCTGAAGATTCTCACGGCTTTTTAATAGGGTGCGATACCAGGGCAGGCTGAATAAGTTATCCATGGTGTTGATGCAGTTATGCAGAGAATCAATGGTTTCGAATAAGGGTACGATGTTAATACGACTGCTGGGGATTTCGTTGTTGATGGTTAACAGACCCGTTTCTTTAAGCAATAATGCCACTACCAGAATATCACTCACGGTTTCAGCATTGGAAATAATGCACTGGTTTATGGCTGTTTCACCATAGCGATTTTTGATGTCAGCCGCTGCATGAAAAATAGCCAGCTCGCGCATGGTATGCGGACTGTAGCTAATATAGGGACTATATAGTGGGCGTTGGGTGCGCAATTCACGCAGCAGTACTTTTTGTTTGTCTTCTTCATTGAGCTGTTGGAAGTTTTCCAGATTAGCATGAGCAAACAATTGGTCTACTACTTCGGCATGTTTAGCTGCATGCTGACGTAAATCTATCGACATCAGATGAAAGCCAAACAGGGAGACGGAACGTATCAGATCGGCTAGTTTGCCATGGGCAAGCAAGGCACTGCCATTATGCTGTAGAGACTGAGCAATATTGTTGAGTTCTAGCAGTAGTTCTGCAGGTTGCTGATAGGGTGGTAGTCCTTGGTAGGGGCTAGTTAGTTGAATACCTAGTTGTTGCGCTGTGCTATGTAACCGCGCCTGTATGTAGGCCAGTGCACGGCGATAAGGTTCTTCTGTATGTGCTGAATCTGTGTCCGGCGATTGTTCGACCATTTGGTGTATGGTTTGATCGATTTGTATACGGCGGGATGACAGAGGTAACAGTTGATACAGCTCTTCCAGACATTGTTGATAGTGTGGAAACAGGGTATTAGCCTGAAAACTAACTGCTTCCTGCAATGACTCGGCATTGACGTGCGGGTTACCGTCACGATCACCACCAACCCAACTGCCTATACTGATGACATTAGGAAGTGAAATTTTGGGGTAGGTACTGGCAAGTTGTTGTTGTAGCTTGCGGTATAACACCGGCATGGCTTTGAAAAAACTCAAAGGGAAATAAGTAACATTATTGTAAATTTCATCGCTAACGCTAATTTTGAAATGACGGGTTTCATCTGTTTGCCACAATGCCAGCAGAAGTGCTTCGATTTCCTGCTGTAGCTGTTCGCTGTAGGGCTGATGGCTATGATTGTATTCACTTAACAGGTTGCGAATATAACGTTGGAAACAAAGGATACTTTGACGTTGTACTTCAGTGGGATGAGCCGTGAGTACGGCGCTGATACTGGTGTTTTGCAGGCTTTTTTCCAGTGTGTCGGCGCTGATGTGCTGTTGCTGCAGCTGTCTGAGTGCGTAAATAAAAGTACTTCGTTCAGAATGCAAACTGTGGTCATGCATTTGCTGCTGGCGCTCATGATGAGCATCTTCAGCAATATTTAATAACTGGGCAAATAAGCTGCAAGCGCGGATTAGATCCTGTTGCTGCTGTAGATCTAGGACAGGAAGGGCTTGCTGGATGGTGTTTTGAGGCTGGCTGCCATCCAGCAAGTGACGCAGGACGGTTTGTACTTCTGCTGTGGTTTCATGTTGTAGTACGTTAAGTAATGCCTGAGTTAAGAAAGCAATATCCGCTGATAGGGCTGCATCCAATTGCTCATCCAGAGAGGTTGTGCTCATGATTTTACGCTTTAATAAATGTATAGTTATGTTAAATAAAAATCTATATGATGATATTACTTGTTGGTATAATCAGCAATATATTTGATTTAGGTTAACTTAATTAAAATTATATTAATAAATTGATATATTATTGATAACTTTTGTTTGGTGTTGGTGTGATTTGAGATGGAATAGTTCCAAAACTGATAAACAGTTATTTATTAAAATAAGATTAATTGTGACTGCAATTACTGTTTTTAATTATAAAGATATATCTATTTTTATGTATAGAGCTATTCTGGGAAAAATTAAATTGATTTTAGTAATAAAATTATTTCAGCAAAATTTCACCTTAGTTATTTAAAATACGCATTGAGAAATAAATAGCAATGGTGACAAAAATAAGTATTAGATGCCAATATGTTGATAATCTATCGTGAATGTTTTTATTAAATTGATGTTTTATAAAATAAAGTACAGATATTGTGTGTTGCTGAGGAAATGTTATGTTTATAATGTTATTAAATTATTTGCAACCAATTGATGAAGTTGAAAAATATTTGTCGCAACATATAAACTATTTAGATAAATATTATGGTTCAGGTCATTTTATTGCGTCAGGAAGAAAAGAGCCACGAACTGGTGGCGTTATTCTTTGTCGTGCAGATAATAAAGAAGAAGTCATAGCCATAAAGAAAGAAGATCCTTTTTATATTCACCAAATTGCTCATTACGATATTATTGAATTTATGTCTACTAAAAATGCCAATGGCTTTGATAAATTTATATGAATAGATTGGTAAAAGGAACTTCCCTGATTTAGGTTTAACAGCTGATTTAATAATTACTTTAGTAAAAATGGTTACTGCTATAAGGCTGTTTGAGTAAACTCTAACAGCCTTATACTAAATTAATTAATGGTCATTAATACGTTCGATTATTGCGCCAACATTACCCAGTTTTTGTTCGATATTTTCATATCCGCGATCAAGATGATAGATCCGTTCTACAATGGTTTCTCCGCTGGCGACCAAGCCGGCTAGAACCAGACAAGCTGAAGCACGCAGGTCAGTAGCCATTACAGTTGTACCTGAAAGCTCTTCTACACCTTGTATGATTGCGGTATTACCTTCGGCTGAAATTCGTGCACCCATACGGTTAAGTTCAGGCACATGCATGAAACGGTTTTCAAATATGGTTTCAACAACTTTGCTGCTGCCGGTAGCAATGGCATTCATAGCCATAAATTGTGCCTGCATATCAGTTGGAAATGCCGGATAAGGAAGGGTACGAATATCAATAGCTTTGGGACGCTGCTGCATATCAATACTAATCCAGTTCTCACCAGTTTCAATAATAGCCCCAGCCTCAGTCAGTTTCTCTAGCACAGTTTGCATGGTTTTTGGTGCGGCATTTTTTAATACCACTTTGCCACCAGCCATTGCTACTGCACAGAGGAATGTACCTGCTTCAATTCGATCTGGGACAACACTATGGGTGCAGCCATGTAATTTTTCTACGCCCTGAATGGTTAGTGTTGGTGTGCCAATTCCCTGAATATTAGCGCCCATTTTGACTAGGCAGTTGGCCAGATCGGTGACTTCTGGTTCCATTGCAGCATTTTCTAACACAGTGGTGCCACTGGCTAAGGTGGCCGCCATCAACAGATTTTCTGTTCCGGTAACGGTAACCATGTCCATAACGATATGGGCACCTTGTAGGCGCTGAGCGCGCGCTTTGACATAGCCATGCTCGATGCTGATTTCTGCACCCATGGCTTCCAGTCCTTTTAAATGCTGATCAACCGGACGAGAACCGATAGCACAACCACCAGGTAGGCTGACTTGTGCTTCACCGAAATGTGCCAGTGTCGGACCCAGTACCAGAATGGAGGCACGCATGGTTTTTACCAGATCATATGGCGCGCAGGTATTGTTAATACTGTTGCAGTTAATCTCAAATTCGTGAATGTTATCGGTTAATACTCGCGCACCCATGCCTTGCAGTAGTTTTTGCGTGGTTTTCACGTCGCGTAACATAGGTACATTAGTCAGATGCAGCGTTTCACTGGTGAGTAATGAAGCACACAGCAGGGGAAGGGCAGCATTTTTTGCACCGGAAATGGTGATTTCACCGTTTAATGCGCCATTTGCGCGAATTTTTAATTTTTCCATATGTTCTCTCAACCGGTCAGGGTAAATATTATGGCCTGACTTATTAACGCAGTTTGGATGCCCATTCCGCAGGTGTGGCCGCGGTCGTGATAGATAGGGCATGTAGTTCATTGCTGGCAATTTGTTTAGCTAATCCGTCTTTAATCAGGCGATGACGCGCCAGACGGTTTTTACCCTCAAATGTGTTGGAAACAATTTGGGCAAAAAAATGATGACCATCACCTTCTACTTCTAGGTACTCACAAGGTAGCAGGTTAGCAATCATGGATTTCACTTCTTCGGGTGTCAACATGATGTACTCGAAAATAACTGTTTATAAATGTCGGCTATTATAGCGGTTTAGTCGGTTCAATTGCGTAATTTCCAACCTGATTTTAACAGGCAGCAAGTCAGTATACATAAGGTGACAGCAAAACCACTGACTACACTTAAGGCTAGCCACGGGGAAGAATCACTTTGACCAAAGAATCCAAAACGAAAACCATCAATCATGTAGAAAACAGGATTGAAATGACTGAGAGAACGCCAGAAAGTAGGTAAATTGTTAATGGAATAGAAAACCCCTGACAGAAAGGTCAGCGGCATAATCAGAAAATTCTGAAATGAAGCCAGTTGGTCAAATTTTTCAGCCACAATACCGGCTAGCAGACCAAACGTACCCATTACTGTACAGCCTAATAGGGCAAATAAAATAATCCAGCTCACAGAATAAGGTAAAGGCAGGCCGAAAAAGGCAGTTACGGTAATTACCCCTGCACCCACCATCAGCCCGCGAATTATTGATGCACCCACGTAGGCAAAAAAGATAGAAGCTGTACCTAAAGGTGGTAACAGAATAAAAATCAGATTACCGGTAATGCGTGATTGAATCAGACTGGACGAAGCATTGGCAAAGGCATTTTGTAACATTGACATCATTGCCAGACCTGGAATCAGAAATGCATTATAGCTAACACCGGGCAGTATATCTGCCCTTCCCTGCATCACTTGGGCAAATATTAACTGATACAATAGTGCCGTCAGTATTGGTGCAGACAGAGTTTGGAAACCAACTTTCCAGAAGCGCAATACTTCTTTTTTGAACAGGGTATAACAACCAACAGTATTCATGCCTGCCCTTTCATATGATCGCTGGTTAAACGCAAAAATACATTTTCTAAATCGTTTTCCATGATGTGCAGGTTTTTTAATTTAATGCTATTGTCGTTTAGTTTCTGTAGGATATTCAGTAGTTGGTTGTAATCATTAAGTTTAATTTGAAAGCTGTTACCATCTTGCTGAACCAGATACTGACGCAGCTCGACCGGTAGGGTTTGATCAAGTGTGATAACCAGTTGTATTTCCGATTCGTTATCTAATAAATTTCTGGTGCTGTCCAAAGCAACCATTTCACCCTGTTTTAACATGGCAATGCGATTACACAGTAGCTGAGCCTCTTCCAGATAGTGGGTAGTCAGAATAATGGTATGACCGTCTTTATTCAATCTACTGATGAAGTCCCATAAATTTTGCCGTAATTCAATATCAACTCCAGCAGTAGGTTCATCCAGTACAATAACCGGCGGGCGGTGTACCAAAGCTAAAGCCACCATTACTCGGCGTTTCATGCCTCCAGAAAGATTACGGGTATTGGTATTGGCTTTGTCGGTTAGTCCTAGATTGACGATGATCTCATCAATCCATGCATCGTTGTTACGGATACCAAAATAACCGGATTGAAAACGCAGCGCTTCGCGCACACTTAAAAACGGATCAAAAACCAATTCCTGTGGTACTACACCCAGCAATTTGCGGGTAATGTTGGGTTCACGTTTTACATCGTGACCACAGATGGTAATTTTTCCAGAACTTAGCTTATTAAGTCCGGCCATGGCAGAAATTAAGGTAGTCTTCCCGGCGCCATTTGGGCCGAGTAACCCAAAAAATTCTCCCGGTTGTACACTAAAACTAACACCTTTCAGTGCTGTAAAACCATTGGCATAGGTTTTAACTGCCTGTTCGATTAAAAGGGCGGGGGTTGTCATGAAATTGATTTCTACAAGAATTTAAAACATAAAACGTGGTGAATTGATTAATGATGATCCGATTTGATCTCACCACAGGCTATTTTATCCACTCGACCAAATAAAGTATAGGCAATAACGGCAATAACACCAAATACAAGAGAGACAAAAAACATGACATGGTAAGCATTGTTTACTGAAATTAGTTGAGCTTGCGTCAGATAGATAAGTATTCCTGATAATACTCCCCCAAATGCGCCACCAATCTGCTGTACAACACGCGTGACAGCACTCGTGTCCTTGATTTGATTTTTATCGCAAAATTCGAATGGAGAAGAGAGAACAGCAATCGTTGCAATACCCAACCCAGAACCTCGGACAATAAAGCCAATAATTTCTGATAAGTTTCCGCCGATTTGAATTATTAATATACTTATGGCAGAGAATAATAATCCAACGCCAATAATTAAAAATGAATTTATCTCACTTAAACCTTGATAAATAAATTTTCTAGCTAGCCAGGCACCTACACCCTGTAAAGCGAGCAGCAAACCAATATAGGTGATAGGAATATTGTCATTTATTGTTTTTATTAAAGGAAAAAAAAATCATGAAACCAAAAAAGATAAGCGACGTTAGAAACCCCATCATTATTGCCAGTGAATATTGAGCGCTACTAAAGGCACTTAAATCGACCAGTTTAATATCCGACCTATTGTTAACAAGAATCGAAAGTATCATCAAGCCAGTCCCTAAAACCAGC
>JAIL01000236.1 GCA_000725195.1 Snodgrassella alvi SCGC AB-598-O02
GGGTATTTGTTTGGGTATGCAAATTGCCCTAATTGAATATGCACGTGATGTGGCTAAGCTTGATTGTGCTAATTCAACTGAGTTTGATTTAAAAACTGAACATCCTATTGTTGCGTTAATTGATGAATGGCAGGATCGTGATGGTCAGATAGAGAAACGCGATATTCATGCCAACATGGGCGGTACCATGCGATTGGGTGCTCAAGAAGTAGAGTTAATGGAAGGCACTTTAGCTAAAACTATTTATGGTCAGCAATTTATTCGTGAACGCCATCGTCATCGTTACGAAGTTAATAATTTTTATCTGCCACAGTTGCAGGAGGCTGGTTTAGTTATAGGTGGTGTCTCTACCGGACATGAACATTTAGTTGAAGCAATTGAATTGCCTGACCACCCTTGGTTTTTTGCTTGTCAATTTCACCCAGAATTTACTTCCACGCCGAGAAAAGGGCATCCGTTATTTACTGCGTTTATAAAAGCAGCTTTAGCTTATAAAAAATAATTTGGACTTTTTTCTCGAACAGGCTCACTTTGATATAGTGAGCCTGTTTTTATATGTAAATTAAATTAATATTTTTGCTATTCAATAACTCCTTTTGTATGATGGTAAAAACTTTATAAATTAAAGAGATATGAAACCAGTGTACTTTAAAGAGATACTTTTATTAGTCATTGTTGGGCTTGGATTATGGTGGTGGCAAGATGGTGATATTGCTCAAAATAAAACCGACAAAAGTCAGCTACAGCAACAAATGGGAGAATCAATTAGATTAATTAAAGATAACCTAACCAAACCACCAGTACTAACGACAAGAAAAATTGATAAAACTATATCTATTGAGCAAGCTCAAACTGAAAAGAAAGACAAAGTTCAGGTTACAGGAGAAGGAACGGTTATTAAAACATTACCTGATGATGACAATGGCAGTCGGCACCAGAGATTTATCTTGCAAACCACTACTGGGACCGTATTAATTGTGCATAATATTGACATCGCACCAAGATTAGAAGGTTTGCAACGAGGAGACAGTGTCATTTTTAGCGGAGAGTTTATTAATAATGATCATGGTGGATTTGTACATTGGACGCACCATGATCCAGTTCAGCGTCATACTGATGGCTGGTTGCGATATCAAGGACAAACATTTAAATAATTCTTGAGTAGGGCTCATTTGCAGTAGAACGTATATAATTCATATATCTAGAAAAGGAAACATCATGAGTAATGTCAATATAGCCAATCCAACAATTGATATTTTAGCCCAAAATTGGTGGATAATTCTTTGGCGTGGGATTGCAGCTTTAATTTTTGGATTATTGACTTGGTTTAATCCGGTTATTACATTATATGTAATGTTACTATTTTTTGGTGGGTATGCCTTTGTTGATGGTGTGTTAGGAATAATAATGGCAATAAAGACCAGACACTCTCATCAGGATTGGTGGTTTTTACTGATCAGTGCTATTGCAAATTTAGTTGTTGGTATAGCTGTATTTGTTATGCCAGTTATCAGTGTGGTGGTGCTTATAGATTTTTTGGCCATTTGGGCTGTAGCGACTGGTCTGCTACAAATAATTGTTGCAATCGGATTACGTAAAGTAATTCAGGGAGAGGGCTGGATAATATTAGGGGGTATTCTTTCAATCATTTTTGGCGTCATATTATTTATGAATCCTATTCAGGGAGGAATAGCAATAACTTGGTTGATGGGTATATATGCAGTTGTATTTGGTATAATAAATATTGTTTTAGCTTTTTCAGTTCGCCGTTCATTGCATAAATAGTAGAAGAATACACATTAATAAATTTAATTATCATTCCATATTTTCTCTATGAATCAAATCTATCAAATTTTATTTTGTTTATATGGATGAATTTGAACCCTAGCAAATTTAATATCTAAATACCTTGTTAATCGAAACTAAGTTTTATTTATGAAAGAAAAAGATGCCTGCAATAAAATTTCAGGCATCTTTTTCAAATATAGTTGCAGTTAGCTTATTTCAAGACTTCTGCCATAGCTTGAGCAACATAATCAATATTACGGGAATTTAATCCAGCAACACACATACGACCGTTTTCAACTATATATATACTATATTCACATTGTAATCGAGCAACCTGTTCAGAAGATAAACCGGTAAAGCTAAACATTCCTCGCTGCGCAGACAGATAGGTAAAATCACGATCAGGTAATTTCTCCTGTAAAACATCATGTAAATGAATACGCATAGCACGAATACGGTCACGTATTTCGTACACTTCCTTTTCCCATTGTTTGAAAAGGATAGGATCATTAAGAGTCTTGTCGACAATATAATTACCATGTCCTGGCGGACTTGAGTAAAAACGACGAATGATTAATTTAAGTTGGCTTTGAACTAATTTTGCTTCTTCAGTGGTTGGGCAAATAACACTCAGTGCACCAACTCTTTCTCCGTATAATGACATGTTTTTGGAAAAAGAATTACTAACAAAAAAGCTTAAACCTAAATCGACTGCTTTACGTATTGCATACGCATCTTGATCTAAATTCTCACCTAGTCCCTGATAAGCAAAATCCATGAAGGGAATGAGACCTTGTTGTTTAATGATGGCAAGAATGTCATCCCATTGCTGGACTGTAGGGTCTATACCTGTTGGATTATGACAACAAGGGTGAAGTAAAACGATGTTTCCTGCTTCAAGATTGGATAAGAAATTTTTTAGTTCTGCAATTTTAATACCATTTGTATTTGAGTCATAGTAGGGATATTTATTAACTTCACATCCTGCACTCTCAAAAATCCCTATGTGGTTTGCCCAGGTAGGATTACTAACAAAGACTTTAGCATCAGGGAACCAGTGATGAATAAATTCAGCACCTATTCTTAGCGCACCCGAACCACCCAAACTGGCAGTAGTTGCTATTCTGCCGGATTGTACTGCTTCGTGGTTAGGACCAAATAATAGATTCTGACAGGCTTGACGATATCCTGTTAGTCCATCAATTGGTAAATAATTATGTGGTAAATTTTTTTCAGCCAGTTCCTTTTCTACCTTTTTTACGCAATCCAAGATAGGCAAGTGGCCTTCGTTATCATAATAAACTCCGACACCAAGATTCACTTTTTTTGGATTGGGGTCTTCATTATACTTTTCAATCAAACCCAGAATAGGGTCACCAGGATAGTATTCGACATTTTGAAACATCTCAGTTCCTTAAACAGCAATATTATTTAGGGTGAAAATTAAACTGCTGAGTTGCAATTTACTACAAATGTAATTAAATGTCTTAACTATTTTTAAGTTGCAGAAGTTATTTTTTTACAAAGATCAAATCCCATACGTTATGACCCAAACGTTTACCTCTTGTTTCAAATTTGGTTTCTGGTCGGTATGCTGGTTTAATAGCAAAATTATCTGTAGTATTTTTTAATTCGTCGCAATGATTCAATACATCCAACATTTGAAATGCATAGTCTTCCCAGTCGGTAGCTAAATGAATATAGCCATTTGTTTTAAGCTTGGGTAATAGATTTTCAATAAAGGGTTTTTTAATTAGTCGGCGTTTATGGTGTCTCTTTTTTTGCCATGGATCTGGAAAGAAAATATGAATCCCATCTAAACTATTATTAGTAAGCATATAATTAACTACTTCCACAGCATCATGGCGCATTACTCTGATATTAGTAATTTTTTCTTCATCAATCAGTTTTAATAAATTCCCCACCCCGGGACCATGTACATCAATAGCCAGAAAATCACTATCTGATAAATTTTGTGCGATGGTCGCAGTTGCAACACCCATTCCAAAGCCGATTTCAAGAATTTTTGGTGCATTTCGCTGAAAAACAGAATCTAAATGGATGTTTTCTTGCGAGTAATCTATACCAAATTTTGACCATTGTGAATCAATAGCACGTTGTTGTGCTGCTGTCATGTGTCCTTGTCGCAACACAAAACTGCGTATAGTCCGCATATGTTCTGGGAGCTTATCAGATTTTAAAAAATTATCTTTCATACTATAACTTCAATTTAAATTTATCTAATCATAATCATTGTACTTAATGCAATGATTATGTACTGCTTATATGATTTTGCAGTACTGATGTAAGAAGATCAGAAGAAATATCATCAGCTATCTTTGCTTGGCCAAGTTTTTCCAGAATAACAAATCGTAATTTGCCATCAACTACTTTTTTATCATGACTCATATGGGTAAGCCATGCATTTAAAGTCATTTTTGGGGGAGCAGTAGGAAGTTTTGCTTTTTTGAGCAGGTTAATTACGCGCTGTGTATCATTTTCTGTAATCTGACCGATTTGTTCTGACAGCCGACAAGCAAGAACCATTCCCGCTGCAACTGCTTCACCATGTAACCAATTTCCATAACCCATTTCTGCCTCAATAGCATGTGCAAAGGTATGTCCTAAATTCAGGGGTGCTCTTATTCCAGTTTCTTTTTCATCAATAGTGACGATATTAACTTTCATTTGGCAGCATAGATGAACTGCGTAAGCTAATACAGACTGATCTAATGCCATCATGGCTTCAATATTAGCTTCAAGCCAGTGTAAAAAATCAATATCACCTAAAAGAGCATATTTAATTACCTCAGCCATACCTGCAGAAAATTCTCTTTGTGGTAAAGTTTTTAAACTAGTAAGGTCAATAAAAACAGCCTGAGGCTGATAAAACGCACCAATCATATTTTTTCCCAGTGGATGATTGATAGCAGTTTTACCTCCTACAGAAGAGTCAACTTGACTTAACAAAGTTGTCGGAATCTGAATAAATGGTATACCACGTTGATAAGTAGCTGCTGCAAATCCGACCATGTCGCCAATTACTCCTCCTCCTAAAGCAATCAGAGTTGTCTGTCGTTCTGCCCGATTTTGCATTAAACCATCATATATTGAATTCAAAGTTTGCCAGTTTTTATATTTTTCACCATCCGGAAGAATAATACTAAATTGCTCACAGCTCAGTTGGGAAAAATACTGCTGCCATTGTTCAAGGTGAAGGGCTGCTATAGTTTCGTTAGTGATGAGAGCGATTTTTTTACTGAAAAAAGAGGAGGAAATCGAAAGTGAAATAGACAACGCATCAGAATAAATAAAAATAGGATATTGATGAGAAGGTGTTTTTACGGTTAGAGTCTGCATAGCATTAATTAAAAATCATTGTTGTTAGTCTGATGTAAAAGTGTAAATAAACGCGTTATAGTTTGTGTTGTACAGGAATCATTTGCTTCAATGATAAGATGAGCTGTTTCTCGATAAATAGGATCGCGTTGCACATACAATTGTTGTAGTTTTAATAATGGATCTTCTACCTGGAGTAAAGGGCGATTCTTATCATTTTGGATGCGCGATAGTAATATTTGTGGATGTGCATGTAGATAAATTACATAGCCATTTTTTCGTAACTTATAACGATTTTCTGCGTTTAGAACAGTTCCTCCACCAGTCGCAATAATAATATTATTTAGTTGTACTAGCTCATTAATGACAGTTTTTTCTCTGTGTCGAAAACCTTCTTCACCTTCTAATTCAAAAATTGTAGGAATTGATACCCCTGTTCGTTCACAAATAAGTTGATCACTATCATAAAAATCAAGCTGTAATTCACTTGCCAGTTGTCTGCCAAGAGTAGTTTTACCAGCCCCCATTAGCCCGATTAAAATCAAATTACCATTCATCTTTTTCATTTGAACATTGTAACTGAGGGTAGAGGATAATGCATCTGTTGCTTTATTAATATTAGTGTTTAATTGAATTTGTAAATATTAATTTTACTCGAATTGATAAATAGCAATAAACGAGAAAAGATATGAGTGTCGTTTATCAGTATAAGAGAATTAACATATATTACATTATTTGAGCATTTGACAATGAAAAAAGTTTTAAAACTTAATTTATAAGTCAATGATAGCCTATGAATTATAATAATATCATTAATTTCAGGTTGATTATAAAATTTAACTTTCAAAATTCAATTAATTATTTACTTATGATACTTATGATTTAAAATTAAAATAGTAGATACCCTAAACGATAAATAAAATTTGTAGCAAGCAATAAAACTATTTAATTGAAGAAAAAATTCTTTTTAAAACTATATTTTGAGATTTTAATTGTAAAAAAGAGTTTCAAAATTAAATTAGCTATTGATCATAATTCTTCATTAATAGATTGCTAAGAATGTTGAACTGAAATAATGGTTTAATGGTCATCAACTTCGTTACAACAAAAAAGCTAGTCTGTGAAACAGACTAGCTTAGAATAAGGTAATCTTTTAATATTTCAGTGTAGAATTACTAGATCCAATAATACGCGGTGTAATGAAAACCAAAAGCTCATTACGTTGGTGAGAATTTTTCCTGTATTTAAAGAAATTACCAATTACTGGAATATCACCTAATAATGGAACTTTACTGATACTATTCTCATTATTCTCATTATAAATGCCACCAATAATAAGTGTTCCTCCATTTTCAATCATGGCTTGTGTGACCACATTACGTTTCTGCATACAAATATCACTACTATTTCCAATAGAAGCGTCAACAGCACTACAGCCAATAGGTCGATCATTTTGGACATCTAAAGTCATAATAATATTACCATCAGGAGTAATTTGAGGTAAAACTTTCAAACCTAGGATAGCATCTTTGAAACTTGTTGATGTTCCGCCACTAGCAGCAGATTCCTGATAAGGGACTTCAAATCCAGATTCAATTTTTGCTTCTTTGCGATCCTGTGTTAAAACTCGAGGTGAGGAAATTATTTTGGTTTTACCCTGAGTCTGTGATGCTGATAGTTCAAGCATTAGCGCCCCTGAAGCAAATTCATGTACTAATGAAACCACCGATGAAGGATTAGCTACGCCAAGATTAACATTAGGGTTCATGGTAAAAGTTCCACCATTTCCAGGTTTGGGATTCATAATAGATCCATCAGTTGGAACTTTACCATTCCATGTATTTTTTCCCCACTTGGAGTATCCAAATTTGCTGCCCAGCTCACGTGCATAACCATCAGTAGTTTCAACTATACGCGCTTCAATTAAAACTTGTTGTGAAGCAACATCAATTTGCGATATCAAATTTTCAAAGTCTTTGATTACTCGATTAATATCAGTAATTATCAATGTATTAGTGCCAGGATCAATGAGTGCACTACCACGATCCGTTAAGATAGTTCGATCTTGACTTTTACCACTATCATCCATACGGAGAATTTTTTTGAATTCTTCGACGCTACGATATTTTAATTGAAAACTTTTTGTGATGAGTAAACCCTTGTTCTGATTTTCTGCTGCAGTTTGTTCCTGCCTTGATTGTTCATCTTTAGTAATGATATTGATAACATTACCTTGATGTTTCATGTATAAATCGCGTGAGTCCAATACCACATCAAGAGCCTGATCCCACGGTACATCTTTTAATGAAATTGTCATTTTACCATTGACTCTATCACTGGCAATGATATTAGTTCCTGACTCTTTAGCCAGTATTTGTAAAATAGTGCGGACATCTACATCCTGAAAATCTAGAGAAATTTTTCTGCCTATAAATTTTTTATTCGTATTTTGTATGCTCTGACTAGATTGCATAAATTTTTTGCTAACCTGCACCAACAAGTTATTTCCTCGTTTTTGCTGGGTGTAATCCCAATTACCGCGCATTTGCATACTGATTTCTGTATCGTTACCAATTCTGCGTAATTTAATAGATTGTACAGGGGTGCTGAAATCAGCTACATCCAGATTTCGTTGTTGTTCTGCTTGTAACGGTGAATTTTTATAAGTTAAAGTAAGAGTGTTTTGTTTACGCTTAATTATTGGGTTCGTGTTATCACTCAGACCAGTAATCGAAATCATACCACTATCATTACTACCCTTTTGAAAATCTACATTAACAGATAATGCAGCACTAGGTAAAGATGGAGCAGTTTCAAGAACTTTTGAAGTAATTGTTGGTCTATAAGGTGGGGGTTCTTCAGGTGATGGTTCAGGAACAACCGTTGGCGTAGACTTGATTATATTTTTTGAAGCTGCAGATTGCTCTACGTATATCCAGACTTCATTTCCTTTAATTTTAGCATTATATTGTCCGGGTTGATTAAGACTCACTAAAAGTCGTGTTCGATCGGTAGATTGTCCAGCCTCAATCTGTTTTATTAGCTTATCATCAAATTTTAGCAGGTTTTGTGACATTGCAGTTCCGGTATTAGGAAAATCCAAAGCAATTCTTGCTGGCTGTTCCGTTGTAAATCCCCGTGGCAATGCAACATCTTTATCAAACTGGATTTTGATTAAACGTTGTTGGTTTGGTAAAGATCCGATGTTAATGGAAGTAATATTACCTGCCCATAAACTCTGACTCAATAAACCTAAACCCAGAGTGGATAGAATTGGAATGGTTTTAATTTTCATGTTAATACCTTGTTATCTGAAATAGCTAAATTAATAATTATTAACTGGTTAACTAGGAATTAGATCCAGTTTGATCTTGTGATTGTAGTGGCAGATTATTCGGATGGTCACTCCATGAGCCAGTAGCATCTTCAAGCAGTTCTGAAATGATAATTTCATCAGGTGTTATAGCTGTTATCCGCCCATAATTTTGTCCAAGATAATTACCTATAGTCACAGTATAGACGTGACCATCACCTGAAGAAAAGCAGAAGGAGATTTGTTAGTACTTTTGATAAGTCCTACATATCGTAGTTCATCTAATGGATAATTTTCCAAAATTTCCTTAGGCCTATTTGGGTTTGGAGCATTAGCACCTTGCATATCGACTTTTAATTTAGCAGGATCAAACATATTCAATGTTGGTTGAGGAGGAGGAGTATATGATGGTTGTAAATTTAGTTTTGCTTCCTTCGGCTTAGATATTCTGGTTTTAGCTTGCTGACTTGTTTCTGTCATCCAATTTACTAAATCCTCATTTTGGTCAGAGCAGGCAGCCAAAATAAACATACTAGTCCATAATAAATATTTGTTCATAATTGATCCATAATGTAGGTAATAAATAATATTTGGTTATTGTTTTGTTTATTTTTTACCTTTATTTTCAGTAAGCGCTTTAATCTCATTGTCACTTAAAGCTTTATAAGTATTGGCAACAGCGGTAAATGTAAAGTCGTTGTTATTACCATTTTTTTTAAGAACGATAGAGTTAATGGTGACTATTCGTGATAATTTACCTATATCACGCACAAATTGAGTAATTTGATCATAGTTACCTCTCAGTGTAATGTGATATGGCAATGTTTCAATTAATTGTTGCCCTATACCGTCTTTATTAGATGATTGAGTCTGAATAACTTGTGATGGGGTTATACTTTCCATAGTCAAACCATTTTTCCCTGCATTTTCATTTAATTCCTGAATGAGGTTTGGAATCTCTGCAGATGTAGGAAGCTGTTTGAGCAAAACTTGAAATAATCTATTGATTTGATTTAGTTCTAATTTTAACTTATCTAAATTCGCTGCTGTTGCACTTTTCTCAATGTAACTTTGCTTTAATGTTTCTTCTTCTTTTTTGAGATCATTTATTTTCTCATTGGTATCGCTGAAAATAAAAATATAGGCCAGTAAAAGAATAAAAACGATAACTATTGCGCCCATTATAAGTTGTACTGTACGACTTTGATATGGTAGGTTTTTTAAATCTATTGATTTTAGATTAATGTTTTTGGCCATTTTAAGCTACTCCATCAATTAGATGCTGCTGAAGGTATTTCATTGGATGAATTTTGCTGAGAATCTGTATTTTGCTCTGATGCAGCTATTTCACCATTATTTGATTGATTGGAATCCATAGATTCTTCAATTGGTCCTTCAATGTTATTTATACTTACTCTAATGCTAAATTCTTGAGCATTATTAACACGTTTAATATTTAGTAATTCTGGAGTGCTAAACAAGCGACCAGGTAAAGCCGACATAAACGCTGCTGTACGTGAGTCACTAAAAGCTCGACCTCTAATAATGTAAGTATTAGGATTTTGGGCTTCGATACTGGTCACATATAATCCAGTCGGTGCCAGAACGTTAAGCGTATCTAGAATATGCGCTGCTTCAAAACGACGATTAGATAACTCTTCTACTTTTTGTTGACGCGCCATAAAATTTTGTCGCTCTTCTTTTAATTTGGATATCTGTGCAATTTCATCGTCTAGTTTTTTTATGCCATTTTGTAATTGTAAAACGCGCTGTTCATGACCTCTTATAATATTGTCAATAATGAAAAAGCCTAAACCAGCTAAAACAACTCCAATGAGAATGGCAGCCAGCATTAGTGTTTGAAATTCTTTTTTCTTTTTAGCCAGTAATGCTTCGCGGTAGGGAAGTAAGTTAATTTTTAATAATGGCAACATTTTATAATCCTCGTATGGCTAGACCAAAAGCAACAGTTAGTAAACCACTCTGTTGAAGTAAGTTGTTCCCATCTATTTTATTATCAGTTTGTGCCAATAAAACTGGATTGATTAATTTGGTAGAGATATTGGTTTGTTGATGTACTAATTTAGCAAAATCATCAGTATTTTGATTTTCATAGCCAAGTATCATGATTTCTTCAATATCATTTCCCTGACTAGCTGAGGTGAAGTAGAATTGTAGAACTCTTTGCACTTCTTGAGTGAATTGTTGTTGAAAAGGTTCAGATACCATAGATTGATAATCTTCAGGTTTAGATGTAACAAAGAGTACATCCCATGCTTCTTCCTCTGTGAGCTGATAATTACGACGAATTGATTGCAACAGATGCTCATATCCAATACTAATCTCTTGTTTATAAAGCATGATTCCATCACGCATAACTATGGCTTGTGTTTCAAACAAATCTATATTGAATACGATTACGCATTTGTTTACTAATTCAGGGTATTTCAAATTTATACAGGTAATGGCACTATTCATGATGGCAATTAAATCTACATCCATTTCTGCAGGGATAATATCTGCATCAGTAAAAACGTCCATCATGAAATTTACATCTTCACGTCTGGTACTAACTAATATTAAATGTTCGATTCCGTCTTCATCAGTCATAATAGTCTGGTAATCATAGCTAGTCTCATCTAGAGAATCATAATGATTTAACTCCATCATTACCTGTTCTTCTAGAGTAAATGCGGTCTCAGGGCTACGTGTGATAAATTGAATGCTTGCTAATTTTTGTGGAATTGAAACAATTATGTTTTTACAATTACTCTGTAATTCTTGATAAGCTTGTTGTAAAATGGCAACAAAATCATCATGATTTTCGATGTTGCCGTTATCAATAATATTTTTCGATATGGGTATAATGACGTATTTTTCGAGACAAAATTGATTTAAACTGCGAGCACTCAATAACACCATGTTGATACTTTTATCGGTGAAATTGATGCCCAGACATTGCTTAGAAGAGGTTGTAACTACCTTCTTATTCTTTGAATTTGCTTTTAATTTCTTCATTTTCATGAAAGGGCTTTCTGTCTGGTAATTAACTAAGTGATACTTGCTATTCAAGGATTATAGGTTGCATTTCTAACACAATTAGGTACAAAGTTTACTTTATTTTTAATATGGTTCGCAGCCACTAAATGAAATTTAATTAATTATGATAAGAAAATTACTACTTTCTGTTATTGGTTTGTTTGTAGGCTTAGGACTTTTTGCTGTGGGGCTACTGGCAATTGCCATTTTTGTGAATTATCCTAAACTGCCTTCACTTGAAGCCGTGACACACTATCAGCCTAAGATGCCTTTGGCTATTTATTCTTCTGATGGCAAACTTTTAGGACAGTTTGGCGAGGAGCGTCGTGCTTTTACTAAGATTGAGGATTTTCCTCAAGTTTTGAAAGATGCAGTTATCGCCGCGGAGGATAAACGATTTTATGATCATGGTGGAGTAGATGTCATTGGTATTGCTCGTGCGCTGATCATGAATATGACAGGTGGGGTGCAATCAGGTGCTAGTACCATTACACAGCAGGTAGCACGCAATTTCTATCTGACTAATGAACGTACTTATACCCGTAAATTTAATGAAGCACTACTGGCTTATAAAATTGAACAGCAGCTGAGTAAAGATCAAATTTTGGAATTGTATTTCAATCAGATCTATCTGGGTCAGCGGGCTTATGGTTTTACCGCTGCGGCACAAGTGTATTTTAATAAGCCTGTACAGAAATTAGATTTGGCTGAAGCAACCATCTTAGCTGGATTACCCAAAGCGCCATCTACCTTTAATCCGATTGTGAATCCCAAACGAGCAAAACTGAGACAACGCTATATTCTTAATAATATGGTGGAGTTGGGTAAAATTACTCAGGCACAGGCAGATGCGGCCTTTAATCAACCATTACACTATCAGCATTATCAGCAACCGATTGATCAGAATGCTCTATATATTGCTGAAATGGTACGTCAGCAGATGTATGAGAAATATGGCGACTCTGCCTACACACAGGGTTTTCGAGTTTATACTACCGTAAACTCGCAGGAGCAGGCTGTTGCTACTCAGGCGTTGCGCAAGGTGCTGGCTAACTATGACAGGGGTGCATCATATCGTGGTGCTGAAGGATTT
This sequence comes from Snodgrassella alvi SCGC AB-598-O02, assembly GCA_000725195.1. GTDB lineage: Bacteria > Pseudomonadota > Gammaproteobacteria > Burkholderiales > Neisseriaceae > Snodgrassella > Snodgrassella alvi_G. The sequence continues at coordinate 12,573 of JAIL01000236.1, forward strand.
TTTGATTTGAGTAAAATCCCTGCTGATAATCGTGATGAACAGATTGAGCAGTTCCTGATGTACAGAACGCCTGTAGATGGAATGGTACCGGGTGTCGTGACTGAAATTAATTCAAATTCTATTACAGTTTATATTGGCGGAACTGGCGAAATAAAAATTAGCGGCAATAGCTACAATTGGATAAAACGTGCTATCAATAATCAATCTTTAGGAGAAAATGCTCTACGTATAGGTTCTGTTGTGCATATCCGCGGTGACGGTAAAACTTATCGGGTCGTACAGCAGCCAGAATTGCAGGGTGCTATTGTGGCTCTTGATGCCAAAACCGGTGCAGTTAAGGCTTTGGTTGGCGGATATGATTTTTATCGTCGTAGCTTCAATCGCGCGACTCAGGCTAAACGCCAGCCGGGATCATCTTTTAAACCTTTTATTTACTCAGCTGGTATATCTAAAGGTTTTACTATTTCAACTATGGTTAATGATGCACCGCTTGTTATACCCGGTATGGGACCAGGTGGACGTCCTTGGACTCCTAAGAATTCAGACGGGCGTTATGCAGGTTTTATTACTCTCCGACAAGCATTAACTGCATCTAAGAACATGGTTTCCATTCGTGTATTGATGGCAGTTGGAGTAGACTATACTAAACAATATGTTCAGCGGTTTGGATTTAAAGCCGATCAAATTCCTTCAAGTCTATCGATGGCTTTAGGCAGCGGTGAAGTTACTCCTATGCAAATGGCTGAAGGTTTTGCTGTTTTTGCTAACGGCGGTTATAAAGTATCTAATTATGTCATAGATAAAATTTATGATAGCAACGGTAACTTACGTGCTCAAATGCAACCATTGGTGGCTAAGCAAAATGCGCCTCTGGCTATTGATCCGCGCAATGCTTTCGTCTTATATCATATGATGATGGATGTAGTGAATTATGGCACAGCACATAGTGCTCGTGCTTTGGGTCGTAGTGATATTGCAGGTAAAACAGGAACAACTAATAACAATAAAGATGCCTGGTTTGTGGGCTTTAATCCTAATTTAGTCAGTGCGGTATATATCGGTTTTGACCGTCCGCGCAGTATGGGACGTTCGGCATTTGGTGGCACGATTGCCTTACCAGTGTGGCTGGAGTATATGCGCTATGCACTGAAAGGTCAGCCTAATGTAAATGTACCAGCTCCGGCAGGGATGGTACAAAAAGGACGTGATTTTTACCTGAATGAGTTCCAATCCACTAATCCTGCTCTGCCTCTGGATAACCGTGCTGACGGACCGGTAGGGGGTAATGGCGGTGGTAGAGATGATGATTATCAGGATGATGGTCCATCTTCACCAGCTCCGGCTCCAAGTGGTGGTCAGGCGGCTCCGTTGGATTCTTTATTTTAAGCAAAAGTAGTTATGTTTAAAATCAGGTCATCTGTGCAGATGGCCTGATTTTTTTATGGCGATCATTTCATTTAAATTACAAAAAAATAAAAGATGCTAATTGGTTTTATTCATATTTAATCTGATTGATATATTTTAAATTTAAATGTGTTTGGTTTAGAAAATTATACTCTTTAATGAATTAAAAATTTTATTATCCATAAAATTCAAATTATTATTGGTATCATTTGGACGTAGGATTTTTGATTTTAGATAATTTTATTAGTTTGAACTATTATTAACATGTAATGATTATTGAGTATATGTGTTAAGCCAATGCTACTACGCAGTTGAGTATAAAAAACCTGAAACTCATTGTTTTTTAATTTATTCACGTTTAACTTAATAAATCTGGTATTTTCATCGCTCAATTTTATGTACATGTAAATCTTATTTATCTTAATATTAATAATAAATATATTTTTAATTCAATGTATTTTGCCAGTTGCTATTTTTGCCAGTTGCTATTTTTTTCAGCTGATGAAAGATAAATTAATGTGACAAATAGCTCTGGTAGTGATTTAAGTTAATAACATCTAAATATTTCTATAAATCTATGGCGGTTGAGCGATGAATTGTTATACGATTTGTTAAATATTCTACTTTAATAAAACTATAAATCATGATTAAATATTAATAATATAAATAATTATGTTAAGTTGTTTTCAGACTGAAAGGAAGAAAAATGAGTAGTCAGCTGCCTCAGCCATCTGGTCAAAGAAATGTAGATGATGTAGATAAAGATGCAAATATGCAGGTGTTTGAAAGGAGTGTGCTGGAATATTCAGATAAAAGAAATAGCGATGAAGATTCTCCCTATGCGCCACTTCCAGAAAGCTACCCTTATCGTACTAGAATGCGCCGGATTGTATATGAAAAAGAAAAAACGAAATTGCAAATTGAGCTGCTTAAAGTACAAAGTTGGGTAAAAGAATCCGGTCAAAAAATTGTGGCTTTGTTTGAAGGCAGGGATGCAGCTGGAAAAGGAGGAACTATTAAGCGGTTCATGGAACATCTGAATCCGCGTGGTGCTCGAGTTGTTGCTTTAGAAAAACCTTCAGATATAGAACGAGGTCAGTGGTATTTCCAACGTTATATTGAAAAATTGCCGACCAGCGGAGAAATGGTTTTTTTTGACCGCTCATGGTATAACCGTGCAGGGGTTGAGCGAGTTATGGGTTTTTGTAAACCACATGAATATTTGCAATTTATGCGCCAGACTCCTGAGCTGGAGCGAATGCTGGTAAATAGTGGGATACATCTATTTAAATTTTGGTTTTCTGTATCGCGTGAGGAACAGTTACGGCGTTTTATTTCCCGTCGTGATGATCCACTAAAGCATTGGAAACTGTCCCCAGTAGATATCCAGTCACTTGATCGGTGGGATGATTATACAGCAGCGAAAAATGATATGTTTTTCCACACACACACGGGTGATGCTCCATGGATAGTTATTAAATCTGATGATAAAAAAAGAGCCAGAATTAATTGTATACGCCATTTTTTAACTAATTTAGATTACCCTGGTAAGGATATAAAAGCTATTGGAGCGGTTGATGATTTAATTGTATTGAAGCCACAAACACAATTTAAGATTTCTACGGATACTTTAATTGATTGATGACAATTTATATTTTTGTTCATTTGCTAATTGCCAATTATTTTTTGAGGAATATTTTATTGCGTATTATGGAAGAATCAATTGAATTAAATGAATTAAATGAATTAAATGAATTAAATGAATTAAATGAATTAAAT
>JAIL01000237.1 GCA_000725195.1 Snodgrassella alvi SCGC AB-598-O02
AATTCTGGATTGTAGAAGAAGTGGTATGGTAGGTACTGGTTAAGGCAACAACACACAATACATTACATTAATATATCATAAATTAACATAATTTATCTAGTTTTACTAAATTATTAATGTATGTTAATAAATTAATTATTGTTTGAGCTTGGTATTTTCGCTGTTAATTTTTAAAAGGGTTGCGGAATAAGGTTAGAGTAGGGTCGGCAGTTATTTTTTGATTTTGATCTTGCCTTCTGAGAGCAGTACGCCGGAAAGGGTTAGTAATGTGCCAATGGCCGCGATCCATGTAAATGGTTCTTTGAGAATAAGCACTGCGGCGACAATAGTCAGAATTGGGATGAAATAGATATAAATGCTGATTTTTACTGCACCAAGTAGTTTTAATGCGTAATTCCAAGAAACAAAGCAAATGGCAGAGGCGCCTACGCCCAGAAACAACATATTCAGGCTATTAGCAGGTTTGCTAAATCTGGATAGATCCCAGTCAAAATCAAATAAAAATAGCGCCGGAATCATTAATATCAGGCCGTAAAAGAAAAATCGTCTGGTTAGTAAGATGGTATGGTAGCCGTGGTTACTGCTGATTTTGGTAAGGATGGAATAACCGGCCCAAAATAAACAAGCGCCGACGGCAAGCATATCACCTAGTGGATTAAGAGATAGAACAAATTTGCCATTAAAGCTGATGATGGCAACACCGACGATGGCACATAAACAGCCAATATAAAAGGGCAGAGCGGGCTTCTCTGCTTTTAAGAAATATATGGCGAGGACGGCAGTTAAAACGGGGCATAAGCTGACTATTACGCCTACATTTGACGCTGTGGTATAGGTTAGTGCGGTATTTTCACATAAGAAATAACAGGTAATACCACAAAATCCAGCACCGATAAAGGTTAGCTCCTGTTTGATACCTTGCCAAGCAAATGGACGAGGCAATAACAACCAAAGGGTAAGGTAACCCAGGAGAAATCGATAAAAGAGGATTTCAATAGGTTTAAAGTCTGTCAGTAATAGTTTGGTAGAAACAAAGGTTGTTGCCCAAATTGCTACGGTAATTAGTGCAATCAGGTGTCCCTGTATTTGTTTGGAAAATATCATGAAATTGCTAGGCCTGCTAGTAGATAAAAGAGTGGTAATGGCTGTTTGTTAGTTAGGAATTATTTTGTTGTTAATGATAGTCTATTGCCTGTTCTTATGTAAATGAATACAGCAAGATATGTTGTCTGTTTGGGGGAGGGCTGTAGCAGGTTTGCAGAATTATTTTAGTGAGATGTGGCAAAAACCTGATAACTTTCTGATTTGATTCAATCAGCAGGCAAGGTAAAGGTAGGAATATAGATCATAGTAATAATGAAACTAAATATAAATTTAAGACAGTTTATGGTTAGTATGAGAGGTAATATAATAATTAGGTGGAAATGAATTTAGTTATCTATTTTATCTTACTAATCAGAGAATTGAGTTGAAAAATTAGTATGATTAAACGGAATATTGGATTTGGTGAATGCTAGTTAGCCGGATTGATTTAGTTGATGATCAGCAAAGTAAACAAAAAGGGCTTAAGGTTTTGACTGTTTGCTCAATAATTCTGAAGCTATTAATGATTAAAGTATTGATATTAATTAGTAGTAAAAAAGAAAAACTTCAAATGGTGAATTAAGTGAAACGTAAGTGTTAAAGATGTTTGCACAAATACTGAAAACGATCGTTTGATAAAACAATGAAAAACATGCATGTTTTCTAAGTCTAAAAAGACACGAAATTAATTGTATAACCAGTGAATATTTAAGTTTAGGTAATGCAGAATATTCTGAATAATATATTTTAATGTGTGTTATTTAACGGATGAAAAAATATTTTTTTGTGTCAATATAATGAAATTTTAATTAAATAAGAATAATTTAAATAAATGGAATTTTATATCTTCTTGTAGTTGCTGAAAATTTTTAAATGAATCAGGGAAGTGGAAAGGAAAATGCGTTGAAAATTTTATAGTTATTTAATTATTGCTTCCAACATTGCATTTCATCAAGTATTTTTTAGTTAAAATGACAAAAGGTTATGCTAAGGAGTTTTTAATAAAAATTATGAAATTATTTTAAACAATGAATATGTGAATTATTGGTTGTTTTTCAAATAAAAGGTGAAGTAAGGATTCTCATTGGTAATCAGGAAAATTTTAGAGAGAAATAATCATGGCTTATCAACAAAAGCAGATCAAGGTAATTCGTGGCGGAAAAATTGATCATGCTGAGCTTTACTATAAAAATATGGATAATTATCAATGTATTTTAAAAGTTGTGTTTGGAGGAAATGTAGATGGTTATGAAGTATCTGATACGGATTTTTTCAATTGTTTTTGTCAGATAAGGAACTATTTTGCCAATGTGACTTTTCTTTGTAAAGGTGCAAAAGTAAATGTCTATCCTTCTCCTATGGCTAGAGACATGTCGAAGGGATTATTAGCTTATCAACTGCAGATGGGTAAACATGCTTTAATGGAAGATTTAGTGGCTATTTTTGATTTTGCAGATGAAGATATTGTCTCAACAGAAGAGCAACAAGCTTTTTTTAATGCCTGGATTAAGTCTCTGCGGTCATAGCTTTATGATATGGATCATGATGTTAGCTTTTATAAAATTTTATAATCGATCGGTAAAGGTATTTGCCTGAGTTTGCTTAATAATATGCTGGAATAGTTATAAACGATCAGAATAGATAATTGATCAGTGCTGGATCGACTATGGTTTATGTGCCTGTGGCTTGAGTGCAGTTTGTCTGGTTATCATGATGAACAGACAAAAAAGAACTGGCTAAATCGGCACAGCAACCACAACAGGTGGCAACGCCAAGTTGTGATTGTAAGTCGGTCAGGCTGGTGGCGCCGGCGGCAACGGTTTCTTTTATCTGGCGATCGGTTATGGCATTGCACAGACAAATGTACATGGCTTTTCCTCTGAGTAGATTTTTTATTGATAAAGATGATAGTGGATTTCATTATTATTATCAAGTGGATTATGGCTATGGTATAGATGTTGAACGTTCTGACGCTGTTAGTTCAGTTTACATGGTTGATATTGTAGAAAAATAAAGCCGACTGCATGCAGTCGGCTGGTTAATTGTAAAGCTAAAATTTAATTCTCTGGTGTTTCCAGTAGATCTACTTCAGTATTGCCGTTTTCCTCTGGTTCGGCAATTCGTTCCAGACTTACCAGTTTTTCGCCGTCATCAAGATTAATGAGTTTAACACCAGCGGCAGCACGACCGGTGGCGCGTATCTGATCAACTTTGGTACGAATAAGTACACCACCACTGGTGATCAGCATTAGGTCGTCACTGTCGGCAACAAGTGTTGCTGCTACTAAGTCACCGTTACGATCACCGGTATCAATAGCAATAACACCTTGTGTACCGCGGGCAGAACGACGGTAATCGTCTACGACGGTACGTTTACCATAGCCATTGGCCGTGGCGGTCAGCACTAATTTATCACCATCTTGGTCGCTGTCATAAGCGAGCAAGCTAATCACCTGATTATTTTCAGCTAGTTTCATGCCACGTACGCCACGGGCACTGCGTCCCATCGGTCGTACGTTGTCTTCGTTAAATCGTACGGCTTTACCACCATTTGAAAATAACATAATGTCATGTTTGCCGGCTGTTTTCACAGCACCTATGAGGTGATCACCTTCATCCAATCCTAAAGCAATGATGCCGGCGCTACGCGGACGGGAGAAATCGGTTAGGGAAGTTTTCTTGACGATACCCTGTTCGGTACACATGAAAACATATTCGTTTTCACTGAATTCACGCACTGGCAGGATGGTGTTAATTTTTTCACCTTCTTCCAGCTGTATCAGGTTGTTCACTGGGCGACCGCGGCTGTTTCGACCACCTTCAGGTAGTTTGTATACTTTAATCCAGTGACATTTACCCAGACTGGTGAAGCATAATAAGAAATCATGGGTGTTGGCGATAAACAGGGTTTCGATGAAGTCTTCATCTTTAGTAGCAGTGGCTTGTTTGCCACGACCACCACGTTTTTGTGCCTGATAGTCGTCTACCTGCTGAGTTTTAATGTAACCACCGTGGGTAAGGGTAACGACCATGTCACGCTGCGGAATCAAATCTTCATCGGCAATATCACCGCCAAATGCATTGATTTCGCTGCGGCGACTATCGCCAAACTGTTCCTGAATAGCTGTCAGTTCGTCATGAATGATCTGGTTAACCCGGGCAGGGTTAGCCAATATATCCAGTAAGTCGAGGATTACGTCAAGAACGTTTTTATATTCATCAACGATCTTATCCTGTTCCAGACCAGTTAGGCGTTGCAAGCGCATGTCAAGAATTGCCTGTGCCTGTGCGTCGGAAAGGAAGTAGCCATTGGCGACCAGACCAGTATTTTGCGGTAAGTTCTGCGGTTTTATCAGTTTGACATCTATATCGCTGCGTACGAGCATGTTTTCTACCAGCTCGGAACGCCATGGGCGTGAGGTTAGGGCTGCTTTTGCCTCGGGAGGGGTTGCCGATGCCTTAATCAGGGCAATGATTTCATCGACATTAGAAAGTGCCACGGCCAGACCTTCAAGGACGTGTCCGCGATCACGTGCTTTACGCAGAGCAAACAGGGTGCGTCGTGTGACAACTTCACGGCGATGCCGTAAAAATTCGCTTAGAATTTGTTTCAGGTTAAGCAGGCGCGGCTGGCCGTCTACCAGTGCCACCATGTTAATGCCAAAACTATCTTGTAATTGGGTTAGTTTGTACAGCTGGTTAAGAATGACTTCGGCATTTTCATTGCGTTTGAGTTCGATTACGACACGCATACCGGATTTGTCGGATTCATCGCGTAGGTCGGAAATACCTTCTAGAATCTTATTGTGTACCAGTTCGCCGATTTTTTCGACCAGTCTGGCTTTGTTTACCTGATAGGGGATTTCATCAATTATGATGGCTTCGCGCTCATCATTTTTGCCAATTGGTTCAATATGGGTTTTGCCACGCATGATGACGCGACCCCGACCGGTACGATAGCCTTCACGCACGCCGGTCAGGCCGTAGATAATACCGCCAGTGGGGAAATCAGGCGCTGGAATGAGGTCGATTAGTTCGTCAATACTGAGGTTTTCGTTAGCCAGCAGTGCTTTAGCGCCACCGATCACTTCATTGATGTTATGAGGTGGAATATTGGTAGCCATGCCGACAGCAATACCAGAGGAGCCGTTAATCAGCAGTGCAGGTATGCGGGTAGGTAGTACGGCAGGTTCATGTTCACTACCATCATAATTAGGAATGAAGTCGACGGTTTCCTGATCAATGTCTGCCAGTATTTCATGGGCAATACGTGCCATGCGAATTTCGGTATAACGCATGGCGGCAGCACTGTCGCCATCGACAGAACCAAAGTTACCCTGGCCATCAACCAGCATATAGCGCATGGAAAAATCCTGTGCCATGCGGACGATGGTGTCGTAAACGGCAGTGTCACCGTGAGGGTGGTATTTACCGATAAAATCGCCGACAATACGCGCTGATTTTTTATAGGCACGATTCCAGTCGTTATTCAGTTCGTGCATTGCAAAAAGTACGCGACGATGAACTGGCTTCAGACCATCGCGTACATCGGGAAGGGCTCGTCCTACTATTACACTCATGGCATAGTCAAGGTAGGAGCGACGCATTTCCTCTTCAAGAGATACTGCTATGGTTTCTTTGGCAAAAAGAGCATCAGACATAATATGTTTACAACTATAAAGGTTATTGTTTATTTTACCATAGCATGAGTGGCTTGCCGGCTATTTTTCATAGCAGTTTTACATCTGGTCAAAAATCCTTGTCTATAAAGGGTTTAGGAATATGTTCACAATATCTGTGGATAAATTTGTGGAAAATGACCGCTAAAGGATTTTAACCGTCGAAATATCAAGACTTGCATGTGCCTGCCTAAAAAATAAGCCTAAATTAAATTTTATTTAAAAACATAATGTTATGTTTGTTAATAATGGTGATTTTATTAAATTTATGAAAATAATAGTGTTTTTAGTTGTTAAGGTAGTGCATGTGGATAAAACTAATCTGTCAAGGTGATTTTTAGCTTGACAAAATCAGAATTGCAGGCAAGGTAGTTTTATCTGTATGGAGTTAGGTGTATTTATGCAGGAGTTGGTAGCTTCAAAGTTATCATCACCAAACTTTACTCAAGGTGAGGTGTGGGTATTTGTTCGCGTTATTGATAACTGGGGTGATGTGGGGGTTGGCTGGCGGCTAGCCATGCAGTTAGCACAATGCTTTCCTTGGCAGGTGCGTTTATGGATTGATAATACCACCGCTTTAGACAAACTGGTGCCGTTAGCTGAACAGGCCGTCTGGCAGAGCAAGCTAACGGTAGAAAGCTGGCTGAGTGACGCGGAGTTAGCCATTCGATTAAAAACTATTTCCGATCCGGTGATGGTTATTGAAACCTTTGGCTGTGATCTACCGCAAGTGGTGTTGCAACGTATGGTGGTCTGTCGACCATTATGGTTAAACTGGGAATATCTGACTGCAGAAGACTGGGCTGTTGATTTACAAGCCATGCCATCGCTTCAGAATAATGGTTTGGCTAAATATTTCTGGTTTATGGGAATTGATGTCAATAGTGGTGGTTTGTTGCGCGAGACTGATTATCTAAGCAGACGAGCAGAATTTTTGCTGCAACCAGATTTACAGCAGAATTTCAAGCAACAATATGGTCTACCATTACTGCATGTAGGACAGTTATGGTTATTGTTTGCCTATGCTAGTGAACATTGGAATGACTGGCTAGCGATGTGGCGTGAGGCCGGTACACCAATGACGTTATGGCTGGCCGGTCGAGAAATAGTAGATGGCTGGCGTTGTACCGGTTTAATTCCTGCAAATGCATTGCAGAATGTTGGTGATGAATTGGTTATAGATAATTTAACCATGGTGCGTATCCCGTTTGTACCACAGTCTGCTTTTGATTGTTTACTGTGGTTGGTGGATGCAGCAGTAGTGCGTGGAGAAGACAGCTTTGTACGTGCGCAGTGGGCAGGTATACCATTTTTATGGCATATTTATCAGCAGCAGGAGGCGGCTCATATGTGTAAACTGGATGCTTTCTGGCAAAAGGTAACAGTAAACTGGCCAACAAATTTACGGCAGTCATTATTGGCATTGTCAGCTGATATGAACGGCGAGAACAGTTTGGAAAAACAAGAGAGATTGGCTGCGTGGCAGAATTTATGTTCTGAATGGAAAAGTTGGGTAAATGCTGCTGCTGGTTGGTCAGAATCACTGCATTTGCAAAGTACTGCTATGGAAAGGCTAGCCAGATTTAGCCAAATTCCGCTAAAATAATATACTTATTAATTACTAATTTTAAATTGGAAGTAGAAACATGAAAACCGCACAAGAATTGCGCCCGGGTAATGTATTTATGGTGGGCAATGATCCAATGGTGGTGCAGAAGTCCGAATACAATAAATCCGGTCGTAATGCTGCCGTGGTAAAAATGAAACTAAAAAACCTGTTAACTGGTGCTGCTACTGAAACTGTTTATAAAGCTGATGAAAAATTTGATGTGGTGGTGTTAGATCGTAAACAGTGTACTTATAGTTACTTTGCTGATCCAATGTATGTGTTTATGGATGACGAATTTAATCAGTATGAAGTAGAAGCCGAAAATATTGGAGATGCGATTAAGTTTATTGTCGACGGCATGGAAGAAAAATGTGAAGTGACCTTCTATGATGGTCGTGCTATTTCTGTGGAACTGCCTACTATTATTGTACGTGAAGTTGAATACACTGAACCAGCAGTTAAAGGTGATACTTCTGGTAAAGTGATGAAAAATGCCCGTCTGGTTGGTGGTGCTGAAATTCAGGTGGCCGCTTATATTGAAAATGGCGATAAGATAGAAATTGATTCTCGTACTTTTGAATTCCGCAAACGCGCTTAAATATTCATATGCGGAGCAGGCTGTCTGATTGACTCAGGCAGCCTTTTTTGCTGAATTTATAACCCTATGTTCGACATGATAACAGCGGTACTATTTATCAGGGGTAGGGTAAAATTATTTGCAGGTGAAAAATGTTATTTGAATTGAATGAGCACAGTAAAGGTGAAGTGCTGACAGAATGTCGCCGGCTGGTACGCTTGGCACTGCCGATTCTGATTGCTCAGGCTGCTCAGGTGGGTGTCGGTGTGGTAGATACGGTGATGGCCGGGCATGCCAGTGCCAATGATCTGGCAGGCGTGGCATTGGGTTCAAACGTTTTTACCACTTTATATATTACCTTACTGGGTGTGATGGCAGCTTTGCAGCCGATTGTGGCGCAATCCTATGGTGCCGGTAAGACAACTGAAATTGGCGAGCAGGGTCGTCAGGGGCTGTGGTTTGGTTTGTTTCTGGGGATATCAGGCATGTTGCTGCTTTGGGTGGTGATTTCACCATTGCAGAAGCAGTTCGATATGGGGTCATATGTGAATAAAACTTTTGGCCAGTTTGTCTTTTTTATCTCACTGGGCATGCCGGCAGCAATGATTCATCGTGCTTTTTATGCGTTTGCCTCATCTTTAAATCGTCCCAAAACGATCATGGTTGTCAGCCTGATTGCTTTATTGCTGAATATTCCGCTTAATTATGTTTTTGTGTATGGCAAATTTGGTCTGCCTGCCTTGGGTGGCGCAGGTTGTGGCTTGGCTTCAGCAATTTGTTTCTGGTTTAATGCTATTGTGTTAGGTATTTATATTTATCGCCAGCGGTTTTTTGCTCCTTTCGCTTTGTTTGCACGCTTTGAATGGCCAAAATGGCGCGCTCAATGGGCGGTGTTAATGCTAGGTATTCCTATTGGGCTATCATTCTTTCTCGAAGTAAGTTTGTTTACGTTTATTAGTCTGTTAATCGCACGCTTCGGGGTAACGCATGTGGCTTCACAACAAGTGGTCATTAACATTACTTCGTTAATTTATATGATTCCCCAAAGTATTGGTATTGCTTTGGCTGTTTGTGTTGGACAGGCTGTTGGAGCGCAGAATTGGTTGCGAGCACGTTTCATTTCCGGAGTCGGATTGATTATGGGACTAATTGGTGCCTGTGGTACCGGATTAATGCTACTGACATTCCGCCATTTTTGGGTCAGTCTGTATACCAAAGATCAGAATGTGATTATATTAGGAGGCACATTGCTGATTTTCGCCGCGATTTTCCAGTTATCTGATGCTACGCAAACTATTGCCTCCTATGCCTTACGTGGTTTTAAACTAACTAAGGTACCCATGCTCATTCATGCCATCACTTTCTGGGGACTTGGTTTAGGCATTGGCTGCCTGTTAGGACTATATTTTAACATGGCTCTATATGGATTCTGGTTGGCGCTAGTGGTGTCTTTAACCGGAGCAGCAGTGGCACTGGTATGGTATTTGAATCGTGAAAGTAAAGTACTTGTGTACCAGCATGCAGAGAGATAATTATGATTAATGTAATTGCTGATGCTGATTTACAAAAGCTTCATACTTTTGGTCTACCGGTGCGGGCACGGGCATTGGTTACGCTGACAGATTGTAAACAGTTACCAGAAATTCTGGCTTTACCCGAATATGCTGCGGATCAGGTATTGTGGCTTGGCGGAGGCAGTAATATTCTGTTTTGTGCCGATTATCCCGGGTTTGTAGTACGCATGGCTAATCGCGGTATTCGGCTGATTGCTGAGAATAATGATCGCATTGTAGTAGAGGCAGCAGCGGGGGAAAACTGGCACAATTTTGTCCAGTACACTGTTGCCCAAGGCTGGAGTGGATTAGAAAATCTGAGTCTGATTCCCGGTACGGTTGGTGCCGCTCCGGTACAAAATATCGGGGCTTATGGCGTTGAAGTACAATCGTGTATTGCTGCGATTCACTGTTTTGATCAGATTTCAGGGGAATGGCTATGGCTAAAGTCGGAAGAGTGTCATTTTGCTTATCGTGATAGTATTTTCAAGCATGCACAAGGTAAACGCTATGTGATTACTGCGGTACAATTTGTGTTATCTCGCAGTTTTAAACCGCAGCTGCACTATGGCGATCTGGAACAATACGCAAAAAAAATAGCTCAGGATCAGCCGCTTAATGCAAAAATAGTGGCTCAGGCAGTAACGGAAATTCGTCGTCAAAAGCTGCCGGATCCGCGTGTCCTTGGTAATGCTGGTAGTTTTTTTAAAAACCCGATTGTAAATCCCGAAGTAGCGGCTGTATTATTGAGTCAGTATCCAAAGGCTCCTCATTATCCCCAGCCAGATGGTCAAGTTAAACTAGCAGCCGGTTGGTTGATTGAACAGTGTGGTCTTAAGGGCTATCAGCTTGGCGGGGCTGCAGTCCATGATCGTCAGGCATTGGTTCTGGTAAATAAAAATAATGCCAGCGCTCATGATGTTGTGGCTTTGGCTCAGCATATTTGTCAACAGGTAGCCCAATATTTCCAAGTTCAACTACAAACAGAGCCAGTCTGGTTACCGCATCACTTTCAGTCCAGTAGTTGCTAAACAAATTTTATTCATTGTGTTAGAAAACAGATACTGTAAACCGAACTAAAAATAAATTATCTGAAAGAAGTTTTTATGGTCAAAGGATCTCGCCCCAATACTTACAACCGTATTATTGATGCTAGTCTGAAGTTGTTTAATGAAGAAGGAGAGCGCAACATCAGTACTAATCATATTGCTTCCTATCTCGGAATCAGTCCAGGAAATCTGTATTATCACTTTCGCAATAAAGATGAAATCATTATGCAGCTGTTTAAGCGTTACAGTGAAGAACTGTTGCGTTATTTACAGCGGGCGACCCCACCAGACAGTACTGAAGCGATTAAAAATTATATGTTTGGTGTTTACGATGTCATGTGGCAGTATCGATTCTTATTTAGTGATTTAAATGCCATGTTGTCGCGTAGCGCGGAACTGCTGGGTGAGCATAATAATTTTACCCGGGTGCAGGTTTCCCCAATGTTATTAAATATGTTGCAGCAATTAACAGATATTGGTCTAATTTTGACAGATGAAATTGCGCGAAAAGACCTGGCAGTAAATATCTGGTTGATTACCAAATACTGGTGTGATTATGACAGTGCTTTATGTGAACCAAAATTAACAGAAACATCAAAATATCGTGGTACTTATCAGACGCTTAGTTTGTTACGTCCCTATGTCTGTCCTGCTTATCGTGAAGAGTTTAATCAGATGATGATAGAACTAAAAAATCAGGCATAAATGTTACTGAGGTAAAAAGAAGATTTTTTGTAAAAAAAATGGAAAAATAGAAAATTCTAAATTATCTAATCTTGTATTTAATATCAGAGTGTCTGAATAAATCAATATTTCTCATCTATTTTAAATATTTATTTGTAATTTACATTGATTTGTTCAGTAAACAATATAATTTTTCTACCAAATAATTTTAATAGTACCTGTGTAAAGCTAAATTTTTACTTTTACATCGTTATTCTCATTAAACACTCTTTTAATCGTTGTATTAAATATGGTAATTCTAAGCATCCTAAAAATGTCAAATTATCCAATATAGGTATTTTTGTTGTTTGGCGATTATACATAATCTATCTATGTTTTCCCATTTATAATTTTTGATAGATTTAAATTATTATTTAATATTTTTAGAAAATTTTAATTTATCCTCTTTAATAATACTTTGTTCGTCTCCAGAATAGTATTTTCTAATTCAATTATCATTTCGAGCCATTATCTAGAATGATGGTTTTGAAAAGTGTTTTTTATACTCAATTATTGTACTTATTAGATTTTAAATTCTCTTTTGTAATATTAGAGCAATGCGACTTTGTGATCGAAGCAATTTCCCTTTAGCAAAATATCTTTTCCTAGTAAGTGAAATCTCATGTTTAGAGAGAGAAATACACATAGGGAACAAGCCAAAAACGTATTGGAATTTTCAAAATTTGAATAATTAATATAAGAAGTATTTTTTTCTGGTTGATTAGGGTAATTATATTTGAAACATATCTTGATATTGGTTATTAATTTAGTTATGGAAATACACAACATAATATTGCTACATTTAACTATCATGATAAGTTAAGCAATGGTCATGAAACCAATAACTAGTATGATCATTTTTTATGGTGGACTTCTGCTAATTATGCAGATATCAGCCGGCTGTCGCCCATTTTAATACTCTCAAATCGATCAGCAGGTACATGCTGTTGAGCACATGCTTCTGCTAACAGTTGCGGGGGTTCATCAATGGGTTCGTCAGCCAGCTCAAAAGCGCCCCAATGCATACCGATAGCCTGCCGGCATTGCAAGATTTTGAAGATCATAACTGCTTGATACGGATCGATATGTTGGTTTTGCATTATCCAGCGTGGTGCATAGGCTCCTAGCTGAATGGCGGCCATATCAATTCGTGGATAGCGCTCTGCTATTTGCTGAAACATGGGTTCATTAAAGCCAGTATCACCACTAAAATAGGTATACGACGTCTTTGCCTGTATTATCCATCCACACCATAAACTTTGGTTACGATCAAAGATGCCGCGCTGACTCCAGTGCTGGGCAGGTACGGCATGAAACTGAATGTCTTTAATGATTACCGACTCCCACCAGTCCAATTCAATAACATTTTGTACACCCAGATTGCGCACTTTATGTTTCAATCCTAATGGTACTACTGCGGTTATTGCCGGAAACCGTTGTGCTAATTGGCGAATACTGGCTTTATCCAGATGATCATAATGATTGTGTGACAAAGCGATCACGTCGACATGCGGAAGTTCTGTAATCGTGGCTGCAGGTTGGGTACGTCGCTTCGGACCGGCGAATGAAACAGGAGAAACACGTTGTGAAAATACTGGATCGGTAATAATAAAGCATTCTTGCAGTCGCAATAGTATTGTTGCATGACTGATCCACCATAGACGATTATTTGTCAGGGTGAAATCTGGCTGTTGATACCAGGTACGGGCAAATTCAGTATATCCCTGCTGTGGTGGTCTGGGTAAACGTTGTGACAACCGTTCCCAATTCCAGCGAAAAACATCTCGCTGTTTGATAATAAATGGTTCAGGATTGCAAAAACCGGTCGGGGTATGGTGTATTTTTGCTGGGTCGTAATAAGGGTTTGGTTTTTTAAATAACATTATCTGATGTTGTAAACTGGATAAAATTTCAGTTCGTTTGGCCTGAAATTAACTTATAGGTATCAATAATTTAGCTTATATCTCTTTAGCCTGAGTTATCTTTGTATATGACGACAGATACAATATGGTCATTTTGCAGTCAAGCTGAGGAGTAAAGTAAAATAAAGATCATTAATATATCACTGATAAAAGTTTAGCATAATTTTGTGTATGATCAATTGTAGATTTTAACTACATGAAAATAAAAATTTATTGTTGAGAAGAGATTATTGGTTAAATTGACCATGCTTTTAGGATTAGATAGTTATTAAAATAAGCTAAACTATTATAATTAATAATTTAAAAAATCCTGAAAATATAAATATTAACGATGTTTTTCTCAAAGACTTTAGTGGTTAGCTGTAATGAATTTATTTAATTTTTAGTTAGGGGTTGCAACAGTATATTCTGAATAAGTTGTTTTCATAAAGTGAGAACATAAACTGTTAAATACATCAACCATGCATTTTAAGATCAATAATGATGATCATTGTCTCTTTTTTATTCGTACTGATTAGACAATTTCTATAGGGTATTATAAATACAAATAAAGTAAATATAAAAAATAATAATTCTAGTTATTGTTGTTAATGTTATTAAATGTTAATATGCGTTTTCTATGTTTAAGCTATATATTTATCTTCAGGGATATGGGGTGATAAATGAAGAAATTATTAACAGTTTTTTTATGCTTATTGTTAATGAGTTGTGCCATGCCGGTAACACCGGAAAACAAGTTTAAAAAAGGGGATTATATTGCTGGAGTAAAAATTCTGGCTTCGAATTACGACGTTAAAAGTGCTCGTCTGAAAGAAAAAAATAAACCATGGAAAGACAAAGATATTGTCTATTTAAAGAAAACGGTCACTAATTTGGCTACCATGGCGCAGAAAAATATCCAGAATTCTGCGGCTGCTGATTTTCCGACCCGAATTGATAATTATAAACTGTTGCTGACGATGAGAACTCAACTACAAGACAAGAGTTATAGTCAGTTTATTGAAGATTTTCTGTCTTTGCATAGTGAAGATACTCTGAAACAGACTATTGCTGAACAGTTTTATGAGCAGGCCAATGTGGTAGTGGTGGGTGGTAGTCAGGATTATTTACGCAAGGCAAAATTATATCGTGAAGGGTTGAATTATTATAATTATAAAGATATCTCGAAGCGTGCCGAAGATAATCAGAAACTATACTATAAAACTGCAGCCGAAGAGTTTTATACACAGGCACAGGCCGATGTAAAGCAACAGAACTATAAACAGGCTGCTATCAATTTTCGTAAAGCGCATGAAGTCTATTTGCCACTAGGTAACTACAAAGATAGCGCCAAGCTGGCTGCTGCATATGAAAAAAAATGGCGTACTATTGCAGCCGAAGAAAACTATAGCAAAGCGCAGTCTATTATTAAAAATGCTGCTAATTCCAGTGATTACAGAAGAGCTTCAGAATTATATAAGCAGGCAGCTGATTTATACAAAGCTTATGGAGACTATAAAAATAGTCAAAAGCTGGCAGGTACATATGATAAAAAATGGCGGACCATGGATGCAGAAGACAGTTTTCAGAGAGGACAGGCAATCAGCAGAAATGCCACTCGCCTCAAAGATTACCGAGATGCGTCTGCCCATTATTCGAAAGCAGCACAAGTTTATAACCCCTATGGGGATTATAAAGGCGCCAGACAACTTGCAGATAGTCATTATCGTAAAGGACTAATCAATATATTTATTAATTCTGATGGTATAGATAGCAGAGACATCCGCTCACAACTGGATAAAAGTTTCGTCAGATTTGTTTATAATTCTACAGATGCAAATCTGGTCATTAATATCAGAACGAAAGATGATTATCAGCTATATAAAGAGGAAGTACGGGTTTCGCACAGAACTGAGAGAGAAAAGGTAGGTACCGAGAAGGTGGCTGATGCCAATGGTAATTTAGTTGATCGACCAATAATCAAAGAAACTGCATTTACTGAATATAGCCAGACAACTACTAATAGGGCAACTATTGATGCGAGGGTTCGTATTTGGGGTGTTTATGAGCAGTCTCGACACTATCAAGGTAAAAGTACCTCTTCTGAAACCCATCACTGGTTTGATAAAAATGCACCAGGCAGATTCAAACCTTATACTAAGAGTAGATTAGATAGTAGAGAAAGATTGTTTGAGCGAGCACGGAGAGATTTGTGGTGGAAAATGAGAAGTGACATGCAATATTTATCTTCACAGCTGGAAAATCTGTAAATAGCATAGTAAATCTTAGATAAGCCAGCAGTCTTGATATTTGTGGATATGTATAACCTGAGGACGGGTAAATACGATAAATTCTGCAGCTGTTGGCTTATCAATATGGATGTAAAGGGTGTTCAGTTTTAGATCTAAATACAATAAGACGGAAAAATCTTCAATTGATTATAATTATTTGAATTTTTTATAATTATTCTATTATGAAATATTTAGTCTATATTTATTTATTGTTTAGCTTGTGAAGCTCCAGTATTAAAAGTAAAGCCACAATTTATAATCTAAAAATTAGTCATACTAATGATTTAGTATTTTTAAATGATTATAAAGAGTTTAAATTGTATTCTAAACCCTGACTGATTAAGAATGGACATGCCATAAAAATTGAAGGTATGACGCTACGAACGAAACAGGTATAAGTTCAATAGACATTATCTATGCGGAGACAAGCATTTTGTTACAATGGATGACTTTAGCAAGGAATAAATAGAATTAACAGATAATAATAAAAGTTTGCTTGAAAAAAATTATTATTTTGTCATTATTGATCAAAACGGCAAAAGTAGCTTGGTAAGGGGTACAAAGTTGGGCGGGGAAATGGATCGATAATCGATGGGTTTGTGATAATAA
>JAIL01000238.1 GCA_000725195.1 Snodgrassella alvi SCGC AB-598-O02
CATGGCTAAAGAAAAATTCGAGCGGAGCAAACCGCACGTAAACGTTGGCACCATTGGTCACGTTGACCATGGTAAAACCACATTGACCGCTGCAATCTGTACTATTTTATCCAAGAAATTTGGTGGTGCAGCTAAAGCCTACGATCAGATTGACAATGCCCCGGAAGAAAAAGCCCGTGGTATTACCATTAATACTTCACACGTAGAATACGAAACCGCAGAACGTCACTATGCACACGTTGACTGCCCGGGACACGCGGACTACGTAAAAAACATGATTACCGGTGCTGCCCAGATGGACGGCGCGATTCTGGTAGTATCAGCAGCTGATGGCCCAATGCCACAAACTCGTGAGCATATTCTGTTGGCTCGTCAGGTAGGCGTACCTTACATCATCGTTTACATGAACAAATGTGACATGGTTGATGATGAAGAGTTGCTAGAACTAGTAGAAATGGAAATCCGTGATTTGCTGTCTAGCTATGAATTCCCAGGCGATGATGTTCCATTGATTAAAGGTTCTGCGCTGAAAGCACTGGAAGGTGACCAGTCAGACATCGGTGAAGCTTCTATTCTGGCTTTGGCAGATGCATTGGACAGCTACATTCCTACCCCGGAACGTGCAGTAGACAAACCATTCTTGTTGCCAATTGAAGATGTATTCTCAATTTCAGGTCGTGGTACCGTGGTTACTGGTCGTGTAGAACGCGGTGTAATCAATGTAGGTGATGAAATTGAAATCGTTGGTCTGAAAGACACCCAGAAAACCACTTGTACTGGTGTGGAAATGTTCCGCAAATTGCTGGATCAGGGTCAGGCAGGTGACAACGTAGGTGTATTGTTGCGTGGTACTAAACGTGAAGAAGTAGAGCGTGGTCAAGTATTGGCTAAACCAGGTAGCATTACCCCGCATACAAAATTCTCAGCAGAAGTGTATGTGTTGAGCAAAGAAGAAGGTGGTCGTCATACTCCGTTCTTTGCGAACTACCGTCCACAATTTTATTTCCGTACCACAGACGTAACAGGTGCGGTGAGCTTGGCAGCAGGAGTTGAAATGGTAATGCCAGGTGAGAACGTGACCATAGATGTTGAACTGATTCATCCGATCGCGATGGAAGAAGGTTTACGCTTTGCGATACGAGAAGGTGGCCGTACAGTTGGTGCCGGTGTGGTTGCTAAAGTTGTTGCATAATTCAGAAAGAATATAGATATGAAAAACCAGAAAATCCGTATTCGTCTGAAAGCTTATGACTACGCCCTGATTGATCGTTCTGCACAGGAAATCGTGGATACTGCCAAACGTACTGGCGCTGTGGTTAAAGGCCCGATTCCTCTGCCAACCAAAATCGAACGTTTCAATTTGCTGCGCTCTCCACACGTGAATAAAACTTCACGTGAACAGTTGGAAATCCGCACACATCTGCGTCTGATGGACATTATCGATTGGACTGATAAAACCACTGATGCATTGATGAAATTGGACTTGCCTGCTGGTGTGGATGTAGAAATTAAAGTTCAATAATGTATTGAATCACTAAAAATGGACTGGATATTAACCAGTCCATTTTTTTATTTTTATCTGATCCATAATAGCTATACAGGTAAATCAAAGTGTCAAATCAATAAGCAAATTCTAAGTAATATCGTTATGTAAAAATATCGGATTTTTAAATGTTGAATTTTTGGATTTTCTAGATCTCAAAAGCTGGTTAATAGCGGCTAAGGTTCGTCTTAATTGCCTTATTATTTCAGATTCAGAGTATTAAAAAGACCAATACCGATCGATATTGGTCACAATTGGCAATGGAGATAAGCTAATGTGAATTAAATCGTCACCGTTTATTGCTAATGAATGTGATGTTTAATTATATCTGCCAGTATCTTTATTCCAGTATCAATTTTTTCTTCCGGAACAGTAACGAAAGCCAGTCTTAAACAGTTATTTTTTTCACTGTGGACATAGAAAGTTTCGCCGGGTGCAAATGCTACTTTCTGACTAATAGCCTCTTTCAATAATTCGGTCGCATTGATGTATTCCGGTAATTCAACCCAAATAAACATACCACCTTCTGGTTGATTCCAGCTAACTTCCTGTGGCATATATTTGGCCAATGACTGCAACATAAACTGACAACGGCTACCGTAAATTTGTCGGATTTTGGGGATATGGTCACTGAGGAAATTATTTTTACTAACAATCTGATATGCAATGTATTGAGTCAGGCTCGGAGTATGTAAATCAGAGGCTTGTTTTAGCGGCAGCAGCTTACTGATAAATTGTCTGTTTGCAACTATATAACCTAAACGTAAACCGGGAGCTAAAATCTTGGAAAAAGAACCTAAATACACGGTGTTTTCTGGTGCTAATGTATATAAAGCGGGCAGGCGCTGTCCCTGATAATCCAGATCGCCGTAAGGATCATCTTCAATTAGCACTAGATTATTCTGTTTTGCCTTGGCAGCCAAAGCCTGTCGCCTTGATAAAGATAATCGTCGTCCAGTAGGGTTTTGAAAATTAGGAATGCTGTATAAAAATTTTGCTGTGCGTGCAACTTCATCATCAATAGAGTCAGGAATTAAGCCATCTTCATCACTGGCAACAGCTACATATTGCGGATTGTATTGATTAAAGGATTGCAATGCACCA
The DNA here is from genome assembly GCA_000725195.1 of Snodgrassella alvi SCGC AB-598-O02. GTDB lineage: Bacteria > Pseudomonadota > Gammaproteobacteria > Burkholderiales > Neisseriaceae > Snodgrassella > Snodgrassella alvi_G. The sequence goes on from JAIL01000238.1 coordinate 2,648, forward strand.
ATAAAGGTTGGCGTTTCTACCAGTACTTTATCGTTACTATCGAGTAATGTTTTGCCGATTAAGTCCAGTGCTTGTTGTGAACCGGTCACAATCAGAATTTCATCAACACTGACTGTTACATTGTCACGTTGTGATAGGTAATTAGCAATCCATAGACGTAGCGGTTTATAACCTTCACTTGGTCCATATTGTAATGCACCGTAGATATCATTGCTTTCCAGCACGGCATTAGCAGCAGCCCTGATTTCTGTTAATGGAAATGCATCCGGTGATGGCAGACCACCTGCAAAAGAAATAACATTAGCTTGTTCTGTGACTTTAAGTATTTCTCTGATAGTTGAGCTTTTCAAACTTTGCGCACGGTGAGAAAATTTCCAGAGCATAAATCTAACTTTCTTAAATGATGATCAGCTAATTCTAGAATTAAGTTTATCTGCTAGTATATCTTTTTTAACGGATAGTATCAGCTTAGTTTATAGTATCAGCTTAGTTTTTAGAGTAGAGAATACCGTGAACCAGTTTATGATACTGATAACGCCAAGATTTAAGGCAATTGTAACTAACAGATGTTTTAAACACAGATTAATGAATAAACCAAAAGCATAGCATTCATACAACAATTTTGACCGGAACGCTACACTTGTGACTGAATATGGTTACTAATTTCGCTTGTTTATAAGCAGGCTTTTTCTGTAGCCAGTAGATCAGCAATACTTTCACGCTGACGTATCAAGTGATGTTCGCCACCATTTACTAACACTTCGGCGGCACGACAACGAGTATTATAGTTACTGGCCATACTTGAAGCATATGCACCGGCACTTTGCACTAACAATATATCACCTGCCTGAGCCGCAATAGATCGATCTTTGGCCAGAAAATCGCTACTTTCACAGATTGGTCCTACGATATCAGCAACAAATTCTTTTGTTCTAGTCGTATTAGTATTAATAATGGTGTGATAGCCCTGATAAAGTGCTGGACGTATCAGATCATTCATGGCTGCATCGACGATAACAAAATTCTTTTCTTCACCTTGTTTAATATATTCAACCGTAGTCAGCAAATTGCCGGCGTTGCCAATCAAACTGCGTCCAGGTTCAAGCATGAGTTTTAAATTACGACCGGATAAAAGGTTTTCTACAGCTGTAGCATATGCTTTTAAATCTGGTACATCTTCATGCTGATAGACAATACCAATCCCACCGCCTAAATCGATATGCTGCAATTGAATGCCTTGTGTAGATAGCTGATCAATTAAGACTAACAAGCGTTCAAGTGCTTCAACTAAAGGTGACAGGTCAGTTAATTGCGAACCTATGTGGCAATCTATACCAATAACATTTAGATTGGGTAAGCTTGCAGCCAGTTGATAAGCTGTTAGGGCATCGTTGTAAGCAATACCAAATTTATTGGCTTTCAGCCCAGTAGAAATATAGGGGTGAGTTTTAGCATCAACATTTGGATTTATCCGCAAAGATATCGGTGCTTTTTTTCCGAGCTCTCCGGCAACAGTATTGATACGTTCCAGTTCAGGGATAGACTCTACATTAAAACAAAGGATATTGTGTGTTAAGGCCAGTTCAATTTCAGCCTTACTCTTACCTACACCAGAAAATAGTATTTTTTCTGCATCACCACCCGCCAGCAAAACACGCTGTAATTCGCCACCGGAAACGATGTCGAAACCACTGCCCAAACTGGCAAAGTGGCGTAGTATGGATAAATTACCATTAGCTTTGACAGCATAGCAGATCAGTGGATTTAATGAGGCAAAGTTTTGTTGGTATTGCACAAAGGCAGCCGTGATGGCTTGCTGGCTATAAACATACAATGGAGTACCATATTGTGCGGCTAGAGTAGAGTATGGTACTTGTTCACATTTCAGGGAATCAGTCATTTTTGGGGAGTTTTTTCTGATCAATAGGTTCTATGGAAAGGCCGGTTTGTACCGTACCGAATTTGCTTTTACCTTTTTCCTTAGGAAGATATAAATCTCCTTTATATCCGCAGGCAGATAGCAGACCAGTTGTGATCAGGCATAAAAATAAAAGACGAGACATTAATTAAGCTCACAGTATTAAATGCTGGTTATAGTGGAAATCAGTGTCAGTATATGGCGTTACCGATAATCACTGGGCTTTGTTCCTATTATATGGCAAGATTAGACTTTAATTGTAATAAAGTGTATAGATGGCGGTAATCAAAATGACTGAAAGTGAATTTTTACAGTACAGTGATGATTTGTTTGCTTATATAGAAGAAACAATTGATACACATGGCTGGTCATTGGACTGTGAGATAAACGGTAATGTGTTGAATATTGAGTCTGAGGATAATGAGCAAATTGTAGTTAACCGTCATACCGCCACGCAGGAATTATGGATTGCGGCTAAAAGCGGTGGTTATCATTTTGCTCAAACAGAAGGGCAATGGCGTTCTGCTCGAGATAACAGTGAATTTTTTGTGGTATTAAGTCAAGTATTATCATTAGCCAGTGGTGATGATGTCTTAATACCTGTTTTTAATTAACTCTAAATAATGAGAATATTATGTTACACACCTTGATTAAGCATGATTTAAAAGCTTTACAGGCTTTTGTGGCTATTGTGGAATGTCAGGGTGTTACGGCAGCACAAAAGCGCTTGAATATGTCGCAATCCGCCATTAGTACCCATCTGGCTCATCTTGAAGAAAGTCTTGGTGTGATTCTTTGTCGACGTGGTCGTTCTGGTTTTGCCCTGACTAAGGCCGGACATCAGTTATATGAAGCTTGCACTTTATTATTACAGGCTACTTCTGAATTTCATCGTGAAGTACAAAATATTAAATGGCATCGTTCAGTTTTATCGGGTACATTGCGTATCGGGCTGGTTGAAAAATTACCATCTGATTTTCAACGTATTCTCAATAAAGTTATTGCCAGTGCCTATCAACATTATCCTGAATTACGATTATCAATAGATATTTGTGCCCCACAGGATATTGAAATCGCCATCGCTAATAATCAGATGGATTTCGGTATTGGTTATTATTATAGTCTGCTTAAAAATCTGCAATATCAGTTGGTATTTGAAGAGCGTGAGTACATCTACTGTCAGGCTATGCATCCGGCTGCTAAAGTCAAAGATCTGACAATGAATTTATTGGTAGAAGACTATCAGTGGGTAAAACGTACTTACGCGCGTCAGCAGCAAGGAAATGGTTTGCTGAGCGGAAATACCACAGCGGTAGCACATAAACAGCAAGCTGCGTTGCTGTTTATTCTTGCTGGCAGTCATATTGGTTTTTTATCCGAAGAAGTTGCAGAATCTTATGTGCGCACTGGCGAACTGGTGCCATTATTGGCGCAGCAGGCCACCTTTATCGTTAATTATTTTGCGGTAACCCGACCTACACCTGACCCCAGAGTCAATTGGTTTCTGGGAGAATTAAGCGGTCTGTTGCCTTAGTATAAATTGGATTTTATTTATATAGATATTCTATGAAAGAAAAAGAAATAAAAGATTTTTGATAAAGAAATAATAACAGTATATTAGGCATACAGGAAAGAAATTACTTTACCGGCTTTAGATGCTCAGATTTTTGTACATCCGCTCTTTAAAGCTGAAAGAATGACTTGGTTTAAACCTTTTTTATGGATGATGTACCCATCAGATGGGCAGAGAAAGACGGATAAAAATATATTTTAGCAATTAAAATGAATTGATATTTCTTTAGTAATTTTTCTTCAAAATCACAACTTGCTATTGCAGGTATTCCGTTATTCCATAATATTTCTAGAATTAACTTAAAATTGTAAATATCGTCTTTTGAATATCGTGCGTCATCTTTTAAATATTATATAAAATTCGAAAAGTATATGAATCCATCTGGGAATTCTTGTGTTTTATTATCATCATATTCATCCTTAGCTGTTAAGTTGCCTAAATTTAGTCGATTTTTTATATTCTATTGAAACAATAGAAGTACTTTTAATCTAATTTCCCATCTATTCAGATACGTCAAAAAAATATACTTTAGCTTCTCCCGCTCTTTGAAAACTTTTTTGTATCAAGTTCTTTTAAATTTATAACCTCAGATACTTTCCCCCTGCTATTCTGCTAAATCATCATATTCTTTTGATACTCCAAATTGTAAATTACTTTTATATTCGGATATTTGTTCTAAATTTCCATTAGAATAATAAACTTTCTCTATTCCATTCTGTTTCCCATCTACAACTTCAAACTCCCAATTAATATTTTTTTGGTCTTCATCAATTACTATGCCTTTATAAGGCTGAACTAATTCTTTATCTAGATAATATATAGTTTCCCCTGTATGGGAATTACCTTTAGTGTATAATTCTTCTATATTTTTCATTTAAAATTCATTCAAATATCTCTGATAGTGTATTTATTATCAACAACTCCCCAACCATTGAAGTTATTATTATCTTGTTCAGAATAAAATTCGTTTTTTTCATTAAAAGAGTAATCAAGTAATTCCTGATCTGATAAGCTTAGTAAAAAAATAATTTTTTTAGGGAGATTTTCTTTTTTAATAATTTTCTTTTCAAATACTTTTTTCTCTAAAACCTCTATTATTTTTATGTAATCATTATTCCATACAGTACTTACAGATTCTAATCTCCCCTGTTCTTCATAAACTTTACTTATCCCATATTTTAAATTACCCCTCCATTCACTAATTTCTTCCAATTCCCCACTTTGAAAATAATCTTTTTGAATTCCTTCTTTTCTCCCATTCTTAACTTCATATTCAGATACTATTTGACCATTAAATTCTTCATATAATTCTCCTGTAAATAATTCCTTACCTTCTCCAATATAGAAAATTAATAATCCCGTATTGGTATCTTCAACACTAAATAATTTAGGATCTGTCTCTGATAATCGTATGTTATTTTTATTTATCATTTTATATTATTTATGACCTATAATATTTATATCATTCGTTAATATTTCACAATGAGGGCATCTATCTTTTATTGGAGGTATACCACCATTATTCTGAATCGCATTTTTTTGAAGATCTCTGTTGTGTAAATACATATCTTTTATTGAGTTTTCATCAACAGGTATTCCTGCCTCTCTTTTAGCTTTTATTGCATCATCTAAAGCTCTAATTTCTGAATGAGCAGCTTCTCTTCTATCTGCTATTTTTCCTTCATGATTTATTTCTCCCTGTTTTAATTTATTCTGATAATCATTTACAATTTTTTTTGTAATTTCATCAGCACCACCATTAACTGCAAAATTTTTCGCATGTGCCAGGTCTGCAAACGATCCGATCTATAATTAAAGTAGCGTCGTATGTTTTAACAGTTTCAGAAGGTGATTTGGTTGAGTTAAAACTGTTTTTTGGCCGCATAAGGAGTAATAAAAGTATTAATGATCTTATTCAAAGTTTTAAATATGCTCTGACGGTAGCCCGGCAAATGCTGCATCCATATAGCAGCGAATTCAGGATAAAACTGAGCACCTCGTTGTGCTTTAAAATTTCCTGCGCCAGCACTACAGTGCAATATACCGCGGTGTTTTTCCGTTTCTAAAAAAGCTTTCAGCATTAATCGACGATAAAGTCCATATTGTATGGGCAGCTCCAAATCATATCCGAGTATCGGAGTTGCAAATTGATTTTCATGTCGAATAAGACCAACAAACCCGCTTAAAGGATTTTTTGATGAAGTGTCTGAGTGGTTTACTAACCGTAAACCATAAAATTGTATAAAACCTGTCTGTACTGCTGTTTTAATGAAATCTACAGAATAGTCTGGATTATATGGCGGATATTTTTTTCGGTACAGTTGATTATAAAGAAATAGAGCACGGTCAAAATCATCATCAGAGAAATCTGTACCTGCCACCCATTCCGACTGAGAGGTATATTTTTTTTCCAAACGAAGATCCCTTTTCACATCAGCATGCCGGCGCCAGCTGGGTTCATGTAGATTGCTGGCAATCCATACCTGTCGTGTTGGAATCAATAAGAAACCATTTTGTTGCAGCTCATTGATTATGTCCGCATGAAATATTGGTGTCAATGAACGGATGATAATAGGTAAATTATTAAGATTTTTATCAGCTGCCTCTCTGACTAAATTTTTTACCGCCAGCAAAATATCATTGGCTGTACGATTGCTGGGATAGATATTAGTCGCTAAAAACCAGTGATCCAAAAAAATACCGCTACCCAAGCCACTCATCTGCATTAATAACTGTGCAATATAGGATAATCCGGCAAAAAATAGTCGCATATATTTTGGAGTATGGATTAATTCCAGTTCGGCGCGCGCATAAGGTCCATAGCTATTGAGTAAACTCGCTATCCAGCTTGTTTGCGGGTTGTTGCTGGTATTCCAGATAACAGGGACTTTTTCGTTATTGATCTCAGTGCTGGTGACTTGAAAAGGGGCATTATTAACAAAGTGATTGCCTTGTGTACATAATTCTTCTACAAAATCCTGCCAGTGTTGAGATGAATTCAGTGAAAGTTTATTTTGCATAATAAAATAAAAAATTAATTGAAGACGATGGGCAAACCATCCCACTCAATATCTGCGGTTGTAGCCGCTAATGGAGTGATATGCAGTTGTATAGCCCGCAAAAGTAATTCTGTTGTAGTCATAATCTGCGCCCAATAGGGCAGGGTATCGCCTTTTTCCCATACAATATCCTGAGCCTCATTATAGTCATGCCAGAAAGTTGGGTTTTTCCAGAATCGCCATTGCTGGGGTGTTAATAGCATAGATAAACTATGCATTTGGGGAGAATTAAAGTTCATTTCATCTAAAGTGACAGATGAATTCATGTCCGGCTTTAAAATCGTTTGGACAATAGAAGTTTGTGATGTCTGTGGCAGGGCAGTCATGAAGTGAATACCACTTGTGGCGCGGGGATTGCATTCCAGTACAAATATTTTGCCTGACGCGTCTTGAATAAAATCAAATCCCACTTGACCATGATAATGGGTTTGCGCAGCGAAGTATTCAACAAATTCTCGTATTTCAAGGTGCTGTGCTGGATTGAAATATATTCCTGCACCTTTACCAACCCGGTATTTTGGATGATAACAGCTATGAGCAATCACTTTACCATGTCTGATAATACTGTAACTGCAGTATTCTTTTCCTGATATATATCTCTGTGCAATCCAGGGTTGTTGTGATGATGCCTGAAGCTGATGGTAGTTGATAGTATGCGGACAAATTAGTGTCTGGGTAGCAAAACGTGAAAATGCTGGCTTAAAAACCCATTGTTTATCGGCGGAAAATTGTTGTTGTTTAAATAAGGTAAACTCTGCCTGATTAGTTAGTAAAAGGGTATCTGGACTAGAAACAGGCCAATTTTGTGTTAGTTGAGCAAAAAAGCCTTTATGATGTAATTGCGTTAGTAGTGAAATAGAACTGGTGAATAGCTGGCAAGGGTGAATCTGTTGAATGAGGTCATTGGCTGAAGCCAGATAAAATACCTCTTCGCAATTTGGAATAATTGTATGAATTTTTTCTTGTGTCAGTAATTTTATAAGCTCCTCCAGCCACAAACCGGTTTGAGATTTAGGTAGAGGAAGACGGGTATAACTCACTATATATCTGCTGTAACGGCTTAACGCATAACTCATGCTATCAGCCATATGCACCCGATAACCAGCCTTAGCCAGTAATCGAGCCCATGTCAGGCTGGCTGGTGATCTGGCTCCTAATATAAGTATGTTGGGCATATCTATTTATAGTTAAATATAAAGTTAATTGAATAATAAATATAAGAATTATTACAATTTTATATTTATTACGAACAACTGTAACTATTAATCTAATTCTGTAAAATGAAATATGAATTCTAATCCTGAGTGTTTTAACTAATTGCTATAAAGATATTTAGAAAGGAGAAAAACTGGTATTCCCTAGAAAGTTCATACATAGCAAATAGTTGTTTTAAACAATTAGGTCATGGCATTCCTAAAAACTGATAAATGAATAGTATAAAAAATTCTTAAAAAATAATAACATAATCACTTAATCAGAGTAACTATTTATAAAATATAAAAAGGATAAAGACTATCTATATAGATTAAATGATAAATTATGTATGATATTAATCAATAAGTATGATTAATATCATACTTCTTAAGATTCTTTACTCTTGATCATGTTTTCAATTAATGAACATACTAATTTAATATCTTCAATAGTAGTTCGCCAGTTTACAAATGCTGCACGTATACCTTTTTCATGATTAAAAGTGGTTGGTGTCATAAATACAAGACCGGTTTTATTTAATCTTTGCAGAAATTCAGCGGTATCGCATGCAGCAGTAACTTTAAAGCAGACAATATTTAAACGTACTTCAGCCAATAATTCAAAATGGCTGCTTTTACGTATATAGTTACCAAATTCTTGAGCCAGCTCAATAGAATTATCCACAATATACCGATACCCTTCTCTGCCATAGGCTAACAGGCTGAACAATACTGGTAATGCTTTTAGTCTTCTGGAATTTTCCGGCAAGATATTCATAAAGTTAAAATTTTCCAGTTGATTTTCCAGATATGGAGCGCTGCTGTTTTTAAACTGGTTAAACTGTAAACTGAAATGCTCTTTTCGTATAAAAAAGCAGGCATTTTCATAAGGTACGTTTAGCCATTTATGGCAATCTATGGCAATGCTGTCAGCCATTTCCCAACCATTGAGTAAATGCGGATAGTGTGAAGAGCAGGCGGCAAATGCTCCAAAGGCGGCATCAATATGTATCCAACAGTTATAGCTATTCTTCAACTCCATAATTTCCGCAATATCATCAAAATCAGCTGTATTGGCTGTGCCCGCATTTAAAACCAGAATAAATGGTTGATGCTTGAAATGATCTTCAATAAACAGTTTTAATTCGGCTACATTAATGGCTTCACGCTGATTTGAAAGAGTAGGAATGGTAATTAAGTTATTTCTGCCTAAACCAAGCATAGCCAATGATTTTAATACTGATGAATGAGGGGTAGCCGAGATAGCCGGCAGTGTTAGATTCATTAAACCATCAGCAGCAATATCCTGCTTAAGCTGAGTACCAAACCATTGTCTGGCCACCGCCAGCGCAGAAAAATTTGCCATGGTCGTACCGGTGACAAATCCGCCGGTAAATTCCCTTGGTAGATTGAATAAATCCAGTAATAAATCAGTTGTCTGAGTTTCAATGCGTGCAGACACATCGCCCTCACCACTGATAGCCTGAGTATTCTGATCGTAAATAGTGGCCAGAATATCGCCCATTATTGCAGCCGGTGTACTGCCTCCAGTTATATACCCCCAATATCTGGGACCACCAGAAGCAACAATAAACTCTTTAAACTGAGTATTAAATTGATTTAAAGCTGCTAATCCGCCTTCACCTTGCTCAGGTAAATTCAATTGCGGCAAATTATTTTGCTGTTGCTGAGTTAATTGACAACATGTTGGCATACTGTCGAGATTGTTTAGAAAATCGATAGATTGATGAAAAGTATTTTCTAAAAGTTCATGGATAGCAGTTAAATCGTTTTTTAATGTTTTATTCATAAGTATTAATTTTGTAAATTTAAATTGAATAATTGATTGTATGACTTTTTCAATTATTAAAAAATTTATTTTGAATATAAGCGATATTATTGTTTGGATAAAACGACATCAATCTATTTAGACGGAGTTATAGACTTTTCTGGAAAGATTCAACGAAACATTTTAAAATTAAAATTCGATTTGTATTTTAATACCCTGTCCATCGTGAATGAATTTGATTTTATTCGTCAATATTTGCATCGTCAGCAGCAAGATAAGCAACTTATTTTGGGTATCGGTGATGATGCGGCTATCATAAGACCACGTAGTGGCTATGATCTGCATTTCAGTGCTGATATGTTGGTAGGAGGAACACATTTTTTTCCTGACGTAGCACCGGCGGATTTGGCTCATAAGGTACTGGCTGTTAATTTATCAGATATGGCTGCTATGGGTGCCACACCACGCTGGGCTTTACTCAGTGTGGCATTGCCTGAACTAAATAAAGATTGGTTAGCCGCATTTTGTGATACTTTGTTTGCTCTTGCTGCGCGTTTTGGTGTGAAACTGATAGGTGGTGATACGACTAAGGGCAATTGGGTTTTTAATGTCACTATAATTGGTGAAACACCTTGCGGAAAAGCGTTACGGCGAGATGCAGCCAAAGTTGGAGATGATATCTGGGTAACTGGTCAACTTGGTTTGGCTGCGGCTGCTTTAGATGTACACTGGGGAAAGGTTGTTTTGTCCGAACCAGTATTTGCTCTGTGTGAAAACAAAAGGCTACGTCCAGAGCCACGCGTGGCATTGGGGCAGGAATTATTATCATTAGCACATGCAGCGCAGGATATATCAGATGGACTAGCACAAGATATAGGCCATATTCTGAACGCTAGCGCTGTTGGCGCAGAAATTAATGTTGACATGATTCCAACCCTATCTGCCCTAAAACAGCAATCTACTGTAACGTTATCACAGCTAAGGCAGTGGATCTTAGCTGGTGGAGATGATTATGAACTGGTATTCACTGCTGCACCTACTCAACGTAAGGCAATTTTAGCAGCAGCGCAAAAAGTATCTGTAGAGGTAACTCGAATAGGGGTTATTACTACAACTGATCAATTACACTTATATGATCATAAAGGTAATGTAATACAACTAAGTCAACGAGGATTTGATCATTTTGGCTAATTCTGAATCAACAATTTCTCCCGTTACACCAACATGGCGTTGGCTCTGTAAGCACCCTATTTGTTGGCTGGGTTTTGGCTTTGGTACTGGATTAGCACCGAAAGCACCAGGTACGTTTGGTACGCTACCCGCATTGCCTTTGGCTGCTTTGTGGCTACAACTTGGGTTGCCTTTATGGTTGAATATTTTGTTTGGTGTGATCCTTTTTCTGGTAGGAATTCCCATTTGTGATCTGACAGAAAAACGATTACAACGACAGGACTATGGTGGAATTGTTTGGGATGAAATCGCAGCCATGATGCTGATTTTATTCAGTATCCCATGTGATTTTGTGTGGTGGGTAGTTGCTTTTGCAATATTTCGTTTTTTTGATGCTTTGAAACCTTGGCCGATTCGCTGGTTTGATGCACGTATTCATGGTGGATTGGGTATTATGCTGGATGATCTTATTGCAGCATTATTTAGTCTGATGGTTTTATTATCTGCAGTGTATTTTTTCAACTGATCATTGACGGTCATTTTGATCTGTAGCGGATAGCCGGAGTATTTGACAACATCAGTATATGTTATGATGTAGTGGAGCATCGCTAAACAATACTGGTCAGAATATTGGTAAGACGGAATTGAAAAGGAAAATGTATGAATAATCAGCTTTGGTTATATGTGTCAATTGCGTTGATTATAGGATTTGTAGCCGGATTAGGGCTAATGTGGTTAATTATGCGAAGTAATCAGAATGAAAAAAAACGCCAGCAATATGAAGCTGTCAAAGCCAGCTTTGACCAATATCGTCAACAGGTAGACCAGCATTTTATTGATACTGCCAGTGCAGTGGATGAAATGAATCGCAGTTATCAAAAAGTATTGCAGCAATTAAGTGCAGATGCGCGCCAGTTAATGGAGCACAGTACTATGCAGGAACAGCTTAGTCAGCGCGCTGATAAAAGTGTAACTATGGCATTTTTGACAGAAACGGATATTGGTGAGAATCAGTCAGATGTAACCGACATACCTACTTATACAGATGTTATTGCGGCAGAAGTTGTTCCTATTAATGGACTACCAGATCAGGTGCCGGATCGTATTGGGCCTAATGCCGGTAATCGTAACGAACATTTAAACAAATTCAAATCTGGTGGACGACATGGCCCATTTTCTAGTAAAGCTAATCATCAATCAGAAAATAAATGATCAGAATTTAATCATTTTTGCTTAAACACAGGCTGCAATATTTACATGATTGCAGCCTATGTGTTTATTGGATTAACTTAAAAATTCAATCCCCTGAGATTGCTTTAATCTTTGTTTAATTAACTTTGGTAGCAAGGGATGAAAATACCAGTGTTGTTGATCCAGACGAATACAGCCAGCTTGTAGTTCAATCTGCACCGAATCAGCGGTAATGCAGTTAGATTCAGTAATGCGCAAATGGTGCCATTTGCCCCATTCACATACGGGAAGACGTGGCGCATAATGCAGAATTCGTTGGTTCTGTGTATTCATTTCTTTATCTAGGCGGCAATGGCCGTTACATAAATGTGCAGCTTGCTTTGGGCAAGGATCATTGTGGCCAATGCTTTGCGGCAAAATATCCAAATTGGCAGGGCATAAATCATATTGGCGTGCCCATGCTGCTACTGCACGTTTCGCTGCACGTGGGTGCAAAAATAAACCATACGGAGCCTGTGATAAAATTTGCGGTTTTAATTTGACCACTCGCGCCTGAAGTTGTCCACGCTGATCTGGCTTGAAAGTAACGGTATACCAGTTTGAAGCTGCATATGATTCATCGACGTAATTGCTTGCATCTGGATTTTGTTGTAGATAACGACCCTGTAATAGAAAGGCATGCGATAAACTAATGGCGGGAATAAATTGAAAAGCAGTAGCCTGACGCCAATTTTTCTGTGCTTGTTTATGTTGCAACTGAGCGATGGTATCAGTAAAAGCTCGTTCCTTAACCTGTACGATATTCTTGTTCAGCTTGGAAAAATGCCAAATCATGACTCCAGGATTATCAGGCAAGGCATATATTTGCTGATGTAGGCCGGGACTAAGCCACTCGGGTAAATAACCTGGTCGAATCAACTGTTGCCATTGCTGTAACCAAGAATCGCTGCTTGTTTCACGCAGACTACATTGAAGAAATTTTGCTAAAGCAATAACATCGCCCATAGCACGATGACGATCGCTGCTGTCCATCGTAATGCCGAAACGTTCAATAATCACATCTAAATTATGTTTAAAAAATTGTGGATATAATTTGCGTGAAAAAGGTACTGTATCAAGAGTTAACGCAGCAAAATTAAGCTTAACACGCGCAAAGGCATTGCGCAGAAAAGTATAATCAAATCGACTATTGTGAGCTATGAGTAGATGACTGCGTAACAGAGGTAACAGCTCTGTGGCAATCTCTGCAAAAGCTGGTGCATTCTGTACCATTGCATTATTGATACCAGTAAGTTGGGTAATAAATTCGCTGATGGGCTGTTGTGGATTTACTAACCATTGATGACGGCTAATTTTGCCCTCATGAAAACGTAAAATAGCAATTTCAGTAATGCGATCCAGCTCAAAATGACCGCCGGTAGTTTCCAGATCAATGATTGCTACAGGCAACGGCAGCGTAAATAAAACTGTTGCTAGCTCAGCAAGTGCCACGGTGTCATTTTCATCAATAATGCTCATTATGCAAACAATAAATGCAAAAAGAGAGTGAATTTTATAGCAAAATACTTATTTGTATAGATACTTGCAATGATAAACATATTACCGACAACCATTTTATGGTGATCTTACTGCTTCAGACCGAAATTATTTGCCGTTAAAACAGCTAATTGCTTTTAAATAGTCATTTTAGCAACGACTAATATTGACAGTTAGAATATAGTTTTCTATACTACACATCTTTCACGCACCCGTAGCTCAGTTGGATAGAGTATCTGGCTACGAACCAGAGGGTCGGGCGTTCGAATCGCTCCGGGTGCACCATCAAGTTAAGGCGCCCATCGTCTAGCGGTTAGGACATCGCCCTTTCACGGCGGTAACAGGGGTTCGATTCCCCTTGGGCGTGCCAATATTTAAAAACCAGCTTGTAATAGCTGGTTTTTTATCTGTATCGTTGTTGTTAATATTAATCTTCTGCGTATGGAGAATTGCCGTATAGCTAAAACGATAATAATCCATCTTTTTTTGCTAACGATTGAAAAAATCAACATAAGAATATTGTGAAATTCTGAAAATACACCTTATTAGTATTTTTTGAGCAAAAATTTACTCTTCAGAATTACGTATTCATATTGTATCAATATGATAATAGTCTATATGGTTATTCTTAGGATTGGGTTGTAATCTGCACCTATTTGCAATTTATTTTAATTTTATTGATTTGTTATTATTAGGCCAGATAGGCACACCCTTCAAAAATTTTTCCCTGATAGTCAATATAAATTTCATAAATTGAAGTCGGTTGCTTCGCACTTATCTCACAAGACGCTTTTTTATTCACTCTCCGGATGAAGCCATAAATATTATCATGAGAATGAAAAAAGGCCACAAAGTTGTGTGTTAAAGAAGAGTTTTTCAGATCAATGACAATATTTGTTGACCCTTCCTTTTCTGAAAATTGCAATTGATTTTGATCAATTTCGGCTTCCCAGAATGGTTCGTAACCCTTTCTTGCATATGCATAAAACCTGATTGAATTTTGAGTTAGTTTATTCCAGAAATCAGATGGTGAAAGCATATCTACTTGCGTCATTTTTTGCTTAGTGGAAATATTTATCCATTCTATGGATCCGTTACCAGTATTAAGAAAAGTTTCTTCTTGGTTATAAGTAGTTCCTAAATATATATGTTCCTTACCATAAGAATCGATAAATACTTCCTGAGCTATGATTAGCTGAGGAAAGAATGATAATATCAGCCATAATAGTTTTATCAGCTTCATTTTACTTTTCCCTGTTTTTTATAATACTTTTATCTACTTTAATAGTATTATAAATTATTTTTATGGTTAC
>JAIL01000239.1 GCA_000725195.1 Snodgrassella alvi SCGC AB-598-O02
AATGGTGCCAACGTTTACGTGCGGTTTGCTCCGCTCGAATTTTTCTTTAGCCATGGCTACTTCCTATCTAAAGACTATTTGGGTTTATCAACTTTGTGGTGCCCATGGGCAGAATTGAACTGCCGACCTCTCCCTTACCAAGGGAGTGCTCTACCCCTGAGCTACATGGGCATTGGGCTATTACTATTTACAATAATGGAGCGGGTGAAGGGAATCGAACCCTCACCGTAAGCTTGGAAGGCTTCTGCTCTACCATTGAGCTACACCCGCGCACTTACTCAAAGGCTAATTCAAGTAAGATAAAATTTGGTGGAGGGAGAAGGATTCGAACCTTCGAAGCTTTCGCAACAGATTTACAGTCTGCCCCCTTTGGCCGCTCGGGAATCCCTCCAAAAGAGAACGGCATGATAATGTTCATTTGCTCAACCGTCAAGTTAATTTAATAATTTTTTTTTAATAAAACTGGAATTAGTTGTTTCAAATGAATTTTACTCAAATTTGTTTTATGCTTTTTCAGCTATTAAATGTTCGTATTTCGCCTGCAATTCCTGCTCGCTTTCCTGATGATTTTCATCAATAATGATGCAATCAACCGGACAAACTAGCTGACATTGCGGTTCGTCGTAATGACCAACACACTGGGTACAACGCTCCGGGATGATTTCGTAAATTTCATCTCCCTGAAAAATAGCGCTGTTCGGGCACTCAGGCTCACATACATCGCAGTTAATGCACTCATCTGTTATCAAGAGTGACATTGTTTTTCCTTTATCGTTAAATTTCAACTCAAATCCGTGGTCGCGGATTATAGCATTATTTTATTAATCAAATTGAATGCCAATTCATTTTTTTATCATACTTCTGGTTCATAAACCAATAATGCAAAACGGCTTTTACCTGATTTACCTTGTTTCAGTATTGTCCATCCTGCTGGTAATGTAGGCAAGGCATCACTTTCTAGATAAACCCGGGCTTGTGGCAGCATATGCTTAACCAATTCACGCAGCAATAAATCCCATTGCTTCCAGGCATAAGGTGGGTCAACAAATATAATTTGGAATTGTTTTTTATTTTTTGCTAAAAAATTAAATGCATCTGTGCACACAATGTTAATCTGACCGAGCTGCAATTTTGTCTGATTATCTTTAATCGCAGCAGCAACCAGCCTATTCATTTCCACCATGATGACTTGTTCGGCATGCCTGGAAGCCGCCTCAAGCCCCAACACTCCACTGCCAGCAAATAAATCCAATACACTCATGCCAGTTAAGTCCTGACCTAACCAGTTAAAAAGTCGTTCACGGACACTATCTGCGGTCGGACGTAAACCATCAGCCGAGGGAAAAGATATTTTTCTGCCGCGATGAACACCACCAATGATACGTACCTGATTAGTGTGTTGAGGATGTGTCTTAACCATACTAATTAACTTAAAAAAGACTTTCAGGAAACCCGAAAGTCTAGAAAATTAAATATTTAACGCAAATAAACTTATTCTTTCGGTGCCGGTGGTTCAATCTGCTCGCTGTAACCACATTCTTTTTGCGGGCAGACTTTTTCGGTACCCCGTCGCTTGGTGGTTTTAATGGTCATTAATGGCCAGCCACATTGCGGACAAGGTTCGTTCACTGGAGGATTCCAAACGGCATAATCACAATCAGGGTAAGTGTTGCAACTATAAAACAGTTTACCGTAGCGACTTTTTCTTTCAATCAGATGTCCCTTATGGCATTTTGGACATTCTATTCCAGTATCTTTTGGCTTCTCCAATGGTTCTATGTATTTACACTTCGGATAATTGGCACAACCAATAAATTTCCCATAACGTCCACGTTTGTAAACCAACTGCCCTTCACATTTAGGACAATGGCGTCCTTCAACAATAGTTGGTTCTTCGGCCGCTTTAGCTGCTTCCTCTGCTGTCTCATTAACATTACGGGTGTAATCACAATCTGGATAACCACTACAGGCAATAAAGCGCCCTCGTTTACCGAATTTGATTTGTAACTGATGCGCACCACATTTCGGACAAATTTCATCCAAATTTTCAGCAGTAAGTTCAGCACGTGGAATATCTTCTTTAGCTTTGATTTCTTTATCAAAACCTTTCCAGAATTGCTGCATTACCGGCTTCCATTCACGTTTACCACCAGCAATGTCATCCAACTGATTCTCCAGCTTGGCTGTAAAATTGTAATCCACATACTGACCAAAGTGTTCAGTTAGAAATTTATTAACTACTTCACCAGTTTCAGTCGGCAGGAAACGCTTTTGTTCTAGAGTAACGTATTCACGCTCTTTCAAAGTAGAAATAATACTGGCATAGGTAGATGGTCGTCCAATACCATACTCTTCCAATGCCTTTACCAGACTAGCCTCAGAATAACGTGGTGGAGGTTGGGTAAAATGCTGTTCTCCAGAAATTTTATCTACCGGCAGTATATCGCCTTCAAATAAGTTTGGTAGTTTCTTAGTATCTTCATCAGCATCACGATCATCCACACCTTCCTCATAAACACTGAGAAAACCAGCAAAAGTCTGAATTTGTCCTGTAACCCGAAAGATACCTTTACCAACCACAATATCCACAGTGGTGGTATCAAATCGCGCCGGTGCCATCTGGCTGGCTACAGCACGCTGCCATATCATTTGATATAAACGAAACTGATCGGCACTCAAAAAGGGCTTTACTTCTTCCGGTGTTCGATAGATGGATGTCGGCCGAATAGCTTCGTGTGCCTCCTGAGCGTTTTTGGATTTAGTTTTATATACTTTAGCTGCAGATGGTAAATATTCGCTACCAATTTTATGCTCAATATAATGACGCATTTCAGCAACAGCATCATCCGATAAATTTACGGAATCAGTACGCATATAGGTAATCAACCCCACAGCTCCTTGCCCTACATCTACACCTTCATAGAGTTGTTGCGCTGTACGCATGGTACGGTCCGTAGTCATGCTTAGTTTTCTTACAGCTTCCTGCTGCATGGTCGAAGTGGTAAAAGGCGCCGCTGGATTACGA
Source organism: Snodgrassella alvi SCGC AB-598-O02 (assembly GCA_000725195.1). Classification (GTDB taxonomy): domain Bacteria; phylum Pseudomonadota; class Gammaproteobacteria; order Burkholderiales; family Neisseriaceae; genus Snodgrassella; species Snodgrassella alvi_G. The sequence goes on from JAIL01000239.1 coordinate 3,026, forward strand.
CTACGCTTTTTCTTTTCAACTTTAGTCACATGTGCTGGTTGATCAGCCAGTTCACTAATAATCTCCTGTTGTTTGATTTCATCTGGAATATCAAACTGCTCAAGTTTTTGTCCCTGCCAGTGCGTTAATTTAGCTCTGAATTTAGTACGATCTTTATGACTATCCAGATGAATTGTCCAGTATTCCTGTGATGTAAAATCACGAATTTCTTGTTCACGTTCACAAATCATGCGTAAAGCCGGACTCTGTACACGACCGGCTGATAAACCACGCCGAATTTTTTTCCAAAGTAAGGGTGAGAGATTGAAACCCACCAGATAATCCAGTGCTCTTCGCGCCTGCTGGGCATCAACTAGCGTTTGCGATAATTCGCGCGGATGAGCAACTGCATCTAATACCGCTTTTTTGGTCACTTCATGAAATACCACGCGCTTAGGATGTAGATTTTTCAAACCGCGTTTGCTTTTTAGTATTTGCTGTAAATGCCAGGAAATGGCCTCACCCTCTCTATCCGGATCGGTGGCCAGATACAGTGTATCAGCCTCCTTTGCCGCTGAAACAATAGCATCTACATGTTTAGCATTGCGACTGACTAACTGATATTTCATAGCAAAATCATTTTCCGGATCTACAGCACCACTTTTGGGCACGAGATCGCGAACATGACCATAGGAAGCCAGTATTTCAAAATCGCTACCTAAATACTTTTTCAGTGTTTTCGCTTTAGATGGAGATTCAACTATCAACAGATTTTTTGCCATTCGTTCAGGCTCACATTCATAATTAAGTAGTGGTATTTATTTAGTATTATTTGTTTAAATAAAACAGAGGTTTTAACTAAAAAGCTTTCAGACTTTCTGAAAGCTTTTTACTGGATTGTAATTTTGGAGTCTGTTTTATTGCATGGTTGCATCGCCATTCAGTGCTGCCATCAGTTCATCACCAATCAATACTGGTAATTCTGATCGATGCGCCCATAATACTAACAATGTTAATACTTTAGCATGATCAACTGTTATGTCATCATATGGTAAATTCATTAAAGCATTAAGTACAAATTCGCGCTGCTCTGGATTCAGTGCGCCATTTTGCTCCAGAAAATGTACTAATCCGCGTACCTGCAACGGTAATAAATCTAATTCTTCCGCATTATAAATTCGTATTCCGGTACTAGAACGTAATGCAGAGGCGGGAATTAAAGGTTCATAGCGTAACCCATCTAAACATGCCAAAGCATCGCCGATTTGTTCATCATCAAAACCCACCTCTTCCAACAGCACGCCAAGATCATGACGCGGAGGAAACGCATCAACATCTTGAAAGTGCTCAATTAAAAAGGCAATTACATCAATCATTTGCTGTCCTTTCAAGATTTAACTCGTTGATAACAACCACCTGGTAAAGCTGTCACCCAGCCTTCAAGTTCCAGTGCGATAAGATTAGCATACACATCTGCAGCTGCAATGCCAAGTGTTGTAATCAGTGTATCTGGATGCACAACACCATAACCCAGACCAGTTAAAATAGTCTGTTCAATTTCAGTCAAAACTTTATCTGGTACCAATTCTGGCTGAGTTTGTTTGGGACTATCCTTATGTTCAGCCTGGCTAACATTCAATACAGTTTTTCCTGCTTTCTGATCGCTATATGCTAGCAATTGCGTTTTTTGCAAGAGTAAGGGACATTCCTGCACAATATCTTGCAGGCTTTCTACCAGTTTAGCACCTTGTTTAATCAGCAAATGACATCCTTTACTCAAAGGATTGTCTATGGATCCGGGTACTGCCATGACTTCACGCCCCATCTCACTGGCCAGTCGCGCAGTAATTAGTGATCCAGATTCAATTGCTGCCTCAACAACCAAGGTACCCTGACTTAACGCAGCAATTAGGCGATTACGCCGTGGGAAATTACCAGCCAGAGGGCGAGTACCCAATGGAAATTCAGACACAATACAACCCTGAGCGGTAATTTGTTGTGCCAGGTCTTTATTGCGGGCGGGATATACTCTGTCAATACCGGTACCCCATACAGCCACGGTCATACCTTTTCCCCGTAAGGCACCCTGATGAGCAGCAGTATCAATACCATCTGCCATCCCAGATACAATAAGCACTTCTTTTTGAGCCAACTCTGTAGCAAAATCACGAGCAATTCGATTTGCCTGCGGTGTCGCATGACGACTACCTACAATGGCTAAAGCTGGCTGATGTAAACACTGACTATTGCCACGAAGAAACAATAATGGTGGAGGTGTTAAGCCCTCAGCCAACATAGGGGGAAAATCTTCATCTGCCAATAATAGCAGTCTGGCATTATTATTAGATTGTTCCCATTCCAGCGCTGCCTCCGCCGCTCTTTTTGCCTCATCTTTTTGCCAGTATTGGCCAACCTGAGAGCGAGTAAATGATTTAATTTCACTAAAAGGCGCATCAAGAGCATTACGGGCGCAGCCATAATATTTTATCAGATGAAGAAAGGTCTCCGCACCTATATGAGGGGTTAACGCCAGTTCAATCCATGCATATCGCTCTAGCTCATTCATGACATAATCTTTACATTATACTCCGTTGTAATTATGACAAAAGTAAATTTTATGGACAATAACTCATTCACATTTATTTATATGTTATTGCTTTGACTAAAGAATATTTATTTTAAATTGATTAATTTGTAACATTTTTATTTATTAAAATAAACTAATCATATGTTAATTTTTCAATTCAAAACAATTCCGAATAATGGTAAAAAAATTAGATCAATTAGCAAAGGTAAGCAAAACAGGTTTAAAAGGTAGCAAATACCGATTTTGCGGTCATTTATTCCTATATTAATGTACTTCCATTAAAGCATATCGATTTATCCGCTGCACCATACCGTTAATATCTAAATTAGTATTTTTATTAAATGCTAAATTTTTAAAATATGATTTATTCGGAATTATTAGGGCTAAACAAAAAAATAAATAATAATCTAAAAAGGTATTTCAACATTTTTTCCACAAGCAAACGCTACTGACATTTAAATACATGACCAGACAGCAGAATAACAAGAATCAGAATATTAAAAACAGTAAATATTTTAAATAATGATAAAAAAACTATTGGATAGCCGGAAAAAATAACAGGTATCTAAAAATTTTATCTATACACGTTTAGTACATTGACCTATTCAAAGCCAAAAAAATCCATTGATGAATGAAAACCATTGTATTATTTAACGGAAACGACCTGATTTTATGGTTAGTCCTTGTTGAATTTTCGAGGCCAAACTGTAATTACGCAAAGCATGGGTCAAAGCAACAGCTAAAGCATCTGCAGCATCGGCCTGCGGTGTGCCTGATAATGACAGCATTTGTACCACCATATGCTGCACCTGCTCTTTAGCAGCTTTACCTTTTCCAACTACGGCTTGTTTTACCTGTAAAGCGGTATATTCAAATACCGGTAATTCTCCCAGCGTCAATGCGGCTAAAGCAGCACCTCGCGCCTGTCCCAGAACTAGAGTAGCTGCAGGATTAACGTTAACAAATACCTGTTCCACAGCAGTTTGGGTAGGCTGATATGTAGCAATAATTTCCTGTAAATTACGGACAATAATGCGAATACGCTCTGATAATGGCGCTCCTGGCGTAGTTTTTATGCACCCAGAAGCAACATAAATATGCTGCTTACCAATGACATCAATCACACCAAAACCAGTCACCCGGCTACCAGGATCCACTCCTAAAATTCGAATATTATGTAATGATGATGACTGTATTGGCATGCGTAACAACTAAAAAATTAACACCAGAATATTTGATCTTGGCTTTGAATACCATAATCAAGTATGCAGTATAAAGTAATATCAATGATAATGTGCAGTTGAATATGGAGTCTCAGCTTGGACAAAATAACTTATTTGCCTGCTCCAGCCGTTCTACCGTGCCAACATCAAGCCATAAACCGTGGTGATGCTCTCCCTTTACTCGCCCTGCCTCAATAGCACTATGCAATAAGGGTGCTAATTTAGCTCTGGTATGAACCCTAATCTGACTAAATAAAGATGGTTGATACACACCCACACCACTAAATGTCAAAGATTGTTCTGGTATTTGTTTTCCGACATCGCCAGCGGCAGTCAGGCTAAAGTCACCCTGCGGATGATGGTCAGGATTATCTACTAACCATAGATAAGCCAAAGCGTTACTATTCTCTAAATAATTACCAATATTAACAGCTTGTTGAAAATCTATATCTGTTAATACATCACCATTGATAACCAGAAAAGGTTTATCACCTAATAGTGGCAACGCAGTGGCAATACCACCTGCTGTTTCGAGTCCACCACTAGTTTCAGGCGAATAAGTGATATTAATACCATATTCTTGGCCATTACCCAGTGCTGTCTCAATTTTACTGCCTAACCAGGCATGATTAATAACGACATCATGAAAGCCTGCAAGCTGTAAACGTTGCAAATGGTGACCGATTAAAGGTAATCCACCAACATTTAATAATGGTTTTGGACAAATGTCGGTAAGAGGGCGCATGCGTTCACCACGACCTGCTGCAAGTATCATTGCTTTCATAGTGTATTAGTTTCAAAAAATGATCAGTCAGAATTTTGTTGGTTAAAAAATATTAAAGCAAAGCTAAAGCTTTGCTTTAATATATGAAGATTAATTCAAAGCGCAACTTACATTAAACTCAATTCGGGACCATCACTGAAGACACTAATCCCGCGTTGGCCATCTTCATATAATTTGATACGCAAGCGTAAATCGTTTGGTGAATCCGACTGTCGTAATGCTTCTTCAAAATCAATAATATTATCTGTATATAACTGGAATAGGCATTGGTCAAATGTCTGCATACCCTCGTTACCACTTCTGGCCATCATACTTTTTATCGACATCAACTCACCTTTAAAAATAAAGTCCTGAATTGTAGTAGTATTGATTAATAAATCTATAACCGCACGACGACCTTTTCCATCTTTTTTAATAGCCAAACGTTGGCCAATGATACAAACTAAATTCAGGGCCAGATCCATCAAAACTTGTTTATGCTGCTCTTCTGGATAAAAATTCAATATACGCTCTATAGCCTGATCAGCGCTGCTGGCATGTAAAGTAAAGAAGCATAAATGGCCTGTTTGTGCCAGTTTTAGGGCATATTCCATACTTTCATCACTACGCACCTCCCCCACACACACTACATCTGGTGCTTCTCGCAAAGCGCTTTGCATCGCATTATCCCAGCTCAATGTATCTACACCTATTTCGCGATGAGTAATAATACTTTTTTTGGGACTATGAACATACTCAATTGGGTCTTCGATCGTGAGAATATGTCCGGCAGAATTAGCATTCCGGTAATCCAGCATTGCCGCCATGGTAGTTGATTTACCACTACCTGTTGGACCTGCTAAAATAATCAGACCACGCTTTTTCATAACCAGTTCATTCAATACCGGAGGCAGAAATAAACCATCAATGGTCGGAATTTCAGAGTTGATCTGGCGCAACACCATCCCAATGCGTCCTTGTTCATGGTAGGCATTCACTCGAAACCGTACCCCATTTCTGGCATTAACCGAATAATTCAATTCCAGTTCAGTCAAAAACTTCTGTCTTTGCGCGCGGGTCATGGTCGTCATAACAATTTTAGCAGTGTCTTCTGCTGTCAGTGGCTTAGTAAGAGCTGGCATAACTTTGCCATCAATTTTCCAAGCCGGCGGAAACCCAGGACTGATGAATATATCAGCAGCTTTTAAACGCACAGCTTCTTCCGCCATCTTTTCTAGCACAGGGTGCAAATGAACACTTTCAGACTCTTGATTTTGGAATTCACTGTTTTGTGATTGAGGGTTTACTGATGTGATATTATGTAATTCAGTCATGATTATATATTTTTGTACAATGTAAGTCTCAGGCAGATATTCTAATTATTTAGTTAATTAATACATCCATTTGCAGAATAACTGATTAATTCTAATTAACACAAAGAGGAAAAACGCAGTCCAGACATTAAAATATTATGCTATATATATATATATCCAACCGCAAACCCATCTTTGGCCAATAGATCAATTAATATTGGTATATTTAATTTATCCAGCCTGATTAGAAGTATTTGAACGCTTATTCTTCAAGTTTAATTAATGTGCAGGAAAATTTTACATTTGATCTGGGCTAACGGCTTTTGCTCGTGCGGCCTCTAGACTAATACGCCCTTCACGCAGCAATTGTTTCAGACACTGATCAAGGGTCTGCATGCCATATTTTTGGCCAGTTTGCAAAGTAGAATTCATTTGCGCAATTTTATTTTCACGAATCAGATTACGGATCGCTGGGGTACTGATCATGATTTCATGCGCCGCCACACGACCCTTACCGTCTTTGGTTTTCAGTAATGTTTGTGAAATCACCGCCTGAAGACTTTCAGATAACATTGATCGCACCATCTCCTTTTCACCAGCCGGAAACACATCGACAATACGGTCTACCGTTCGAGCAGCTCCGGTGGTATGCAAAGTACCAAATACCAAGTGTCCTGTTTCTGCAGCCGTTAATGCAAGCCCGATTGTTTCAGGATCACGCATTTCCCCTACCAGAATAACATCAGGGTCTTCACGCAGCGCTGCACGCAAAGCATTGGCAAAACTATGAGTGTGCTGGTGTAGTTCGCGTTGATTAACCAGCGATTTTTTACTCTGATGTACAAACTCGACCGGATCTTCGATGGTTAAAATATGACCTGGATGATAGGTATTGATATAGTCAATAATAGCAGCTAATGTAGTAGACTTACCCGAACCAGTTGGTCCTGTTACCAATACCAGCCCACGCGGTGAATTAGCAATTCTTTGAAATATAGGTGGCGCCTTAAGTTCTTCCAGCGTTAAAACTTTATTAGGAATGGTACGTAGCACGGCCGCAGGCCCTCGCTCAGTATTGAAAGCATTAACACGAAAACGGGAGACATTGGGCAACTCAAATGAAAAATCCGTTTCCAGATTCTGCTGATAGTCTTTACGCTGATTATCATTCATAATAGAAGAAATCATTTTACCAACTTCTTCCGAAGTCTGCTCAGGCAGATTGATACGGCGGATATCACCGTTTACACGTATCATCGGTGGCAGACCTGCACTCAGATGCAAGTCGGATGCATTGTTTTTAACGCCGAAAGTCAGTAGATCAGTTAATTGCATACAGGCTCCATTTGCTTACCCACTTGTGCAGGCAAAGAATATTGCTCTTATTTTAAACAATTTAGCGTATATTTAAAATGAAAATATTTGTATGGATATTGAAATTTTTGATATATGCCAAAAAAACAATTTGATAATTGGAAGCAGGCTTATTTTTTATGCAAAAATATCATGAGCTGATTGGACGCTGGCAAAAGATTATGCAGGATATTCAACAAACACGCCAGCAAACTGGTGCAACTCAGCCAGTACAACTGATTGCCGTCAGTAAAACATTTCCGGCAGAAGAAATTGCTGCCCTTTTTCATGCTGGACAACATGACTTCGGCGAAAATTATATACAGGAATTCATTGATAAATCGGCTCACTTAGCTGATTTACCCATTATCTGGCATATGATCGGACATATTCAGTCAAATAAAAGTCGTATTGTCGCGCAAAGAGCACAATGGGTACATACTATTGATCGTGAAAAGATTGCCCGTCGCCTGCATGATCAGCGTCCGCCTCATTTGCCACCCTTAAATGTCTGCATTGAAATCAATATTGCTGCCGAAAAAAATAAACATGGAATTGCCGCCACCAAAGAAGCATTATTGACACTGGCAACAACGATTACTTCGTTACCACGTCTGAAATTACGTGGCCTGATGTGTGTAGCGAAAGCCGATAGCAGTCAGAAAGAATTACAAAATCAATTTAACCACATGCATACATTATTGCAATTACTGAATCAAAACGGATTTAATGCAGACGTGTTATCTATGGGAATGAGTGCAGATATGAACACAGCTATAGGCTGTGGTGCAACCCATGTCCGCATTGGCAGTGCTATATTTGGACACCGACAATATGCTGAAAATAAATAAGTCTGGAACGATCAGCTTGCTGTGACAGCCATAAATTTATGCTAACTAAATATAAATTCAGACATATTAATGAAATATATTTCATTTATGATCAAGTTAGATTTGCAAATTAACTGCTAAGATAAAAAATTAGCAAAAATTCTTATTTTTTATCATAAAACTGATAAAAATTTATATTCACCAATTTAATTTACTTCGTTGATGGTAATATCGCAGTAGAGTTATCCCATACAAACAAATCTGGGCAATAAATTGTTTTGTCAGTAGTAAAACAGTACCTACATAATACTATTTTTCTATCAGATATACACAAATTTTCTGATCAGTTAAATATTCTATTCCGAAATTTGATATTTACGAACAATAAGTTATAAATTTAACATAGTTTACTAGCATTTGCTTTTTGTTCGTAAATATCTGTTCTAATTCTGCCTTTTCTATCGAATCAGGAGTCATTTCCCAATTACCCACTTTAAAAATTTTTCAGTCCACTTATAGCTTATATGGCTAATATTAACTGATCTTGTTATAAATATTTCGATAATAGAAGATAAAAAAAAATCACTTAGCGTCGAGAACACAATCATACTGAGTCAGACATTATGGCAATTGGACGTAATTTTATGAATCAGCCAATTTTTCTGCTGAGAACCATTGCCGTGGACGAACAATTTCATCCTGTGCAGCCACAATCTGTAATTCATATTGCTGACGATGCAATGTTTCTAACATTACCGCATAAACCGCGGAAGTCGTATGCTCAAGCGTTTCCACTAATGATTTGCCAGAAAGATAATTAGCCAGAAATATTCCACTGGTCATATCACCTACACCAACAGGTTGTCGTTCACCAAAATCAACTAAAGGACGATGGATATGCCATGCACTATCATGTGTTACTAACAACATTTCAAAACGATCAGTCTGATAACCGGCACGACTTAAATGTTTAACTAATACAGCTTTAGGACCTTTAGCACATAAAACCCTACTGGCGGCAACCGCTTCAGCAACATTATGAATGCGCTTTCGACCATTTAACTCTTCCAACTCATACAAATTTGGTGCAATCATATCGCTAACTGATAATGCCGTATTACATAGAAATTCGGCTACACCGTCAGCCACGATACAGCCTTTTTCCGGATGCCCCATTACCGGATCACAAAAATAAATGGCATTAGGATTAGCCTCCTTAGCCTTTTTGACAATTTCAACAATTGCAGTACCCTGTTCTGCTGAGCCCATATAACCACTCAATACAGCATCACAATGTTTAAGTTCACCAATCTGAGCTATACCGTCCACTATATCCAGTAAATGGGACGGAGCCATGACAATACCTTTCCATTGTCGATATTGGGTATGGTTAGAAAACTGCACTGTATTCAATGGCCACACATTAACACCCAGACGACGAATAGGAAATACAGTTGCACTGTTACCGGCGTGACCGAAAACTACATGAGATTGAATGGAAAGTATATTTTTCATAAGAATGCCTTTTTCGATCCAGTGAGTGTTTACCCGGCGGAGTTCATAAAAATCTGATAATCAGCTAAACATGCTAAACGAAGCTGATTATACTCAGATTATAGTGATTCGGATAAATCATTACTTATATCAACGCCTCAGCTCAGAATCTTGCTTTTCATACCTGTATACACACTAATCACGACATAATTTGTCCGAATTTATCTATAGCGTCGCTAAAACAATACGATATAAAATTTATTTACAAAAACATTCAAATATTCTTGTGACAGCTTAAACTTCATACTTTGTTTTCTATATAGCTAACTGTTTTATACATTAGTATATATACATAAATATATTGCATATCATGGCTTAAAAAAAACAGATTCTGATTGCAGAACATAAATCTGACAATAGTTGAACTGAATTTAATTATAACCTTCAAATTACTTCAAAAACATAAGTGTTTGTATTTACCATATCTGATAATTTTACTGAACAAATAAAACTAGTTCATAAGCAATAAAAAACGAAAAAGCCAGTTTTAAAAGCTGGCTTTTTTTTATTATAAAATTATTTCGTTCAGTAATTTCTGTTCATTTTCTATTAGAAATAAAATTTAATATGCTACTGAATCATGCCTTAGTTGTGTTAATCTTCCAGTGCAGCTGCCTTTCTGACTAATTTTACAAATTCAGCGCGATAGCCATGCTTATCCTCACCTTTGGCATTATTCGCCCAGTTTGCTATCTGCTGATAAGATGTTTTAGACAATTCAGGATTATTACGCAATTTTTGTCCGTATGCTGCTACTGCGGCCATAAACCGTGTTTCTACTCCGGCGTTAGCAAAAGAACTGGCCAGAGCTTTCTTTTCTATAGGCAGAGAAGCCAATTCACTTTTTTGACCATGTGGTGCTTTCCAGCGTAATTTAAGAAAAGCAATTTCATTATTATTTGCATTTATAACTGGTGCTGATTTTTTGTTCTGATAACGTAAAGGATCAATACTTGGTTTACCACCGGCCAGCGTCAGTTCATATAAAACCGTCAGCTTTTTCCCCGCACCAATATCACCTGCATCAACTTTATCATTATTAAAATCTTCCTGCTTTAACTGCCGTTTTTCATAACCAATCTGGCGATACTCGAGTACCTGAGCCGGGTTAAATTCGATCTGAGCTTTGACATCTTTAGCTACCGTAACCAAAGTGGCACTCATCTCCTCCTGCAATACCTTTTGCGCTTCTTCGAGACTATCGATATAGCTGTAATTACCATTACCTACATCGGCAATCTGAACCATCATTGCATCATTGAAATTATTAGTACCAAAACCAAGTGTGGATAATGTTATACCCTTTTCTTTTTCTCTGCTGACAAATGCTTTCAGCTCTTCTATGCTATTAATACCAACATTAAAATCACCATCAGTAGCGAGCAATATCCGATTGATTCCACCGTTTACTTTGCCCCGTTCAGCCATCTTGTAAGCCAGCTGCAGCCCTTCTCCACCAGCGGTACTGCCCCTAGCTTCAAGTTTATTAATGGCAGCCAAAATTTTGGCTTTATTACTACCAGATGTGGATTCCAGCGCCACTCCGGCACTTCCGGCATAAGTAACAATAGAAACCTTATCTTGCGGACGCAGTTCATTTACCAGTAACTTTAATGACTGTTTAAGCAAATCCAGTCTGTCTTTACCACTCATCGAACCGGATGTATCTATCAGAAAAACAAGATTCGACGGCGGTAATTGATTAAAATTGACATCATTTGCCTTAATATTAACTCTTAACAGAACCTTATCTGCGTTCCATGGGCTGGGTGCCAGCTCATAACTGGCAGAAAAAGGAGAACCTGTTAGTGACGTTAATTTCTCATTCGAAGCGCTTGGAAAATAATTAATGAACTCTTCTACTCTCACCGCATCAGGATGAGGCATCCGACCTTGGGTGATAAACCGTCGGCTATTTGCATAACTGGCTGTATCCATATCCAGGCTGAATGTACTGACGGGTTCAGCAACTACCTGTTTTATCGGGTTATCAGAATATTTTTTATATTGCGCAGTATCCGGCTGCTGAGTTTCAACTAAGGTTGGACTCAGAGAGTCTGCCTCCCTAAATCCTATTCTAGAACTCGAAGTCTCATATCCCGCTGACATTTTAGCATAGCGACCATCTAATTGGTTGCCGGTGCTAATCGTATCACAAGCACTCAGTATGCTGGTTAATAACACCATGATCAAACCATAAGAAGTTTTTCGACCTATTGATTTTATTTTTAACATAAAAATTCTTTATTTATCAGATAAAATTATATTATTAACATATTGGTTGAATTAATACCAGTGATTTTAATTATTGCTTATCAGCCTTAGAAAACATTTGAATCAGTAGAATAAGGTATTAATTAGTTAAAATTTAACGGCTCTATCCGATGCTACAATTAATATTGGTTTTATCCATTACACTTTTAACCCATAATTGAGCTAATATTGAATATAAGATTTTTTAGAACTAATATTGTTTGAATTTATTTAATTCAAACAATACTACTAATTAAATTAATTATTTTTATAAAAACAGAGGAAAGTTGTATGAAGGTATATTTTCTTGGTGGTGGTAATATGACTTCAGCTATCGTAGCCGGTATGACTAAGCATGGTGGCTATGAGATTGAAGTAATTGATCGTAATCAAGATAAACGACACTATCTGAGCAGCTGTTATCAGGTACGTACCAGTGACAAATTAACTGAACTGGCAGCCACAGATATACTGATATTGGCAGTTAAACCACAAGATATGCAGCAGGCTACAGCCGGTATCCGGCTTAACGGTGCACTTGTATTAAGCATAGCCGCCGGCTTAACAATCAATACTTTAAGTCAGTTTCTGGGTAATCATCAGCGTATTATCCGAATTATGCCTAATACTCCCTGTCAGATAGGACTAGGAATTTCCGGTATATTTGCACCGTCAGGCATAAGTGCAGCAGACAAAGCTGTGGCTGAGAATATCATGCGTACAACAGGTGAAGTGATATGGCTGGAAGACGAAAACAGCATTAATCGCATCGCCGGTATCAGTGGCAGTGGTCCGGCTTATGTCTTTTATTTTCTTAATGCATTGCAACATGCTGCCATACAGCAGGGGTTCAATCCTGAAGAAGCTTACCGTTTAACTCTTGGTACCTTCAAAGGCGCTGTAAATCTGGCAGAACAATCCGGCTTGGAATTTAGTCAATTACAAAAAAATGTCACCTCTAAAGGTGGTACTACATTTGCAGCCACCTCAGTATTCGATCAGCATCACTTAACGCAAGTAATAATAGATGGTGTGACCGCCAGTGTTGTCCGTGCTGAAGAAATGCAACAACAACTTACTCCTTAAGGTGTGCTGTGTTAAGTAAATTAATATATTTGTGTGCAGACGCACTGGCAATTTTATGTTGGGGCAGACTTTTACTACAATGGGCTAAACTGCCGTTTTTTACACCCTTTAGCCCAGTTCTGTATCAAAGGATCCAACTGGCTGGTGCGACCATTACGTAAAATTTTACCACCACTGGGACGCTGGGATAGTGCATGTATCATGGCAGTGGTGCTTATTTATTATCTGGCCACATTATTAAATCTATTTGGCGAACTAGCTCGCCAGAATATTGATACACGGATTATCGTCGCCAATCTGCTGATCACCCTAATATTTGCTATGAAGGCATTATGCTACACTTTATTTCTGGGACTATTTGTGCGCATGTTTTTAAGTTTCAGTAAACCTTATTCCATTTTATTACTCACTTTGCAGCGTATCTATATTCCTCTGACACGCCCATTCAGCTTTTTACGTATCGGTAATTTTGACTTTTCAGCCACAATTCTATTAATCGTTTTATATTCATATTTGGAATGGTGCTTTCCCTATTTACGCAACCAAATTTCTTTCTGGCTGGTAACAAGTTGAGCTTATCCAATACAAATTTACTAATCAGAATAAAAAAACATGCTATTATGCCCGAACTTTTTTAATAGCCTGACAGCAACCGCTGAATAGAGATTGATGAACATTGTTGTCATTTGGCTAATTGCTTAATAAAGCTACGTAAAAGGAATACCATACAATGGCAAAACTCACTGAAAAAGACATTCTGGCCTGGAATGGCCCTGAAGAAGAGTACATGAATGAAGATCATCAGGCTTTCTTTCGTGACTTGCTGTTGAAACTTCAGGATGAACTGATTCACAACGCTACTAATACTGCTGATCATCTGCAGGAACAGGCGGCAACACCTGATCCTGCAGATCGAGCAACACTTGAAGAGGAGTATGCACTGGAACTGCGTACCCGTGATCGCGAGCGCAAGTTACTGAGTAAAATACAGGCATCACTGCGCCAGATCGATGAAGGCGATTATGGCTTTTGCAAAGATACCGGCGAACCCATTGGCTTAAAACGCTTACTAGCCCGTCCTACTGCAACCTTATCAGTAGAAGCTCAGGAACGCAGAGAGCGAATTAAGAAACAATATATTGATTAAAAAATTAACGCCTGGATATCACTTTTTGTATCTGAATTGACATAATGTATTTTATCGGTCGCGTATAATTTATCAAAAGCGGGAATCTACTGCGGATTTAATCCTATTGACGCCAGTCAATAGGATTGCTTATTTATGAATATCAACAATCTAAATAGGAAAACATTGATCAATTACAGTTGTGATAATATCTATAATTACTTTCCTGCCAGATGTATGCACTATGCTTAAAAAATAGAATATTACTGTTATTTATAAAGCATAAATTAAATAAATTCGTTTAATAGACAAGCCGAACGAATAGTACCGAAAATAACCATCTCGGTTACTTGTCTGGCGCTGAGATAATTTGGATAAATTAATTATGATCACAACGCATCTGCATTAACACACGTATTTATTTGCTAATTTTTAGCAAATATTGCAAATGCAAATCCATCAACCTACAGCGAAAAGATTGCTTTCTCCGCTAGTATTTCATACATTCTATTAGAACTGTTTTGCTATCAGGAATAAATTTTGAGGATCAACCATAACTAGTTAACCCTCTGCTTGAATCAGCAAAAAAATTTTATGCCTAGCAGATAATTAATCAAAACTAGCAAATTAAAGTCTTACTAAACTAGCTATTTATATGAATGTTTTTTCAGCCATTGCTGCATAAACTTAATTTCCGGTTGTTGCGCTTTAATAATATTTTGTGCTAAAGCTTTTAATTCGGGGTCTTTACCATATTTCAATTCAATTTTAGCCATATCAATTGCCCCCTGATGATGAGCAATCATTCCTTTAACAAAAGAAACATCAGCATCTTTTATCATTGCTGCATCCATCATCGGTTTATGCATTTTATCCATAGCTTCCATGTAGTCACGATTCATATTATTTTTTTCCTGTGCTGCTGCATTAAAAGCAGATAACAAACATAAAGAGGCTGTACAAGCCAGAATAGTTTTTTTCATATCAGTTTCCTATGGTGATGGGTATGAAGCGAAGTTTAGTATTGTAAATACTAATTACTTTTGTTCTTATGTGTTATTAAATTATATAAATTTATATTTTTAAAAGAAAATAATTATCTTAAAAATTAATAATTAATTAATTATATATTTGATAAAGTAAAGTTATATTCAATTTATGCAGGTAAAATCAGATTCTCAACCCTATTATTGAGCGTTATTTTTTCTTTTTATTGCCAATTATTTAAATTATTTTTAAATATCCATAATTCCATACAAGTAGAAGATATTAATCCACTCCAATTAACGCATTTGTCATATTTTGTAGGTATACTTAATTGAACTTTACTTTCATATTTATCAATTTGCTGTAAATTGCCTTCTTCATTAAAAATTTTTTTTAAACCATTTCGTTTTCCATTGTGGATGAATTTTCAACTTAGTTTATCCTGAAATATTTTATCATCCTACGACTATAATGCCGTTAGCATTTTATCTAAATAATATAGAGAATCTCCTTAGATTAATAATTCTTCTATATTTATCTTCATAGTTTTATTATTATAGCCAGATCATTTCTGCACCCAAAGTAAACCCATTTGTTTCTTATTTATCATTTTAGCTAGGGGAATATTATATTTACGGGCATAGTTCTCAAATTGTTTTGCCCAAAGATCTGTTAATCCTCAGTGTTTAGTCTTTCCCTTTATAGGTTTTATAAACACCGAAAGTTTTTTATCCTCAGCGCCATCTATTTTTACTTCTCCGGTTTCTCCATCCATTACATAATGTAAGGGTAAAAAAGCCGGTGGTTCTCCTATTTTAGGAAAATTCTTAGGGTCTGTATTTGGAATTCCCTTAACTATGGTAATAATCCAATATTTCTCGTTATTCTGCTTTCCGAAATTTAGTTTAAACACAGGACGTCCATCTTCATCTATCTGACCTTCACCGGTTTTCAGATTAATATAGCCTTTTCCCTGTAAGAATTCGAGTACCTGTTGAGGCTTAATTTTCCCAAATTTTAGATCTTCATTTACTTCTTTGATTAAATTA
>JAIL01000240.1 GCA_000725195.1 Snodgrassella alvi SCGC AB-598-O02
GACTTATCGGTGGTGATAAAGATGATGGCACGGCTATCGACCTAACCAGTGCAATACATCAGCTAGATTTAAATAATGAACAAACTGCTGTGCAGGTGATTAATAATAAAGGTGTTATTTCCTCTATAAATGATCGGACAATTGTTGCTCATCGCTCTAGAGAATCTGGTGGAGAAACTATTGTCAACAACGATGGCATTATTAATGGTTATGTTGATTTAAGTACAACAAAAGATATTGATGTTTCACTTACCAATAGAGAAAATATTAAAAGATTAGACAGCAATGGAACGGCTAAACTTAATAATGCTGGTATATGGAATATAAGAGACCGTACTAGTAATTCCGGAATAGTGATTAACAGGATTGGTACAACAAATCATGCTGGTACAATTAATAATTCTGGAATAATAAATATTGATGACATAGTAAATAATTCAGTTATTTTACAAAATGCAAATCTAAACAACAGTAGCATTATTGATTTTGGGAAAAATTCAGCAGAAACCACCTTAACAGTTGATGGTAATTATCATAGTGAAAACGGATTTCTGAATATCCATATTGATGTAGATAAAGGGCAAACTGATAAACTGATAGTAAATGGTAATGCCAGTGGTGAAAGCAATGTAAACATATATCAAATTGGAGAAGAAAATAGTGAAGCAGAAAGTGGTCGTATAGATAACATTATTAAAATAACTGGAGATGATAGAGACTCCGTATGGACAGTTAAAGAAATAATAAACAGTGCATATGACTATACAATTGGAAAAGACGAACAACAACATGGTGTCTATCACTTATTTTATACCAATGCCTTTTCTGATGTAAAAAAATCGCCGGTAGCTGCTTCAGTATTTGCCAATCAGTTAGCAGCAATAGGTATGTTCCATCATAGTGCGTATGACAGAGCTACCTCAATATATGCACCAGATTCCAATATTTGGATGCGCAGCAGCTTTAATCGCGAAAAAGGCAATATGTTCGATGGTCATCAAAAGATTAAGATGAAAACATCGGTGCTGGAAATGGGTGTTGATCTAATTTCTTCAGATCGGATCAAAGCAGGTGTTTACGCAGGCTATGGTCATAGTTCCACCGATACCAATCAGAATAATAGTCATCGAAAAGGTGATAGTAGCGTATCTGGTTATAATGTAGGGGTGTATGGGCATTGGAATAATCGGGATAATAGTGGTGCTGGGTTGTTTGTAGATGGATGGGCACAATACAGCTGGTTTAAAAATAAAACCAACATACATTTATCAGATGTCAGAAACTATTCCAACCGTTATGATGGTCATGCTACATCAATATCAGCAGAAGTTGGATATGGGTTTATTCTGCATGAGAGTAGCAACAGAAACTGGTTAATAGAACCACATGCGCAATTAGGTTATACCTGGTCAGATACAGATAACTTTAGTTTAGGAGATAAAGGTCGTATATTAGATATCAATGCGGATGGAGCGCAAATACGTATAGGAGCGGTATTATATGGAAATAATAAAAAAGATAGTTACGGAGTATTACCGTTTGTAGAAGCAAACTGGTTATATGATTCGTCGATACCAGAAGCAAAAATAAACACTACACATGTCAAATCAGATATTAGTAAAAATCAGTTTGAAGCCAAACTAGGTCTAAATGGAAACTTTAGTAAAGCGTTAAGTGGCTATGCCCATATAAATGGCCGCTTTGGCAGCAACAGCCATTCCAATGTAGGTGCAAAAATTGGCTTGAATTATTCATTCTGATTGAATTAATTGTATAAAAAAAAGCAACCCTGTTAGGTGTTGCTTTTTTTGAATAAATCTTTTATTTTATACAAAAAGTAATGTTCAATATGAAATTATTTAATAGATACAGTAATATAAATTATTACTTATTTATGGAGCTGAAGAATTAATTATATTGATCTGGAATGAAATAGTTGTTTTAACTGAAATTAATTTTATAGATAGTAGATGAATATTTAGTCTGCTCTATACTATCTTTTAACCAATAAAATTGGGAAATAATGAAGAGAAAATCCATTTAAGTGGACAACTTAAAATCTAATCAAGAGTAAAACTTAATTAAAAATTAAATGATAGATTTTTTAAATAAATATTAGTTTAATTTATTGTTTTTTTATAAATTTAATTTAGGTTATACGCTCAACTCTGAATTGGTTCAGAGTAAAAAAACTGAGTTTATTTAGGTTTTACATAAAAAACAATAGTAAAACGCTTTAAAAAAACATCTAAAAATAGATTGAGTAATAGTTTAAATATTATTCAAACATATTTGAAGACATGTTCAAATAAATGCAGTTTATTTGATAAAATAGTTCAAAAGCCAGCAGTATCCGACAATATTATCTTAAATAAATATGAGTATTAAGCTATTTAATTAATAATTTTCGATTTGTTAAATTATCTAATTGTCATTTATTTGATATACAGAAATATTTTATATATCTCTTCACTAAAATTTGAGATGGAAGTTTTAATCATTCGGGAATTATTATTGATATCGTTAAATTAAATCTATTTTAAAAATGTTTTATTTGGATAATTTATATATGTTTCAGCAGGTAGATAATATTTATTAAGAAAATTGTATTAGAGATTTAATTGATAAAAATATAATTAAATTTAATAAAATTATTTTCTTTAGTTCTATATATTTGCGTATAGCAATGGAATTAATTTGTGTTTTATTTAATGTCAACCGTAACATTGAAAAATTAGCTTTAACGAGCACTAAAGTTGAAGAATCTGATTAAATTAATCAACACTGAAATTATTTTTTCTTTTTCGAATTTGCAGAATCAAAATTCTGTGCATTAAAAGATAAATTTTTACTGGTTAGCTTCCAATTTAATAGAAATAAAAGTTTAGGTTGATTTCTGACCATTCAGTAATTAATACCTTTCTTAGTGTAAAATGGTATTTTTAAGTTATGAAATCTACCTAAACTTTTTTGGATGATGAATGCTATTTTTTAAGGCTTAATAGCATGTAAAGTGGCAAAGCGTAACTGGATACGGTTCCCGTTTATATCAGTTTTATGCAGGGAACCAATGTTTTCATTATATTCAATAATATTCCAGTTTTGGTAATAATCTCTTAGCTCATTTTCCTGAAAAGTAAAAGAAAACGGCATTGGGCACGGATAATCTGATGTTGACATCGCACATACAATGACATTATAGCCCCCGGAACGGGTGCTAGACTGTATATTTTGGATAACGGCCGGTATCTGTTGTGGCTGTAAGAACATCATAACAACGGTACAGATAACCAGATCATAACTGCCACTTATATTGGCTTGATTAATATCATAAATCTGTGCGCGTAATCCAGTTAAATGTTCTTCGTTGATAATTTGATTAATCTGATCAATATTAGCTTCGTTTTTATCTACCGCGGTGACATCAAATCCCAGCATATTTAAATACAAGGCATTACGACCGGTGCCACAGCCCAAATCCAATACTGTTCCTGGTTTTACTCTTTGCGCTGCGATTATAACGTCGGCGTGTGTGGCCGTTAAATCGTATTTTTTCGAGCAATAATCTTCTTTTTGACAATAAAATGTTAGTTGACAGGAAATATCATCAGATACGGCAATAATTTTATGCCATTGTTGTGGTTCTATCAATGGTGGTTGTTGGTTTGTACTAAACTGATATTCTTCAGTTATATTGCCCGCCGCATCAAGCATGGCAAAATTAAGCCGACCTTTAAATATCTGTAGTTTTGCCCATGTACCAGGCTTAGTATTGTGTTGCTGTTTAAAGCCATCCGGCAATGTCTCTGCTGTCCAGACCGGAAGAATTTTATAGGCAGCTAAGTTATCATTATTCATCATATTTTCCCGCTTTGGTAGAATAGTTGAGTATTATAGTCAAGTATTACTGAGAAGACCATCAATATTTGTAGATAATCAATAAAAATAAAGAAATACTAACCATTCAGTGAATTATGTTTATGATAAAATAATTTATATTTATGTATTTATCATTTTAGATTGCTTGACTTTGGCGAAATCATTGTTCATTACAATTTTGCTTAGCATCTAAAAATATAATTTGCTTTAGTTTTTTTATGGCAATAATACTTTATATATTTGGTAGTCATAAACAATGAGTTTCTATATAAAATAAAAAAATATTTTTGTTAGCCATCTAAAATCGGAACAGATTTGCTGATTGTAACCATACTTTCAAATAGTGTTAGTATGTAAAAACAGGCTAATGTAAAATGGGTGATAGTTGATAAGTTAAAGCAGATTCTAAACGTTAATTAATTGGATATTTAATATAAATAAAGCATATATTTGTGGTAGAGTCGCTGTTACAGTTTGTATTGAGCTTAATTACCTCAACCTTCAACCCAATTCATTAATTACTTCTGTTTGTGGACAAAGAACTACTTTTTCTAACCTATCCAAATAAGCCATGTCCATGTTTGGAGAATCGCATTTGTTTTATCATGATTTGACTATGCTGGAGGCTTCTAAGCTATTACTTTCCCAGAGACCCTTAATAAGCAGTACTATTACCCAAAACTAAGCCTTACCAATTTGCTTGCTCAGTAGCTTACCTTCCTGGGTGACTCGCCAGCTATTCAGTATTTTGATAATATCATCCTCTATTTTCCGCCACTGTGGCAGATAAGTACAGTTGTAAATAATCCATATCTGAATATGCCAGTCATCGTTATAAAATCTATGTATACAAAAATTTGTCTGCTGTGTAAATTCACGCTGAATATAGGTTTTAATATTGCCTGCCTTATTTTTATTAATCATTCTGTCTGGAGTAACCGTATTCGATTTCCATGGCTCGCAATTTTCTGGATCAATACCATTATTTGCCAGATATACCGTTAAACCATACAGCGGTTGTGCTTGTTGAATATAATCAATATTTGTAACTTTTTTCGATACTCTGAAATCATCCTGAATGGTGGAGTTAAAGTTCAACGGCACAGCATCATTATATTGGTCATAAACAATTACATCAGCCCAAGGGGGGATAGGTCTGTCAGATGGAATTGAGGTTTTATTATCACGATAATAATCCTGTTCTGTTTGCCCGGACGTGGTGTAGACGTCACCGTCGCTAATGCGATACCGAAAGCGGAAAGATTTAATCGGAAATGTATAGGATATAGGTGGAGGAGTATATTGGGTCTTAATTTTTCGATCAGCAAATTTGCTCGGATTGGAGCGATAAATCACCGCGCCAATAGTCACACCTGCCGGGATACTAATGGGATGTGTACCGAGTTTACCAATCTCGTCATAACGCTCATGGCTATCCTGATTGCGAAATGGTACCGGAACAGTAGGGGTCGTTACCTGCTGTTCCGGTACTTGCTGCACTGGCTGTTGTGGTGATTCGGTGTTGGAATTACTACCACAGCCGGCAAACAGCAATACTTGCCACAGCAGCAGCATGCTAAACAGAAGTTGTTTGCAGTGATATTTCATGAATAGTTTTGCCCCTATGTGATAGAAATAAATTAACACAATATCTGTAATCAATAAAAGCAAAAATAAGATTTTTTTTATTGGGTTTTATGGTTTTAAATTAGATATTAAGTCATGCTTCAAATGTTTATAACGTATGTTGAAAAAGTTTATATTTTCCTCGTACCAATTGTCACAACCAATTCAGATGGTATTGTATTGATCAGACAAAAAAAGATTTTTCTGAATTAGATTCTTTTTATCTTTTTCCTTGGTTATATGCGTTATTTCCGTATCTACTTTTTCATCAATTAATTTTAAGCTAATTGAGCTGCTTAGCCGCTGAGGATATTGTGAAAGCAGTTGTTACTATTAAGGTATATTGCTTGATTGTTGAGGAAAATTTGCTTTTTGGGGCTGATCTGTTCGGTAGATGCAAGAGATTTTTATCTTCTATAGATAAATTAAATTGCCGTAATCAATGTGAATAAATTTGCTATGTTCGTTTTTTTAAAAATTAATACTTTGTTAGCCAAGAAAATTAGTTTGGCAAGATACCATTTATTGATTAAACAAATTGCAGTAGTGTTTCTGAAATAAACAGGCTATCTTAAAGATAGCCTGTCAGTAAAAACTCAGCGGAACGATCAGTTAACCTGATATTTACTTAATACAGCTCTGATCTGGGGTAATGCGGCACGGGTTGCGTCTTCACCAAGTTTAATAGCCTGAGCTTTTTGATCAAAGCCACCAATCGCTCCTAGTTTCTGTACTTGTGGACGAATCACTACCTGTGCTTTGGAAAGCTCACTGTTCAGAGCAGAAGCACTCATGATATTCAGGCTTTGATCAAGGTAGGAAAAGAAGCCAGAGCTGGTTAATTTAGTTGGCTTGGCGGAAATATCTACGGCGATGACTACGTTGGCACCGAGTTGTTTGGCTGCTGATACTGGTACAGGAGCTACTAGACCACCATCAACAAAGCGTTTATTGCCGATAACAGTTGGCTGGAATACGTTGGGAATACTGGCGGAGGCACGTACTGCCTGACCAGCATTACCATTGGTAAAGACAGCCATGCGTCCGGTACCAAATTCGGTAGCTACTGCGCCAAAGCGAATAGGAAATTGCTGCATGGGCTTATTGCGAACTTTATTATTGATGTAATCCTGTAATTTTTGTCCTTTAATAAAACCTGAAGTAGAGAGCACCGGATCTACCAAATCGGCTTTATTAAGAATTTCTGCTTCGAGTTCAAGCCTGTCTGGACTCATTCCTGACGCATACATGCTGCCAACTAACGCACCGGCGCTGGTGCCGGTTACGATACGAACAGGTATGTGATTTTCATGTAAAACTTTTATCACACCTATATGGGCAAAACCCTTGGAAACGCCACCACCTAATGCTAATGCTATCACTGCTCGTGGTTTAGCTGCAGCTGGTGGAGGTGCCGGCGTATTGGTTTTACAGGCGCTGATTGAAACAGCCGCAATAAGACACAGAAAACTGTTACGTATAATTGGCATTATCTTCATATCAGAAATTTCACGATTTTGTTATTGGAGAATGTGAGTAAAATTGTATTGTTGCTGTATGATCCGGTAATAGTTGTTTTTTCACCCCATGACCGTAAACTAATTCCAGTGTGACATTATGTACGGGGTTATTTTGCCAGTTATCAGCTAAGATCCGTACAGCATCAATTTCGCTGTCAAATTGCAATGTTTGCCATAGTCCTGCTGTTACCATATCATCAATGAATCGTTCTACTGTTGTATATTGCAGGGTTAGCATATTCATATCAGTGACCGGATCGTAAAATCCATGCTGTAATAATATATCACCCAGGTCATGCATATCCAGCAAGCGAGGAGCTTGTACTATTATGCCATGCTCACGCCATAACGTCAGAATTTCTTTTAAGGTATCCGGTCCAAAGTGACTACAAAATAATAAACCATCGGGTTTTAGCGCGCCAGCCCAGTTAGCTATGACTTGTTGGGGAGCAGATTGATGAAGTAGTCCTAAATTACTCCATACCATATCGGCAGCTGCGTTGGCTGGAAGTTGATCAGAATGGGTTTGTATTGGTAAATCCCCGCTAAGTTTCTGCCACCAGTTCTGTTTGCTTTTGCGTATAAGCTGCGCTGCCTGTAAGTATTCTGCGCGGCTATCAAATTCCTGAAAATGTGTCAGTGGATAGCGGAATTTTAAAAGCCGGTAGCTTTCATTTCCATCAGCTCCTGCCAACAGAATCTTTGTAGGATGTTGTTTGAGTATATTCAGTCGCTCATCCAGTGTTGCCGCTAGATGAGCCTGAAGAAACCAGTCGGGCTGGTTAGGCAGGGGTATCATTTATGTCGCTCCCAAAATTGGCTCAATACCTGTGCAAATTCAGCAGTATGACTGAGAAAAGGCACATGTGCTGCCTGAGGCAGCAATATCCATTCGCTTTGTGGCAAATGTTGATGCAAGTACTCACCCATTCGCGGTGGCGTGATGGCATCTCGAGCGCCAAAAAGCAGTAATACCGGACAGTTTATGCTGTCTAATAGTGGTCTTAGGTCAGCCTGTTTTAATGCAAGTAAAGCTGTGTTAAGTCCGGCAGGGGAGCCATATTGGCAAATAGTTGATGTTAACTGGTTGATATTGTTTTTGGCTGAGGACGAAGCGTACAGCATCTGCAATTGTAAAAACTGTTGCATGTATTTGTGATAATCTTCGGCAAATAGGTTAGTCATGGTATCAAGGCTAACACGATGTAAACCCTGAGGATAATCATGACTGGCTAACAGTTTGACCAGACTGGAGGTCAGGCATAGGGTGTTCACTTTTTCAGGATGACGTGCTGCTAAATTTAGTGCCACCATTCCCCCCAGTGACCAGCCAACCAGATTGGCAGGTTGACTAATTTGCTGCGCAATCTGGTCGGCTATTTCATCCAGGTTAAAGTGTCCATCAAAAGGTGCAGAACCGTGACCGGGCAGATCTGGTGCCCACCAATTGTTTTGCCATGGTGCTGGTATAAAGGTTTGTAGTGGGTCAAAAACGTGATGATTTGCGCCCCAGCCGTGAATCAGTAAAGTTTGTGGAGTTGTTGTCATGGGAATAATTTCATTACTTACTTCGTTTTGGCACGGATGTATTGGTGTGCCACGCTGTTTACTATGTCATTGTAACGCTCATAAATCGGGTTTGTGTCAGGATTGCTGGGCAGATTTATGTACGCTTCAGCGAAATAATACGCAATTATGTCCACGTTGTACCAGTTCTGTATCTTGTGCAACTATTTGTGAACGATGCCAGCTTAAGCGTCATCCAGTAACAGCTTTATATGCCAGTTATTGCTATCAGGCACCGCTACAGCAATTATTGCGAGCATTTAAGCATAAAGGTCAACTGGCAATATTGGATACCTTAGCTGCACTCATGCTGGCGCGACCACCAACATGGTTACAGCAAGGTATTGTTGATGGTGTGCTGGCCATGCCCTTAAGTCGTACGCGTTTGTTTGAGCGGGGTTTTAATCAGAGTCATATGTTGGCGGCTCAGGTTGCCCAACAATATGGCTTGCCTTTGTTACCCATGCATTGTATACAGCGTAGCCATCGTCCGCCACAATCTACCTTAAAGAGTAAGCAGCGACACAAAAATGTGCGTGGCGTTTTTCAGGTACGTCAGGACTTAAAAAATCGCAGCTTACTGATAATTGATGATGTTGTGACAACCGGCGCAACAATTTCTGAACTGGCTCAAACCCTTAAAAATTGTGGAGTTGCACAAATTTATGCATGGACACTTGCCCATCCAAAGTAAAAAATTTTGACAAACTAAGGATATTTTGGCATAGTATCGCCCTGATAAGTAACTGATTTAATTATTTTCTATGTTACTATTTACACTTTAAAGGCAATCAGTATGCTGCTGTCAGAACCCATCGTTGTATGTCTAATTTAAGATATACACGGTGTGGGTTCTTCTGTTAATGATTAATATCTTTCTGTTAGCCAATAATTAAATGGCTGCTAAACATTGTACTCAATCAGTAATTATTTTTTTCCGGAATTTGTTTATTATTTGAACAACAGTTTTCTGGATTTTGCGTCTTTTACTCAAAGAAATGGAATGATGGTTTGATTAAGGTTAAAGTTATTTTTATTGGTATTGCTACAGCATTAAGTTTAGGTGTGGCATCAGCTAAACCAGCTGGTTCTATATCAGCTCCTGTGTATCACCCTAAAAAAACAGTATCCAATATTACATCAATACCTAATGAACACCTGCATAAAACTGCTAATCTTAGCTATAAGGTAGCCGGCAAACGCTACTATCCTCTACAAAAAGTTGCCAGTTTTAATCAAATAGGACGTGCTTCCTATTACGGTAAAAATTTTCAGGGTCGCCGTACTTCTTCTGGTGAGCGTTTTGATGTCAATATGCTTACTGCTGCGCATCCTACTTTGCCTATTCCCAGCTATGCACGGGTAACTAATTTATCCAATGGTAAAAGTGTTATCGTGCGAGTTAATGATCGTGGTCCTTTCCACGGTAATAGGGTTATGGATTTATCTTATGCTGCTGCACGGCAGTTGGATTTTATTCGGGCCGGTACCACACAGGTACGAGTAGAACAAATTCTTCCCGGCGAACGTATTCAGCAGGCCAACAAAAGTGCTGATATCTATGTAGATCTGCAACACTTTACCAATAAAGAAGCTGCGCAGCGTTATCTGCAAACCACTACTCGCCACTTACAGCAGGCCAAAAGTCAGCAACAGGCTAAGCTGGTGAAAGTAAATCAGGGCTATGTTGTTCGCATGGGACCTTTCCAGCAACAACAACGCGCCGATGAAGTGAAAAAGTCAATTCTGACTTCACTGTAACCTCACCCCATTAGCGCAGTTATAAGCCCGTGTTATGATACGCGGGCTTTTTGTATTTACGCCAGAGAAAGGAATAAAATGATCAGTCGTTTACGTGGAATTGTGCTGGAGAAAAATCCGCCGCTGGTTGTGCTGGATATTCAGGGTGTGGGGTATGAAGCACAAGTCTCCATGCAAACCTTTTATACCTTACCTGCTGTCGGCGAAGAGGTGCAGCTATATACACAGCTAGTTGTACGTGAAGACGCTCATTTATTGTTTGGTTTTAGCAGCAGAGAAGAACGTGAAACCTTTCAGGCACTGGTGAAAGTGAGTGGTATTGGTGCTAAAAGCGCTTTGGGCATATTATCTGCCCTGACCAGTGACGAACTAGCCACGGCGATAGCAAACGAAGATATCAAACGTCTGACAGCGGCTCCGGGGATTGGTAAGAAAACCGCCGAACGCTTGGTGCTTGAGCTCCGTGGTAAACTGGTTGGTAATAATCATAATGATAGTTTGCTAATACCAGCTGTTAATAGCCAGCATGACGATATAATCAATACTTTAATTGCGCTTGGTTACAGTGATAAAGAAGCGCGCAGTGCATGTAAGAATCTTCCTGAAGGAACAGACATCAGTGAAGGTGTACGCTTGGCTCTGAAAAATATGCTATAAAAAAGGTGTTAATTGATCATAGCCAACATAGGAAAATCGTATGACAAAAAAATTAATCTTGCTTGATCAGGATGGCGTGTTGGCCGATTTTGAACATGGTGTACGACAACTATGGCAGCAAACCTACCAGCAACCATTACCATTAGCTGAACGCAAACATTTTTATTTGCGTGATGATATGCCTGCGCAGTTTCATCAGCAACTGGCGCAAATATATAGCAGTAAAGGTTTTTTTTGCCTCTATTCCGCCTATGGCAGATGGAATTGCCGCTGCCAAACGATTACTGCAAGCAGGTCATGATGTGCGTATCTGTACTTCACCGATTCAGGCCTATCAATATTGCGTATCGGAAAAATTTGACTGGGTATGTCAGCATTTGGGCGAGGACTGGCTGCAACGCATCATTTTGGCCAAAGACAAAACTTGGGTGCGTGGCGATATTTTGATTGATGACAAACCGCAGATAAGTGGCAGTCTGATACCACAATGGCAACACTGGATCTACGATCAGCCTTATAACCGTATGCAAAACAACCCTCATCGGGTTAGCTGGTCGCAGCCGGAAACATGGGCGCAACTATTAACTTAATATCCGCTATATGCCTGATAATAAATCATAATAAAAGAAAGGTAATATCGATGAAGACATTATTCTTAACATCCTACCTAGCCGGAACAATTGAAAAGCTTGTCAACTTGCTTCAAAAAGAGCAATCAGGCGAAAAAAATATATTGTTTATTCCCACGGCCGGTAATGTTGAAGAATACACTGGTTATATAGATGAGGGGCAAGCAGCATTGCAGCAATATGGTTTTAAACTTGATGTACTGGATATTGCCAATACCGACTTGCAGCAGTGTCATACAGTTTTTTTAAACGCAACAATAATTTGTCTAAGCGGAGGCAATACTTTTTATTTATTGCAGGAATTGAAAAGAAAAAAACTGGATCAGTTACTGGTACAGAAAATTGCACAGGGATGTTTTTATATCGGTGAATCTGCTGGTGCAATGATTCTGGCAGCTAATATAGAATATAATAAAATTATGGATGACAGCAGTTTAGCTTCAGAACTGAACAATTACACTGCTTTAAATATTATCGATTTTTATCCTTTGCCACATTACATTGAAGAGCCATTTGTTGAATCAGTTCAGCAAACCTATGCAAAATATAAAAATAACTTACCATTGGTTCCGATTAACAATCAGCAAGCCATAATTGTTCGTGATAATACTTATAGTATTGTCTGAATAACATGGTTATTAAATCATCAAAGCTAAACTCATTGCTAAGATCTGAGCGAGTTATGCCTTGTTGATAACCGGCAGTGTATCGCAGCTTATCAAATTGTTGTTTCAGTCTAGAAATAGTGTCATAAATACATTATCAAATAAATGTTTACTAGGTTACAATAGCAGAATTATCCTCTTACCAAAGGCAATATCTGATTGTTCTTTGGTCTAATCCAGTATCAGGAATGATTCATGTTTAGAATTTTTAAACGAAAGAAAATTACCGAACCAGTAACAGAACAGCAAAATCAGCCTATCGGACAGCAGGAAACAACGATACAACAAAATGAAGTAGAAACTGCCCTGACAGTTACCACCAGTGATGCAGAGATGACGACTCCGAATGCGGAAGTAGGCTCAGCGCAATCATTGCAGACGACAGAAAAACAATCTGTCGAAAATAATATCGCTGAAACACCAATAGATGAATCTGTCATTACCGCTGCAGCTGCAGAACCATTAACAGAAATTCAGCAAACGAACTACGACACTGCTGTATCCGAACCGCCTAAACCCATTGAACAGCAGGAAAATCAAACCAGCAAACTGGGTTGGGCTGCTCGTTTGAAACAGGGCTTAAGTAAATCGCGCACACAGATGGCCAAATCGCTGGCTTCTGTATTTGGCGGCGGTAAAATCGACGAAGATTTGTATGAAGAACTGGAAACCGTATTGCTGACCAGTGATATGGGAATTGAAGCCACAGAAAAACTGCTGGCACAGGTGCGTCAGCGGGTTACCCTGAAAGGGCTGAAAAACGGAGATGAGCTGCGCAGTGCTCTGAAAGAAGCTTTGTATGAATTACTGTTGCCGCTGGATCAGCCACTGATTTTACCGGATGATAAAAAGCCCTTTGTGATTATGATGGCCGGTGTGAACGGTGCCGGTAAAACTACCAGTATCGGTAAACTGGCGAAATATTTTCAAAGTCAGGGTAAAAGCGTGCTGCTGGCTGCCGGTGATACCTTTCGTGCAGCAGCCCGCGAACAATTGCAGCAATGGGGTGAGCGCAATAATGTCACCGTGATTGCTCAGGCTTCCGGCGATTCAGCAGCAGTCTGTTATGATGCTCTGGAGGCGGCCAAAGCACGTGGTATTGATGTGGTACTGGCAGACACTGCCGGTCGCCTGCCTACTCAGCTGCATCTGATGGAAGAAATCAAAAAAGTAAAACGCGTCCTGCAAAAATCCTTGCCTGACGCCCCCGCATGAAGTCATGCTGGTACTGGATGCCAATGTAGGACAGAATGCCATCAATCAGGTTGTAGCCTTTGATGATGCGCTCGGATTAACCGGTCTGATTGTTTCCAAACTGGATGGTACAGCCAAAGGCGGTATTCTCGCAGCGCTGGCAGCCAAGCGACCGGTTCCGGTACGTTTTATCGGCGTGGGTGAAGGTATTGATGATTTACGCCCGTTTGATGCCCGGGCATTTGTAGATGCATTAATTGAGGATGAATAATAAAATGTCAGATAAAAGCCGGCTATAAGAATGAATAGACGGCTTTTTACTATTTCAGTATAAACGGGATGTTTTCGAGAAAGTATAATTATAGAAATAGCAGCCGGAACGTTGAGCAGAATATATCAAAAAATGCTTTAAGAATTAATTAGTCTTACCATACAAAATTATTGATATTAAAATAAATTAATAAAGCAGCTGATTATTAAAGTGGAGATACAAATGGCCGAAAATGAAACTAGATTAAACAGCAATTTATTCAAACAATATCAGAAGTTTGGTTTCGATATAATGGAGTATCTGGCTGATTTTTTTGAAAAAGCGGAGTTAGAAGAAATTGATGAGCAGGCCGTAGACAGTATAGATGGTTGTTATCAGCAACTAACTTTTTCTGATCAGTCTTCTATTCGTTATACATCCTGGAATAATGGACAGCCGTTTTACATTATTTTATTTAACTCACGTGATCATTATATTTTTCAACTGGATTTATCCAGACTGGTTTGTATCGAAGACAGATTTACCTGGTATCTGGCTAAGCCGGTTAATCAGGAGTCAAGAGAAGTGTTAGCAACACATCTGGACTTGGTACAGATTCCTTCTGATTATATAGCGTGGGTAAATCATCAGAAAATGATGTTAAAACAAGGTGAAAAGATTAATAAAGAAGGATTTTTACTGGCAGAAGATAGTAACTGGAAAGAATTAGTTGAAAAACTGGCTGCTCTTATTCAGGTATATCCAAAAAATACGTGATTGGCTGATTAGATAATCATGGTAGGATATCTAAATTATGTATTATTGGTAGGTATACAACTACACTGACTTAATAAACGCAGAAGATTTTTTCTGATCAGTCTGGAATCTTCCTGTAAATTAATGGTAGAAAATCTAATTATATGGTTTTGAATAATGACATGTTCATTTATGTTCTCATCAATAGCCGGATACAGTAACATCCCGGTTGCATGACAAGATGGGGCATCAGTAGTGTTTTCCTGACTTCTCAGGTAGGCATAAAGCTGATAAATATGTTCACTTTTAAACTTTTTGTTATTATAAAAACTTGATTGCCGAATAATAGAGGTACATTTTGTATCGATAATCATACGATGCTGGCAGGCAGAGTGTTCAATAATTAAATCTGTTTGCATATTGGGTAGAAAATCTTCTATATGGTTACTTGCAGACTCCTGTTGCCAGAATAACCGTTTGCCGGAACTGATTTCCCAACTGCTGGCAGGCAGATTAACCCGGGCAAAACCTATTGTAGCCTTTTCAAATAAACGCCGTAACCAAGTGTCAGTTTTTTTAATCTGTTCGGCTGACTGCACACCGGCCTGTTCTGTAGGAATAGCCAGCTTAAAAATAAGACGGCATAAGGTGAGTAAATATCTATCCTGTGTGCCGGCCCGATCAAAATAGTCGGCTCTGAAATCATAATGAGTTGACTGGCCTATTTTCAGCGTATTAAAGCGGCTGATAATTTTCTGACATCGGATTTTTAATTCTTTATCCTCTACCAGACGTAGTAAAGTGTGAGCAGCTGCATGAATATAGCGGTTTTTTGGTGTATCAATAGTTAAAACCTCAAATTGGCATTGTATTCTGCCTTTTTCCAGTAAATGTTGTCGTACTGTAGCAAGAATATCTATTTTTCCTCTGACACGATTCAGTATTTGCGTCTGTTGTGTATATCCGCAGGATAATGATCGCATGAATCTTTTCCTTGCTGCCTCACAATATAATTCGGCAGTCAGCTTAATCAGATCTTCAGGATTATTTTCCAATTGAACCCGTTGCTGTTTACCCAGAGTCTGGTAAAAACCAGAAGCATAAAGTAACAGTAACCAAATATTTTTAATCGGTATCTTGGCTACTGTAGTATTGGCTTTCTGTTTATTAGACATATATTTTTTTAGTTAGTTGTTATTATTCGTTTCAGGCAATAAATTTTCCTTGGCAGCCTTAATTTGATTGGTTTCATCAAACCAGTATTCTTTCAATAAAGGTATAATTTCAGTTTCAACGATATTGGTAAACCATTTATCAGCAGCATTATCATTTTCTATGCGTTGACTGGTGGTCAGGTAGCTGTGTCCAATGGTAAATGCAGGACCAAGTGCTTGGTCAGCGCTAATTATTTTATTCAGCTTTTCAATACGCTTTTGCCATTCATTTAATTTTGTTTCTGAAATTCCTGATTTGTCTTTCATATATTCCAGCCACTCATTACCGAAATTTGGCTCTAGATCAAAAAATGCAAAGCGGCGCCGTAATGCAAAGTCAACCATAGCCAGAGAGCGGTCAGCGATATTCATGGTACCAATGACATACAGATTATCCGGAATAAAAAAGCCTTCTTTTTCATTTCTATAGGTTAATTCCAGTGCTTCCTGAGGATTACGTTTACTGGCTTCGAGCAGTGTTAACATTTCTCCAAAAATCTGAGCCGGATTTCCGCGATTGATTTCTTCAATAACAATAACATAGTTTGCGTCAGGATCATTTTTTGCCTGATTGGCTATATTAAGAAAAGGGCCATCAACTAATTCAAGTTTGCCGTCGCTGGAAGGGCGATAGCCACGGATGAAATCCTCATAAGATGTATTCGGATGAAACTGGATTGCTTTGATATTTTTAGAATCACGATAGCCAACGATTACACTGGCCAATCGTTTTGCCAACCAGGTTTTACCGGTACCGGGCGGTCCTTGTAAAATTATATTTTTCTTTTCTTTTAATTTTGTCTGAATACTTTCTAATTTATCTTTGCTGATGAAACAGCCTTCTTCTATTAAATCATCCAGAAGATAAGGTTTTCTGGCTATATTTTTTTGGTCTGGATTTTCCTCACTACTAATATTATTTTTATTTGACATATCTGAATCATAAGTTGCTAATTTATATTGACCATTATGATTCAAAAAAATCAAAATATCTTTATCACTTAATTCCTGAAAGGTTCGACTGACACTGGCTCCTATTGTGTTATTTTTCGGAAATTGCTCCTGCAATAATTGTTCATATTCTTGCAGGAATTGTTGACGGGTAAAAATACTACTATTATTTTTTTCACATAATTCCTGAATCAATTCATATACTGCTCCTCGCCATCCGACATTATTAAGCTTCTGCTGATTTTGATTATTCATATCAGGGTCATAATTTGTATTATTAAAACATTCCTGCCAATAAGGCATCTGACAAAACTGATCAATATCCTGAGGCTGATCATCAAAGGTGAAATCAATTAATTGCTCCGATTGCCAGTTGGTATCTTTATTTACCAGCCAGATGGTTTTCAGACTGGTGTAAAAATACCATTTTTTTTCAGGGGTAGATCTTTGCCAGCTAACTTTCAGAGATTTACCATCACCCGGATTTTCAACAACAGTACCGATGGCTTTAATTTGTGTTACCGGTACAGGATAGCCTTTGTTTTCGAAAGGCAGATCAGATATCTGGGGTGAGACGGATTTGATTGCTACCTGATCGCCGGCAGCTATTAAATGAATTTGCTCATTATCTTTCTTATTATTGCCAGCATATATCCATTCATTATTATGAATAAAAATATCACTCTGGTTATTATTTGCCTCTAAAAACCAATAGTTTTGCTTTGTATTATTCATTTATCCCATCTTTACAAATTTTCACTGGCTATTGATCAAGCGTAGCAGTTTAATTAATAGTAACTTTTTATAACATTATTGATAATAAATGTAAATAAAAGCAAAATCTAAATACAAACTATTGTGAAATAAATTTTAATAGATAAATATTGGATAGTTGTACCATTGTCTAACTGGTTTTGTTCATTTGGTTTTAGAATTAACCAATAAAAAACGCGGTGATTACACCGCGTTATAGGTTTATATTAAATGATGTTTACGCTGTTTCATTTAAAAAAACCACAATGACGCAATAAGGCATCAATAGTTGGTTCACGACCACGGAATGCTTTAAAAGATTCCATAGCGGGGCGGGAGCCGCCGACAGCCAGTACTTCACGCCAGAACCGTTTGCCGGTAGCAGCTGCATTAGCTTCTTCTTCAAAGGCAGCATAGACATCGGCAGAAAGAACCTCTGCCCAGCTATAGCTGTAATAACCAGCAGAATAGCCACCGGCAAAGATATGGCTGAATGAGTGGGCAAAGCGGTTAAAGTCTGGCTGGGGAATCACTGCTACTTGACGACGTACTTCCTGTAGGATTTGCTGCCAGTCACAGCCGGGGTGACTGTAGATTTCCATATCAAACTGAGCAAATTCCATCTGGCGCAGCATCCACAGCCCGCTCTGGAAGTTTTTCGCTGCCAGCATTTTGTTATACAGCTCTCTGGGCAATACCGCGCCGGTATCCTGATGGCTACTCATTCCGGCAAGTACACCATATTCCCAGACAAAGTTTTCCATAAATTGGCTGGGCATTTCTACAGCATCCCATTCCACGCCATTGATACCGGATACGCCCAGCTCATCTACCTGTGTCAGTAGATGATGCAAACCATGGCCGGTTTCATGGAACAGGGTGAGGATTTCATCATGGCTTAAGCGTGCAGTATTACCGGCTACCGGCGGGGTAAAGTTACGCACCAGATAGGCAATTGGTGTTTGCAGCTCGCCAGCATGATTTCCTGTCGTGAAGCGACGGCGACCACGGTAGTCATTCATCCATGCGCCACCGCGTTTACCGGTTCGCGCATACAGATCCATATAAACGCCACCAATGATGGCTCCATCCTGTTTCAGTTCATAATAACGAACGTCAGGGTGCCATACCGGTACCTGCTTTTCAATGAAATGAACGCCATACAGTTTGTCTATCTGAGCAAACAAGCCTGCTAAAACACGGTTGGCCGGAAAATATTTTTTTACTTCAGTCTGGCTGAATGCATATTTAGCCTGACGCAGTTTTTCGCTGGCATAGGTCATATCCCATGGCTGTAAATCATCCAGACCGAGATGTTCTCGTGCGTATGTTTTAACTTCAGCCAGATCTTTTTCTGCGAAAGGTTTAGCACGATTAGCCAGATCATGCAGGAATGCCAGTACTTCTTTAGGCGCATTGGCCATTTTGGTGGCCAGTGATAATTCAGCGTAGTTTTGAAAACCGAGTAACTGGGCTTCACGGGCAGTAATTTGCAAAATACGATTAATATTGGCTGTATTATCCCATTTTGCTTCCCCAAGCTCGCTGGCGCGGGTCGAATAGGCATAATACAATTGACGGCGCAGTTCACGATTGTGAGCATATTGCATTACTGCCAGATAGTGTGGCATTTGCAGGCCGATTTTATAACCACTTTTACCTTCAGCTTCTGCTGCTGCCGCAAACATCGCCAGTGCTTCTTCTGTAAGCCCGCTGATTTCGCTATCATGAGCAAAATTAGCAGTAGAACTGGGTTGATCAGAAGCATTTGCTTGACCGGCAAGTTGCTCACCATTGGCAAAATACAGCGCAAATGCATCTGTGGCATCCAGGACGTTCTGGCTGAATGCGGCGGCCAGTTGTGCACCTTCTGCTTGTAAGGCAGCAAATTCAGCCTGTTGTTCCGCTGGTAATTCGGCTCCGCTTAATACAAAATCCCGTAGATCATGTTCCAGCTTGGTTTTTTGTGCATTGCTCAGGCGAGTATATTCTGTACTGGCTTTAATGGCTTTGAATCGTTCATATAATTCAATATCCTGACTGATGGCCGTGAAGAATTCACTGACTTTCGGCATCATGCTATTATAGGCTGTACGTAGTTCGGGTGTATCTGCTACGCTATTTAAATGGGCTACAACTCCCCAGATACGACCAACCCGTTCAGTGATATTAGTCAATGCTTCTACGGTATT
>JAIL01000241.1 GCA_000725195.1 Snodgrassella alvi SCGC AB-598-O02
AAATGTTTCCCACCCTAAAGTAGCATGCGAATGTGCCTGCCCAGCGCGCACCGTCAATACCGTGTTCAGTAATAATACACCTTGTTCTGCCCAGTGCTGTAGATAGCCATGCTGCGGGATATTAAATCCAGCTATATCATCAGCTAGTTCTTTATAAATATTGATTAAAGAAGGAGGAATAGCAATTCCCTTGCGCACAGAAAATGACAATCCATGTGCCTGTTGTGGACCATGATAAGGATCTTGCCCGAGAATTACCACTTTTACCTGAGCAAACTCGGTAGCCTTAAAAGCGTTAAATACATCCTGTGCCGGCGGATAAATGACTTTACCAGCTTTACGCTCTTGGCGCACGACATCAAGAATATGTTGAAAATACGGTTGTTCTTTTTCTGCTCCTATTGCCTGATGCCAAGTTTGCATAATTCTTCCCCTTTTTGAAACTACAGGCAACTTTTGCTGAAAGCTTAAGTTGCATATCAAAGCCCGAATTTTAACATACCACCTGCACCATCAATCACGTTTTATACGCCAGAAATGTGATAGCGGTCCAAATCCATGGCCAAGATGCCAGTATTGTGCCGCTGCTATGGCACCATGTAAATAACTCTTACTCGCCGCAACGGCATTAAGAAGATTCTGATGTTGCGGACGTAATGCAGCTATCGCTGAGGACAAAGTACAACCTGTACCATGAGTATTTTTGGTATCAATACGAGTAGAACGAAAGCACACTGGATCGAAACCAGATTGCATCAGCCAGTCCACGGCCTCAGCTGATCCTTCCAGATGTCCGCCCTTCAATAAAACAGCATGAAATCCTTCCTGCATCAGCATTTCACCCTGAACCAGCATTTCTGCTTCGGTTGTTGCGAGTGGTTGTTGCGTCAGTACAGATAGTTCCATTAAATTAGGTGTAATGACATCAGCTAATGGCATCAGCCATTCTTTTAAAGCCGCTACTGTATTTTCCAAGGCCAATGCAGAGCCTGAAGTAGCCACCATCACCGGATCCAGCACCACAAATGGTAAATGGTAACGTTGCAACACCTGAGCAACTGTGCGAATAGAATCCGCGTCAGCCAGCATGCCAATTTTCACCGTATCTATGCGCATGTCACTCAAAACTGATTCACATTGAGCTTCGATCATTTCTGGAGGTGTCACCATAACTCGTTGTACACCGGTGGTATTCTGGGCGGTCAAAGCAGTAATTACGCTGGCTCCATATGCACCCAGAGCAGCAAAAGTTTTTAAATCGGCCTGAATACCGGCGCCACCACCTGAATCAGATCCTGCAATTGTTAATGCTCGTGGTTTGGGCTTTGCTGACACCATATACTTCTCCATAAATGTTAATACAGATTGATTTACCTATTAATGATTATTGTTTTAAAACCAGACAACTGTATCCTAACAGCACATTGCCATAGCTCATCACTATGCTAAAGAATTAGCTGAATAAGTTCTATATAAGCGACTAATTACCAAAACTATGTATTTCGGCAGGGAATGTTTTTGCCTTAACTTCAGCCACATATGTTGCAATTGCCGCCTGAATACTATTTTGCCCCTGCATAAAATTTTTCACGAATTTGGCCGTTTTACCATGATATATACCTAGCATATCGTGCATTACCAACACCTGACCGTCACAGTCCACACCGGCTCCAATACCAATGGTCGGACAAGACAATGCAGCAGTAACCTGTGCAGCCAATTGAGCTGGCACACATTCCATCAACACGACATCTGCACCGGCATTGGCATGTGCCTGAGCATCATCCATTAATTGTGCCGCTGCTGCGCCACGCCCCTGTACTTTATAACCACCCAGCGTATTGACAGATTGTGGAGTCAAACCAATGTGAGCACAGACTGGAATTCCACGCTGCTGTAAAAAAGCGGTTGTTTCGGCTATCCATGCACCACCCTCTAGTTTTACCATGTGGGCACCTGCTGCCATCAATTGCGCAGCAGCAGCAAAAGCCTGTTCTTTACTTTGCTGATAAGAACCAAAAGGTAAATCAGCCATAATTAATGCCTGCTCATTTCCTCGCGCAACGGCGGCGGTATGATAACAAATATCATCAAGACTTACCGGCAAAGTAGAACTTTTTCCCTGTACTGCCATCCCGAGCGAATCCCCGACCAGCAATACATCAACCCCCTGCTCACTCATCAGACGGGCAAAACTGGCTTCATAACAAGTCAGCATAGCGATTTTCTCGCCAGCAGCTTTCATATTTTTTAAAGTATGGATTGTATTCATAACCAAAAATTAATATTATTAATATACCAATGCATTAAAGGGTTGACACACCAAGTGCGTATTTATTTTCGACTGGCTTGTATTAATCAACTTCTGACATTATCTTTTACTGTCCTGCAGATATTAAATAACTCAACCACTGCGTTACCGAAAAATACCACAAACCAATGTAAACACAGATCACATTAACAAATATTTTTCAAATACCAGCAATGTGCTGACCAAATAACAACTTAATCAAAACAATATTTGCCAAAAAATTTACCAAATAATTCCAAGATAAACATTTTACAATATTCAAATTACCGATATCGTTTTACTCTTCCTTTACTTACGTTCAGTACACACCAGTTATCAGCCATAAAAAAACTGTATTTTTGCGATAAAAATACAGTTAAGCTTGAGGATGTGACTAAAACATAATGATAAATACATTATTCTACCATCAGCTACATCGTCATTAAAAACTGACAAACTGATCTTTATTTTGGCAAAATATCCTTTTCACCTTGTCATACTGTTTTTTTGCACTGAAAATTATTCACTTAAATTCAGATAAATCCGGCTACCTTGCATATTGGCAATGGTTTTGAGTAATAACTCAAAATGATCGTCATTACCCATAAAATCTAATTCATTAGTGTTAGCAATCAGCAATGGCGCATGCTGGTACAAATGAAAAAACCGACGATATTCATTATGGATTTGCTGTAAATATCCGTCTGGAAACAGATTCAAGGAACCTTCATTACGTTGTCGTAAACGTTTATCCAGCATTTCGTCACTGGCTTCAAGGTAAATAACCAGATCAGGGACAGGAAATTTAGGCATAACCCGTTGCTTAATTTGCCAGTAAAGCGTCTGTTCATCATCACGCAGAATCACCGGCACATAAATCTGATCTTTTTCTAAAAGAAAATCTGCAACCACACGTGAGCGACGCTCATCCTCAGCATAAATCACTTTAATTGCTTCACTGCGCCGTATCAGAAAATGCATTTCTGTTGCCAGACCATGATTAGCCGCATTCAGATAAAACTTTTCCAGAAAAGGGTTACTTTCAGGAATTTCAGATAATAATAAAGCATCAAAATGCTGTGCCAGACGCCGACTTAATGCAGACTTACCACTACCGATAGAACCTTCAACAACAATATAGCGATAATCCATACAGTTTTCCCCTCTTGTTTGGAAAAGTATCAGGCAAGGATAGTAACCATTTCGTCAGGTTTTTGCCGTAACAATGTAACAGCTAGTTCAGCTGCTTTGCCATGCTTACCCACCTGATAATCCGGCACAATACGTGCTAATGGTTCCATCACAAACGCACGCTCATGTGCTCGAGGATGAGGCAAAATGAGATTTTGATCATTAACCACCAAACCATCATAGTCAATTATATCTAAATCTAGCGTACGTGGTCCAAAACGAATAGCGCGTTCACGACCAAAATCAAGTTCCAGCTTTTGCAATGTTTGTAACAACTGTTGCGGATTAAGAATGGTATGTAGCAGCACTACGGCATTGATAAAATCAGGCTGATCTGTCAGACCGACCGCTTTAGTTTGAAACAGTGGTGATATGGCTTTTAAACGCACTCCTTCAAGATGATTTATAGCAGACAATGCTTTTTCAATTTGCTGACGTGGTTTACCCAGATTAGCACCAAGAGCGACGACAGCTCTTATTTTCTTACTCATGCAGTTTCCTGTTTGGTTGTATTGACGCGTCGACGTCGACGGCGCGTACGTGACCGCGTTGTACTATTATCCTGATCAGGAGCTGAACGAATCATTTGAGTACGTTCATCTTCAGAAGCGTGCTGAAAAGTCTGCCACCACGATACTACTTCAGCATCTATTTCACCCATTTGTGCGCGCAAACAC
Source organism: Snodgrassella alvi SCGC AB-598-O02 (assembly GCA_000725195.1). Taxonomy (GTDB): domain Bacteria; phylum Pseudomonadota; class Gammaproteobacteria; order Burkholderiales; family Neisseriaceae; genus Snodgrassella; species Snodgrassella alvi_G. The sequence continues at coordinate 4,159 of JAIL01000241.1, forward strand.
ATAAAATCAAAAGCAGCACGAAAACGCTGTTGAGCAAGTAGACGAAATGGTCTGGCCCCCCGTCTGATTTCAAATAAAGGCTGCAACATCCATATCTCGCGCATCACCACACTATAACGCTGTGGCACACCCCAGCTTTTATCCAGTTGCACGCGCTCTCCGGCAATAGCAGCATTCATCGCGGCGTTACCACGCAATCCGGCTGCTTTTTCTTTATTCCATCTTTTAACTATCCACGGCCATAATATAGCCGCCAGCACAAAACCCATGGAAACCGATTTGTCTTCACGTAATCGCTGATCAGTATTATACAAAGCCAGAGCAACAATATTATCATTACCTTCTGCTCCCGGCAGTAAAGCATCCAGTAAAGGATGAGTATTGTTCAAATGAAGCGTTTGCAATTGTCGCAAACAAGCCTGTGCATGCCCACTGAACAAAATTTTTAATACTTCATCAAATAATCTGGCCGGTGGTTCACGTTGCAATAAACTGGCACATTCAGCAATCGGCTGAGCAGTATTGTTATCAACCGTAAATCCCAATTTGCCAGATAATCTGGCTGCACGTAACATTCTTACTGGATCTTCCTGGTAACGCGCCAAAGGATCACCAATCATCACCAGTCGTCGATTACGTATATCGTCTACACCATGATGAAAATCAATTACCACTTGTTGCTGAGGATCATAATACAGAGCATTGGCCGTAAAATCTCGGCGCATAGCATCCTGCTCTAATGTGCCAAAGCTGGTGTCTTTCATGATACGGCCCAGCTCATTATGGCTGCTTACTTTACCACCACGAAACGTCGTTACTTCAATCGTTTCAGGTCCAACCATCACGTGCACTATCGGAAAACGGCGGCCAATGATTCTGCTGCGGCGAAATAGTTTACGTATTTGTTCCGGTGTAGCATCTGTAGCCACATCAAAATCCTTGGGCGTTATCCCAAGGAGCAAATCCCGTACAGCACCACCAACCACAAAAGCCTGATAACCAGCATTATGCAGACGTTTAATTACTTTTTCCGCAGCAAAACTTAGTTCGTCTGCATGAATACGATGCTGGGTAAAAGACAGCTCTCTTTTTTTCACTGCCGCCACAGACCTTCTGTGTAAAACTTTTTGTAACCACTTCGCTAACATAAAATAGTAAATACTTTTGGAAAATAATCACAAGCCACATTAACCATAATTGCGAGCTAATTAAGCAATATAGTATAACCTATATCCCTTTTATCCAGCATTTTTCACTTTAATTACCAGAAAGCCCACCAACTAAGTGACAATAGCGCAACAACTATTATTCTATTATATAATACTCTCACCTATTCCATATGCAACTTGCTGAGGAGAAAGCCACATGTACAATTATCAATCTGACACTACAAAATTTTTAAATGAATATCTGGCACAAAACCCAGAAACAGAACAATCTCGGTTACAGCATCGTAATCTTTTATGGGATGTTGAGCTTAATCCAGAAGATGAAAAAAATTTTGCTGCCGCCAGAATTTTGAAAAAAGCCTATCCTTATCTGACTGAGTAATTTTAGATCCAGCATTTATGACCGTTCAGTCCAGCCAATCCAACCTATTAGTGCAACAATATTTAACCAGTATTAATTCTCCTGAATCGGAAATATTGACGCAATTACGTGCAGAAACCAACTTGCATCGTAAAGGCAACATGTCTATAGCACCCGAACAGGCACAATTGCTCACCTGGCTAGCTCAATTAATTCAGGCACGTTTCTATCTGGAAATTGGCGTCTATACCGGTTACAGCAGTACAGCTATGGCCATGACTTTACCAGAAGATGGTCATATAACAGCCTGTGATATTAACGTCACCTATACCGATATTGCGAAAAAATACTGGCAAAAAGCCAGCATAAGTCACAAAATTGAGCTTTTTTTGCAACCAGCCCTGATTACACTAGATGCCCTAATCGCTAAACAACAAAGTAATCACTATGATCTGGCTTTAATTGATGCAGATAAGACACCGACGCCTTTTTACTATGAACGCTGCCTGCAACTAATACGACCGGGCGGTATCATAGCGATTGATAATGTTCTCTTACATGGACGAGTCATGCATAAAACGCGCGAAGATGAATCAGAAAGTATCAAAATCATGCGTCAGTTTAATGCTGGTTTGATTCAAGATCAGCGTATCAATATGTTAACTTTGCCTGTAGGTGATGGTTTGACACTGATACAAAAAAAATAACCTATTTTCAAAGGTGCGAAACTTATGTTCCTCTTCACCTATCGTCGTTTCAGCTTAGCGCTTATATCATCTTTAATAATTAGTGCCTGTAGTTCTACCGCTTCGCATATTCAATCCTCCGCTACAGAACAATATTATCCCGAACAAGCAACTGTCGGTCACAATAGCGAAGAAGTACACCAATTACAGGTTCAGCTTGCAGGTATACAGGAACAGATAGAAAACTTGAATAAACAAATTAACGAGATGCGCCAGCAACAAGCCACCATATCACGTTATCTGAACGTACGTTTATCCAGTAATCATAATTACACTATAAAACCCACCTCCACTACTAAAAAGATTGACAATACTGCTGAAGCGCGTCGTTTATATCATGCTGGATTGTATACGCAAGCGATTCGTTTGCTTAAAAATGCCGATAGCGGTGGTAATGGCAGTGCCGAGGCTCAGGAACGGATGTGGCTGTTATTACAAAATCATTCACGCCTGAATAATTGTGAATCCGTTATCAACATAGGTAAACGTTTCAATTCACAATTTCCGCATCACGCACAAAGTGCCAATGCATTGTATCTGGTGGCAGTATGTCAGAATCGTTTACAACAGCAAGACATAGCACGTGTTACCTGCCAGCGAATTATTAGTGCTTACCCAAACAGCAGTGCGGCCAGCAAAGCACGCCTGTTAATGAGTAAAAAGAAATAATGTTTCTAACTTCATAAAAAAGGGCAAAAATATGAATACTTCTCAGGTTGGCATCATCATGGGCAGCAACAGTGATTATCCGGTTATGCAACTGGCGGAAAAACTACTGGATCAGTTTGCCATCAGCTATGAAACTCGTGTTGTCTCAGCTCATCGTACTCCTGATTTAATGTTTGAATATGCAGAAAATGCTCGTCAGCGCGGGCTAAAAGTCATCATTGCCGGAGCGGGTGGTGCTGCACATTTACCGGGTATGGTTGCCGCCAAAACCACCCTGCCCGTGCTGGGAGTGCCTATCCCTAGTAAATATCTACAAGGTGAAGATTCATTACTATCCATTGTACAGATGCCCAAAGGTATACCGGTAGCCACTTTTGCAATTGGTGAAGCAGGTGCTGCTAATGCCGCTCTTTTTGCCATATCTTTATTGGCAAACGAACAACCACATTTAGTTGAGAAACTTGCTCAATTCAGAGAAAATCAGAAACAAACTGTTCTGGCAATGAGCTTATAAGTCTTGGCAGGTTAGTTAAATAACAGTTGAATATTTCGTTATAAAATATCTGCAGATAAACCTGATGCGTGTTTACCATCCTATTTGATATCATGTGAAATAAATAATCACCAAAATATGTCATATACATATTTATAGTAGGAATTTCTGCGAATCTCCATGACTGAAGCAATCATGTCGACATTATTGAATAAACCACAATTGATGATCATTCCGATAATATTGATTGTCACCAGTATTTACTTAATCGTTTCAACTTTGCCACATACTAATAAAGACCCAAAATCAGCTGTATTTGTGAAAATTCTGACTATTTGTATTATTGCGGGATTAGTAACGATAACAGCTGGATCTGTATTTTTTTTCCAAAATCATCATGTTGCTAAGCCAAAACCAACATTAAATTCCACTATCTTAGCAACTAATGAGCACAATAACGCCAGTGGACAATCTTCTACACCAATTAAACCACCAGTTCGTGGCGACAAAATTTACCTGCGTCTCTTCAAACAGGAAGGGATTTTAGAAATGTGGTATCAGCATAAAAACCAACGCTACCAACTATACAAAATCTGGAAGATTTGTACCTATTCAGGAGGATTGGGACCTAAAAAAGCCGAGGGAGACGGTAAAAGTCCGGAAGGATTTTATGCTACTGAAAAAAATCTGTTAAAACCAAACAGTAATTATCATTTAGCTTTTAATATCGGCTATCCCAACGCTTATGATCGTGCTAATGGCTATACAGGCAGTTATATCATGATTCATGGTAAATGTGTATCGATAGGCTGTTATGCGATGAACGATAAAAATATTGAACAAATTTACGCTTTTGTTAGCGGGGCTTTAGATAACGGACAAAAACAAATACCAATTCATATTTTTCCATTCAAGATGACTCAAGCAAATATGAAAAAATATCAGCACTCAACTTACCTGCCTTTCTGGCAAGAATTAAAACCGGCTTATGATATTTTCCAGTCACAAAAACGTCTTCCATCTATTACCGTTAATAATCAGCATTATGTAATTAAATAAGAGAACTAAAACAAGAAATACTTTTATTAATAATGGTGATTAATATTCATTTCTTAGATTTTTGGGTAAAGGATATTCAACACCATTATAATATAATATGTATTTTCTTTTTGTTTGCTTAGTTATCTCTTTAACACATTCCCTTTTTCTATTTAATTTAATAATTTCTTTTTGTTCATTATATGTGATACTCAGATCTTTATAATTATTGTTCGCATTTTTCCCAAATAATAAAACAGCATTACGGCGACTGTATTCACCATCACATTCATGCCATTCACTAGCAGATTGTTTTAATATTAACTTATTAACAATGCGATTCAATTTTTCATTTTGTTGTACATAGAGATTAATTAGTTGTTCAGAAAAAGAAAAACTATAAGGATTATGTGCAAAATTAGTAAGAATGCCAAAAGCTCTAGATTTATTATTAAGTTGATAACTAGCAGTATCGATTTCAAAATCAGTTAATTCAATAGCGTCACTATAAAATGCATCTGGTTCCCAATTACGAGCAATTAATTCTCCACTTTGCGTATCCACAAGCAACACATCAAGATCATAATTAATTGTCCCGTCCATTTCTTTAGGAAACGGTAACACCACAATTGTTTTACTTTCATCAGCAGGCCATATCTTACAAACTGCTTTATCACTCACGCGAGAAGAATGATATTTTTCAACTAAATGATTAATCCATTTTTCGCAGTTAGCAAGACTTACCATAGGAAAACTAAGAGTGATGAGCAATGGTAGAATTTTTATGTTTTTCATTGGTTGTTTTCCTAAATTTTATTTCTATCATTTCCATTAATAATATATGAAATTTTAACTTTTTAATATTTACAAACTAATCAACATTAGAGATTTAGTTTGGAAAGATTGTATTGAAAGTATTAGAGTTGAGAAATAAATTAATTATCATTTATTATAAATGATAATTAATTAAGATAAGTTTATATGCAGACTATTCCAAATCTACACTACTAAAAATTTTTGTGCTTACGCGGATAAAATCTCTGCATGAAAAAAGGAGTCAAAAAAAGACAATTTTATTACTTGTTAAAGTAAATAAAACTGGTATCTCTGCCGATTTGATTATCAATTTACAATTAATCACTAATCTCAATAATGGTTTTTCGCCATCCGCTTTTTCAAAGATATATTATGGCGACTACATTACCAATTTTATTTTACTATTATTCTTTTTTGACACAAAAATTGATTACAATAAATTGAGGTACAAAAAACAGCTACCGTTTATCTGAACGATAGCTGTCATTTAATGTGTTACAAAAAATTATTATTCGCTTTTTAAATCTTTACGCAATATTTTACCCACAGTAGATTTGGGTAACTCATCACGGAATTCAATATCCTTAGGTACCTTGTAACCAGTCAGATAATTGCGACAATAACTGATAATATCTTCTCTGGTCAGTGCAGGATCGCGTTTAACCACAAATAATTTAATGGCTTCACCGCTTTTTTCGTTAGGTACACCAATACAAGCTGTTTCCAATACGCCCGGCATACTGGCCACGACATCTTCAATTTCATTTGGGTACACATTAAAGCCGGACACCAGAATCATATCTTTTTTGCGGTCTACCAGACGAATATAGCCTTTTGCATCAATTTCGGCCATATCTCCAGTCGCAACAAAGCCACGATCATCCAGTACTTTGGCTGTTTCCTCAGGCATATTCCAGTAGCCTTTCATTACCTGTGGCCCTTTTACCCAAAGTTCACCTACCCGATTAATACCCAGCACTTTACCATTTTCATCCCGAATTTCAATATCCGTATTTGAAACCGGTAAACCAGCAGTACCAGTATATTCAGAATTATTCAACGGGTTAGCGCAGACACCGGGGCTGGCCTCCGTCAAACCATAAGCATCAATAATTGGTACACCTGTAATGGCTTTCCACTGTTGAGCTACAGATTTTTGTGTGGCCATACCTCCACCCAATACCAATTTCAGGCGTGAGAAATCAATTTTGGCAAAATCTGGATGATGAATGAGAGCGTTGAATAAAGTATTTACCCCGCTCAGCACCGTCACACAGTTTTTCTTCAATACTTTTATCAAACCGCCGATATCACGAGGATTGGTAATCAGAATATTTTTTGAACCTACTTTAGCAAAAATCATAATATTCACTGTAAGTGAAAAAATATGATAAAGAGGTAAAGGTGTAACCACCTCTTCTTTACCTTCGACCAGATTAGCTTTAATCCACTCTCCTGCCTGCTGCATATTAGCAACAATATTACCGTGGGTCAGCATTGCGCCCTTGGCTATGCCTGTAGTACCGCCGGTATATTGCAACAAGGCTAAATCCTCCAGAGCCAAAGGAACAGGGGTGAAGCGTTGTTTTTTACCTTGCGATAAAGCTTCACGAAAACTAATGGCGTTGGGAATATTAAAGGGTTTAACCAGTTTTTTAACCTTGCGCAGCATAAAATTAAAGGCATTACCCTTAATCCAGCCAAGCATATCGCCCATCGTAGCTACAATAACTTGTTTAATAGCTGTCTGTGATAAAGCCTTTTCCAAAGTATGAGCAAAATTTTCCAGCACAACAATGGCTGTCGCGCCTGAATCTTTTAGCTGATGGGCTAATTCACGAGGTGTATATAATGGATTAACATTCACCACTACCCCACCGGCTTGCAAAATACCAAATACAGCAATCGGATATTGCAATACATTGGGCATCATAATAGCAACACGTTCACCTTTTTGCAGCTTAAGTATTTTTTGCAAATAAGAAGTTAACTGGTTTACATACGCAGCGGTTTCAGAATAAGTAAGCGTAACACCAAAATTAGAAAAACTGGGTTGATGAGCAAATTTCTTCACGCTGGTGTGCAATACATCAATAATGGATGAGTACGCACGTACATCAACCTCAGCCCGTACCCCTTTTTGATAACTTTGTAACCAGATTTTTTCCATAGGTTTTTATTCCTTTGCAATAATGCCGGCATCCTTATTATGTATGGTAATCATAGCTGTTGTATATACATAAGTACCAGATTATTGTGATTAGGAAGACAGCGTACTTCAAGCCGTCTGTAAAAAATTAATTAACTTGAATAGTGTGCGCATCGGTGTCATGAATAATACCGCCACCCAGACATACATCAGCATTATAAAGTACCGCCGACTGTCCCGGTGTTACCGCCCATTGAGCATGCTCAAAGACTAACTCGGCACAATCATCATCCACATAGCGCAATGTTGCCTGCGCGTCCGGCATACGATAACGCGTTTTTACTCCATACCGTCCTTCCGGCGGTCGTTCTGGCGTAGTAAAACTCAAATCATGCATGATCAAACTGTGGCTATAAAGCAAGGGATGATCATGTCCCTGTACCACCAATAACTCATTGGACTGAAGATTTTTACCGGCAACAAACCACGGCTCGCCATCACCGCCAATACCTAGCCCTTTACGCTGCCCCAACGTGTAGTACATCAGTCCTTCATGCTCACCAACCACTTTCCCCTCTGGTGTTACCATCGCTCCAGGGTTAGTGGGTAAATAGCGCTGTAAAAACTGCCGGAATGGTCGTTCACCAATAAAACAAATACCGGTACTGTCTTTTTTCAATGCTGTAGGTAATTTTGCCTGCTGCGCTAACACCCGCACTGCAGATTTCTCCAGATCACCCAAGGGAAAAAGAGCCCGTTCCAGTTGATAAGGTTGTAGGCGATAGAGAAAATAGCTTTGGTCTTTATTATTATCTTTGCCTTTAAGCAGATAATGGACATCATCACGTACTTCCTTGCGTGCGTAATGGCCGGTTGCAATCAAATCAGCACCTCCAGCCAAGGCATGCTCCAGAAAACATTTAAATTTAATTTCGGCATTGCATAGCACATCCGGATTAGGAGTGCGTCCTGCCTGATATTCCTGCAGGAAATAGGCAAAAACATTTTCCTTATATTCACTAGCAAAATTGACTATATCAATATCCATATCAATCAGATCAGCTACAGCCACTGCATCCAGTGAATCCTGCTTTATCGAGCAGTAATCATCGTCATTGTCATCTTCCCAGTTTTGCATGAATATCCCACGTACATCATTTCCACCCTGTTTGAGCAGCCATGCTGTGACGGAGGAATCCACACCACCTGACATTCCAACAACAATTCGTTGTGATAAATTAGCTTTTATATTCATTTGCATCCATCCAAATCGGTGCAAATTTTGCCACACCCGATCAGTAACGACAATAATACCTAGCAGTATTATCAAGCAGCAAATATTCCGTTAGCAAAAGTAAAGAGATATCAGTCTTGATTAAACCCATTACAATTCAGCTTAAAATCGAATATTTACTCTAATTATAGCAAAATAAAAAGGCCGATTACTTACTTTTATTTGCATTCAACAAATCAAAATTTCAAGTTCAGCCATAGTCATTAATAATATAATTAATTTGATAACAAAAATCAAACATTGTCTGATTTATCACAGAAATCACATTTTTATCGCTACAAAAATTTCGACTAATGGTAATTCTTGCCTGATGGCTTATCATCGGAATTTATCATTATATTAATGATTATTATCATTTAAATAACTAGACTTTTAATTTATTCATCCCGACCTTTCGAGCTTCCCACTATTTAATGTCTGCATCACCATTCAATCTGCTATTTACCGTTTTAAAAATTTATAAAAATATATCTTATTGATAAACAATATGATTAAGTCAATAGTTTATTGAAGACATGAGCGTGAAACCACCATACAGAAAAGCAGTAAGAAAAGGGAATAATTCACTTAGTACTCAACGGGAGTAGCTCGGATAGTTTATATCGAAAATAAATTACAAAATTCATACTAGATACTTTTCTATGCAGTCAAATTAGGCAAAGCAGATCACAAAAACTAAAACCATGATTATGTATTATTAATCATGGCTTTAAAAACAATATCGAGTAAACAATTTAGCTATGTTGCAATCGCTGTAAAACTTCCTCTTTGCCCATCAATGCCAGTACCTGATCAATTGAAGGGGTTTTACCGGTTCCACAAACAGCCAGACGCAAAGGCATTCCCAATTTTCCCATCTTAATTTTTTCCGCCTCACAAAAAGGGGCAAACAATGCATGGATACTTTCTGCATCCCATTGTGACAATTGTTGCAATAAAGCAGCAAAACGTTGCATACGCGCTGCAGTATCAGCATCCCAATGTTTAGCCAGTTCCTGTTCAGTAGGCGTAAGTTTCTTATAAAAGTACAAACATTCATCCGCCAACTGATTTAAATCCTGAGCACGGTCTTTAACCAGTGCTATAACCTCATTCAGTGCTGGTTGTTCTACCTTACTGACACCGTACTGCTGTAGCCGTGGCAAGATTAGTGTTGCCAGACGATTGTTGTCACTGGCTTTGATGTGTTGCGCATTCAACCACAATAATTTTTCATGATCGAATCGACTGGCAGACGGACTAACATCTTTCAGATCGAACCATTCGATAAATTGTGTCATAGTGAAAAATTCATCATCGCCATGCCCCCAACCTAAACGGGCTAGATAATTTAACAATGCTTCCGGCAAAATGCCTTGCTGATCATATTCCACCACGCTCACAGCATCACGGCGCTTACTCATCTTAGCGCCTTTTTCATTTAGAATCATGGGCAAATGAGCATATTCTGGTACAACAGCCCCCATCGCCAGCAAAATATTGATTTGTTTAGGTGTATTGTTAACATGATCATCTCCACGGATAACATGAGTTATACCCATATCGTAATCATCCACAACAACACAAAAATTATAAGTAGGGGTACCATCCGCACGGGCAATAATTAAATCATCCAGATCCTGATTAGCAATTGATATTTTTCCCTTGACCAGATCATTCCATGTGGTTTCACCTTGCAGAGGCATTTTAAAGCGTACTACAGGCTGGATACCATCTGGTACTGAGGGTAAAGATTTACCTAGATCTGGACGCCAGCGACGGTCATACCAGAAATGCTCACCTTTAGCTTCAGCTTCCTGTCGCATCGCTTCCAGCTCTTCTTTACTGGTAAAGTCATAATAAGCATGCCCGGCAGTAATCAATTGCTGTAAAACTTCAGCATACCGGTCAAAACGTTTTGTCTGATAAAACGGACCCTCATCATAATCCAGCCCCACCCAATGCATACCATCTAAAATAGCTTTTAGCGATTCTGCAGTGGAACGTTCCAGATCAGTATCCTCAATACGCAGCACAAATTTACCCTGATGTTTGCGCGCAAATGCCCACGAAAACAATGCCGTGCGCACACCACCTATATGAAGAAAGCCGGTTGGGCTGGGAGCAAAACGAGTACGAATCATGATTATATTTCAGACATAAACAAAAATTATCATTGTACGCGCAAGTGGCTTTAAACAAAACCCATTTATGCTATGCTTACCCCTACAAAAATCAAACCGATACTAGAAAAGTTATGAGCAGCAACAAACGTCTGGCAATTTATTATACTGGTGGCACCATTGGGATGAAGCCCACTGCAACCGGACTGGCACCGGCCACAGATCTGGCGACATTGGCAGCCCCCGTGTTACAGGAATTTTCCGACCAGCTTAGTTATGAATGGTTTGTAGCTGAACCATTAATTGACTCTTCTGCTGTCACCCTGTCAGACTGGATAAAATGGCTTCAATGGCTGGATAAGCAGATTCATAACCATGATGGTATATTAATTTTGCATGGTACCGATACCATGGCTTATACCGCCAATATATTGGCAATGGCACGCCCTCAACTGCATAAACCCATTATCTTAACTGGCGCACAACATCCCTTTTCAGCAGAAAACAGCGATGCCGGTCTTAATCTGCGCACTGCTCTGGCAGCATTCACTTTACCAGCACTGCAACAAACAGTAATAGCGTTTGACGGACATTTATGGCCAGCAATCGGTTGCAGCAAAATCAGTACAGAAAAAACTGCTGGCTTCGCCAATCCACATTTTGGTTCACTGGCTTATTGGTCAGCAATAAATGGCTGGACTGATACCCAATTTAGTGACAACTCTCTACAGATGATTGGTTCAATACCTTATCAAATAGATCCGGCCGTTCGCATTCATTGTTTTACCTTAGCCCCCGGTGCTAATGCCGACATGATTGCTTATAGCCTAACCCACAACCCGCCCGATGGCATTATTCTGCAAAGTTATGGTAATGGTAATACTCCAGATAATCCGCAATTAATGCATGCTATTAAACAAATCGGACAAAATAGAATTCCTGTTCTGAACATTAGTCAGGTAATACAGGGCAATAGCTCCTCAATTTACGCTCAGGGACATGCCTTAAGACAAGCAGGCGTAATTAATGCCGGTAAATGCAATCTTGAAACTGCTCTGGCCTTACTGACATTGGCTGTCAGCAATCATTGGAACAAAGAGCAGATTATCAATGTGTTACGGCAATATGCTTTGATTTAAATATTAACCCGGCGTCACCAAGCGATCACAAGCTAAGAGTTATAAAACTTTTTTAGGCAAATTATCCCGTTACATTGGGATAAAGCAGTTTTAAGAATACGCCGATAAAAAATGGTATTTATAGTTTGAAAAGTACACCGTAACAGGTAGCGATACCAAGTAAAAATAAATAATATAGGCATTAAATTAAAATAAAAAAATAAATTTATTAGCTAAATTAACTTTAAATTTTAATTAATAAAATCAACAGTTATGAAAAATTTTTGATAAAAAAACGTTTAATTTCACCTACTTTGAACTAATCAATATAACAAGTTTATGCTATAAAGTATTTTTGTAAATTAGAAATAGTAGCGTGAAAGCCAATAAAGCAAAACATCATCAGCCACTTATCATTCTCGGCTCTTTTTTAGTAGGCGCATTTATCATTGGTATTGCCGGAGCTTTACAGTCGCCAACTTTAAGTCGTTATTTAGCCGAAGAAGTAAAAGTTAATGAATATTTGATTGGACTATTTTATTCCGTTAATGCTATTGCCGGCATAGCAGTTAGTTTTCTCTTGGCACAATATTCCGACAGAAAAGGAATTAGACGTAATATTATTTTGTTTTGTTGCCTGATGGGCATCGGCAATTGCATTACCTTTGCTTTTTCGCGTCAGTATTGGGTGCTCTTTAGTGTGGGAATATTCTTTTCCGCATTAAGCTCAGCAGCAATGCCTCAGATTTTTGCTGCATCACGCGAGTATACAGATCACACCGGTGGCAATGTGGTTGTATTCAACGGTATTCTTCGCGCACAGTTATCACTGGCTTGGGTGATTGGCCCCCCACTTTCCTTTGCGCTGGCCGTTAAATATGGCTTTACCCCCATGTATATTATTGCCGCAGCCATGTACTCTATTGCCTTACTGATCGTTTTCTGTTTTTTCCCTTTAACACGTCATAAAACACTGACAGCAGTTCAAAAAATCCAGTCCGAACCGATATTTACTAATAAAAATGTCATTATGTTGTTTCTGGCCTCAATTTTTATGGGCACAGCCAATATGATGTATCTGATAGACATGCCATTATATGTAAAACAAATACTTCCCGCTTCACCCTCTCTGGCCGGACAACTTATGGGTTTGGCCGCCGCGATAGAAATCCCGGCCATGCTCATTGCCAGTATGCTCGTTCCCCGTTTTGGTAATAAAAATCTGATCTGTTTTGCCGTTATATGTGGTATTTTATTCTTTATCGGTATGGTCTTTATTCAAAACACAAAACTACTTTTTGCCTTACAGCTGCTTAACGGATTATTTATTGGTATCGTTGCCAGCATAGGCATGTTGTATTTTCAGGATCTGCTCCCCGGCCGTACTGGTATAGCTTCTACTTTGTTTAATAATTGCATTTCATGCAGTATTATTCTGGCCGGTATATTACAGGGTGTGGTTTCAGCCAGATTTGGCCATCAGAGTATTTATACCATTTCTTTAGCCATGGTATCTTTATCTTTTATCTTGTGCCTGATTATTCAGCCACCGCCTTCAACAATTAAATCGCCCTCGCAGGTTCATCACTGATCGGCGTTATAATTACTATTCTGACAAGGTTCTAAACCGGCTATCGGCTTATCGTAAAACAACTTTTATCAATACTGATAAAGCACTGTAGAATGATTACAGGTTTGGTCGCATTATGCGTGTTGGTGAAAAACTTGACTATGTTATGTTAGTTATCAACATTGCCCTACTCTCCAATAATTCAACTCCATGAAGCGGTATTAAACAAGCCAGATTGGGACGTAAAAGCCCAAAATACGTCATTGGAAATTATTTAGAGATTAAATAATTATTGTTAGCCGATATTGATGATTAATATAATTGACGAATATTATTCAGGGATTAGCAGTTGTCTGATAACCGCTTGTAACGCAAACTTAAATCAAAAAATAGCTTTTATATAACATTACTGAATGTGTTTAGAAAATATTAATGAGACGGTAATTAAACAAAAATTTAAAATTTACCCGATATAGATAAAGAATAAATAAACCTTTCAATCAATAAAATAAAGCAATGATTTATTTAAAATAATAATTTGTTATTGGCTATATTTCTTTGTTAGTGGAAGTACTGGAAAAAATCATATATATATTAAAAAATTTATCATAAAAAAATAATGGTAACTATCTTCAGAATTACACGGACAATTTAAAAAAATAAATTCTCCGTCATTCAGTGATAAAAAGACTATTCAAATTTAATATATTGTTTTATTAATATTAATTTACAAAATATTGCAAATAAAATAGTGGGAGTTTACAATCTGTATGATACAAAATCTATTGATAAAGCTATATTTTATTTTTGTTAAGTTTTAATTTGATATTAAGCATATAAATTTACAAATAACTGGATAATCTCAAAAGCGGAAGATTAATGTACAGAATCATCTTAACAGTAATAGCATCCTTTGCTCTATGTTTTGCGGGTTATCAATGGCATAAAAGCAAACAAGAAAAAAAATTATTTGTTCAGGATATCAAATCCAGAACTGATCAATATGGCTTTCTGGATATATCGGTTAACCTTACCGGAAGTAAGGGAATTGTCATTGTGGCTCCAGTCAATTGTCCGTCACAGCAGGCAAAGATTGCTGATTATCTGGTCACAGAACTAAATAAACAGAATATTCCTGCTACCCGAACTAATGGTTACAATTTCAGTCAGAATTTAAACAATATGTCAGAAAGAGAAATAAATCAGATGATTAAAAGAGTTGACTATGTCAGAACAATGGCTCCACCGCAGGTATTTGTAAATGGTAAAATAAAGTCTAATCCATCACTTGAAGACATCAAAAAAGAGTGGGAGTTACAATAGTTGTTTCGTTAACCAAACCTACTTCGACATCAATAAAAATTAAAATTAATCAAGTGTGCCAGTGTCTGCATCTTGTATTTTCAGGATCAGCTTCCTAGTGAACTGTTTAATTTCTAATTTATTTAATAATTGCCTTTATACAGTACTATTCTGCCTGGTTTGTTACAGGACGTAATTTCTGCCAACTTCGGCCATCACATTATTTATGTGATGGCACTTGCAATGGTGTCTGTTTCATTTATTTTCTGTCTGATTATTGCTAAACCAGTCCATACCAAAATAGTTTCATAACAGCAGTATTGATTAGTTTTAACTGAATAACACTACACGACACCAATTTCTATCAGGCCAAATCCAACTGATTTAGCCTTTTTAATTAACACATACCTTTATACATCATTGAAATCAATAATCAAATAAAGCAGCACTTTATTTGCATGCCTGCAGACGCTCAGCCATTAAGAATATACGCATAAATTAAACAATTAATTCTTAAAATAATATTTATAATTAATATTAATTGCCAATAATACCAAATATAAAAACATTAAATTTTATTTTTATTGAATTTTTTTTAATATTCTACGTTAGCAGAATATTTATCTAGATTGACAATGTAAATTTAATCCCGTAATTTAATTGCATAAACCAATCAATTATAAAACTGATGAATTCAGTCAGTTAGTTATATTTTAAAACACATATCTTCCCGTTGATATTGAAATAACCTGCTTAGGCTGGTCTGCACTTTTATGGAGAAAATTTATGAGTCAAATAAGCAATGTTCGTCAGCGTCAACTAGCCGCAGCCCCTCGTGGCGTCGGCTTCATGTGCGATTTCTATATTGATCATGCCCAAAATGCTGAGTTCTGGACTCCTGAAGGTAAACGCTATATTGATTTTGCCGGAGGAATCGGTGTCCTGAATACCGGTCATCTACATCCCAAAGTACAAAAAGCAGTAGCTGATCAGCTGCAGAAATTTTCGCATACTTGTTTTAATACTGTTCCATATGAGCTGTATGCTAAGGTTGCCGAAAAAATTAATGCCAGAGCACCTATTGCCGGCGACAAGCGCACAATGTTTGTTACCTCTGGTGCTGAAGCTGTTGAAAATGCCATTAAAATTGCCCGTGCCTATACCAAAAGACGTGGTGTAATTGCATTTAACGGTGCCTTTCATGGTCGTACCAATCTGACTATGGCTCTAACCGGTAAAATTGCCCCCTATAAAGTAGATTTCGGGCCATTTCCGGCTGATATTGTACATGCCCCTTATCCGAATGCCATGCGAGGCGTGAGCATTGAAGATGCATTAAATGGTCTTCAAAATATTTTTAAATGTCATCTAGCACCCAGCGATATAGCAGCTATTATCATCGAAGTAGTTCAGGGTGAAGGTGGTTTTAATGTTACTCCAAATGAATTTTTGCGTGGTTTACGTCAGCTGGCAGATGAACATGGCATTGTTTTGATTTTTGATGAAATTCAGTCCGGCTTTGCTCGTACCGGAAAAATGTTTGCTACTGAATTAACCGATGTACAGCCAGATTTAATGGCCATTGCTAAATCTCTGGCTGGCGGTTTTCCGCTTTCCGGTGTAGTAGGCAAAGAAGCCATCATGAATGCTCCTGTGGTAGGTGGCTTGGGCGGTACGTACGCTGGTAGTCCATTAGGACTGGCTGCTGCAGATGCAGTTATGGATGTTATTGAAGAAGAAAAACTGTGTGAGCGTGCCAATATTTTGGGTAACAGATTAAAAGAACGCTTTAACAATTTAAAAGAAGTTATTCCGTCTATTGCAGAAGTACGCGGACCGGGTTCTATGGTTGCCATTGAATTAGTTAAACCCGGCACCTCAGAACCAGATGCTGAACGAACCAAAAAAGTACAGCAATTGGCATTGGAAAACGGTCTGATGATCCTGACCTGCGGACAGTATTACAATGTAATTCGTTGTCTGTATCCGCTTACTATTGAAGATCATGTATTTGATGAAGCATTGAATATACTTGAAACAGCTTTGCGTCAGGCTTAATAATATTCATTGTCAGCAGGCTGATCCAGTAAATTGATTTACTGGTAGCCTGGCATGTCTGTTTCAGTTTATTAGGAAGAAACCTATGCAATTACGTGATTCTGCATTATTAAAAACTCAGTGTTATATAGATGGTCAATGGTTAAACGCCGATAATGGCGCGGTTATTTCAGTTATCAATCCAGCTACCGGAAACAATCTGGCAAACGTGCCATGTATGGGTACAGCAGAAACTGAACGTGCTGTAGCAGCAGCACATGCAGCATTGAAACCATGGCAAGCCAAATCAGCCAAAGAACGCAGTAATCTTCTGCGCCGCTGGTTTGAGCTAATGATGCAGCATCAGGAAGATCTGGGCATTATCCTGACTTCAGAACAGGGGAAGCCGCTGGCTGAGGCTAAAGGTGAAATTGCCTATGGTGCATCTTATCTGGAATGGTATTCAGAAGAAGCCAAGCGTATTTATGGTGACACCATACCCGCGCCGTCAAACGACAAACGGATTATGGTACTTAAGCAGCCAATCGGCGTATGTGCAGCCATTACGCCGTGGAACTTTCCGAATGCAATGATTACCCGCAAGATTGCTCCGGCTCTGGCTGCCGGCTGTACTTTTGTTATTCGTCCGGCCTCACAAACACCATTATCTGCACTGGCCATTGCTGAGCTGGCACAGCGTGCTGGCATCCCGCCCGGAGTAGTCAATGTCATTACCGGCAGCTCCAGTGAAATCGGTAAAGTATTAACTGAAGACGATCGGGTAAAAAAATTCAGTTTTACCGGTTCTACAGAAGTAGGTCGTAAACTGATTGCTCAGTGCGCCGGTACAATAAAAAAAGTATCGATGGAACTGGGTGGTAATGCACCATTTATCGTTTTTAATGATGCTGATATCGATGCAGCCGTAGAAGGTGCGATGATTTCCAAATTCCGTAATGCCGGCCAGACCTGCGTATGTGCTAACCGGTTGTACGTACAAAGTGCTGTATATGATGAATTCGTAAATAAACTGGCTCAGGCCATTGCCAAACTTAAAATCGGTAACGGACTGGATCAGGGCGTAACTGTTGGACCATTAATTGATGCAGGTGCGGTTAACAAAGTTCAAGAACATATAACAGATGCGATTAATAAAGGAGCGGAAGTCGTTGCCGGAGGAAGCGCAGATAATCACGGTGAATTGTTCTTCCAACCCACATTACTGAAAAATGTTACTCAAGACATGAAAGTTGCCCGAGAGGAAACTTTCGGTCCTTTGGCGCCGGTATTTCGTTTTGAAAGCGAAGAAGAAGTTGTCAGCTGGGCTAATGACACCGAATTCGGGCTGGCCAGTTATTTCTACAGCCGTGATATCGGCAGAATAGTACGCGTCAGCGAAAATCTGGATTATGGCATGGTAGCCATCAATACAGGACTGCTGTCAAATGAAGCTGCACCTTTTGGTGGCGTCAAGCAATCCGGTCTTGGTCGAGAAGGTTCTAAATACGGTATAGAAGATTATACTGAAATTAAATATGT
>JAIL01000242.1 GCA_000725195.1 Snodgrassella alvi SCGC AB-598-O02
TTTTAGCAGTGACGATATTTGTTATTTGCTCGCGCTTTTCTTCACTTAAGCTCGTTAGTGACAATGTTTGCCATGCTAAGGCTCGATATAAACAATGCTCTTCATCGCTCAGTGCTTCCCAATGTCGCATAATTGTATTTGTATCCCCTCTTTTAATCGGACCGGTTAATGCCTCGGCTGGCGCATATTGTTGTAGTTGATTGAGATTTTGTTGCATTAGCTGGTTTACCAGTTTGTCTGCTAAATCCAGTGGCATCGCCAGTGAAGTTAGTATTCTGCGGGCATAGTCATTTAATGTAACCAGAAAATTGGCACTGATTGAAAGCGCTGCATGGTAGCGTGCTTTTTGATCGGCATTGATTGGAAAAGGTTGCAGTCTAGCCCATTGAGCTAGTTTCTGTAATAAAGGTATGGCTTGCTCATCTCCTTCTAACGCACAAAGATTACCTGGTAATGTTTTGATAGCAGTATCTATATGAGAAAAGGCAAATACTGGATGGATTGATCCGGTTAAGGCTTTCTGCTCATCATTAATAAGTATCTTACTGCTTAAAGCACCACTAAAGTGGATAAGCAATGTTTCTGGTTTAATCCAATCAATTTGTTTAATTTTTTCGGCAATGTAGGGAATAATCTCATCACTGACTCCGATGACAATGATATCAGCCGGTGGCATTTCGTGAAGACTGGTGCATATTTTGATATGCGGTAGATGATGTTGTAGATCTATATTGGCTGACATGCTGCGATTAAACACCGCCTGCACGTTTATATGGTTACTTTGTTGCCACAGGATGCCCATTGCTGAGGACACTTTACCTACACCGATGATATTTAGATTTAATTTATTTATTTTTTTAGGTAAATTTTGATAGCTTTGAATCGTGGTCATATTCGTAGTTTCTGCTGGTTATGCAAATTATTGGTTTAAACCTTTATATGATAATTGAACACTGATAATCTACACGGTACACTTCCGCTTTTAAGTTTATATTTTATATTTTTAGTGAAACTATATTTAGGCTATTATGCTAATGAAAGCTGCTTTTAATGTTAAATCTGGACGTTTGGACGTTTTATCAGTTCAGTTACTAACTGATAATTTAACCCTAATTAACAAAGAATTACAACAAAGAACAGAGCGTTTTGGTAATTTACGTAATATGCCTTTTACTCTGGATTTGCACAATTTCAGCAATCCAGCGACTATCGATCTAGCAAAGCTGATTGCTGTATTTACCCGTTATAATCTGCGAATTATAGCAATTCGTCACCATGATGAAGTCTGGGCAAATTTAGCTAAAGAGTTTCGTATCGGTTTTGGTGTTTTACCAGAAGCACAAGCTAACTCTCATGTTAAAGCGGCTGAAAAAGTTTTATCAGTTTCGAAAGAAGAGCCTCCGATAAATCAGGATGTGGTTCCTGATAGCGCTGTTGTAGCACCTACTGTGCTAATCAACCGTACTATTCGTACTGGTCAGCAAATTTATGCAGAAAAGGGCGACCTGATTGTCATGGGGCTAGTTAGTGAAGGAGCGGAAATTATTGCTGATGGAAATATCCATGTATATGGACCATTACGCGGTCGAGCGCTTGCCGGCGCTGCTGGAAATAAAGACGCACGTATTTTTGTTCAGTCGATGCAAGCTGAATTGGTTTCAGTAGCCGGAATTTATCGCGTTTTCGATCAGAAATTACCCTCTCATTTAGATCACCAAGCTGTACAAGTTTTTTTACAGGATGATCGATTGATTCTAAACGCTATCCAGACGCGTTAGTTCATCAGTTATCTGACCAATGTTGTAGTTAGTAAGAATTTATTTTTTCTTAAAGGAATTTAATTGTGGCAAAAATTATTGTGGTGACATCAGGTAAAGGCGGAGTGGGGAAAACCACGACCAGCGCTAGTATTTCAACTGGTCTGGCATTAGCTGGTCACAAAACTGCGGTAATTGATTTTGATGTCGGTTTACGTAACCTGGATTTGATTATGGGTTGTGAACGACGTGTGGTATATGATCTTATCAATGTTATTCAAGACGAAGCCTCGTTAAATCAGGCTCTAATTAAAGATAAACATTGTGATAATCTTTTTGTGTTACCAGCTTCGCAAACCCGCGATAAAGATGCATTAACTCGTGAAGGGGTGGAAAAGGTTTTAAATTCACTGACTGATGAAATGGGCTTTGAATTTGTAGTCTGCGATTCTCCTGCCGGTATCGAACAAGGCGCCCTGA
Source organism: Snodgrassella alvi SCGC AB-598-O02 (assembly GCA_000725195.1). Lineage (GTDB taxonomy): Bacteria > Pseudomonadota > Gammaproteobacteria > Burkholderiales > Neisseriaceae > Snodgrassella > Snodgrassella alvi_G. Next base: position 2,238 of record JAIL01000242.1, read on the forward strand.
TGGCCTTGTATTTTGCTGATGAAGCTATTGTTACCACTAACCCTGAAATTTCAAGTGTACGTGATTCTGATCGTATTCTGGGGATTTTATCCAGTAAATCGCGTCGTGCCGAAAACAATGAAACTCCAGTTAAAGAACATTTACTGATTACTCGATATTCTCCAGAACGCGTGGAAAAAGGCGAAATGTTATCGGTACAAGATATTCAGGATATTTTACGCATTCCTTTGATTGGTGTTATCCCAGAGTCAGAGAATGTTTTGCAGGCTTCTAATTCAGGTACACCGGTAATTTTACAAGAAAATGCAGTGGCTGCTGAAGCTTACAAAGATGTAGTAGCAAGACTATTGGGTGAGGATAAACCCATTCGCTTTGTGGATACAGAGAAAAAAGGCTTTCTCAAACGCTTGTTTGGAGGTTAAGCCATGTCATTAATAGATTTCTTATTTGGTAAGAAACAGCAGTCTGCTCAGGTGGCACGTGATCGGCTACAGATTGTTATTGCACAGGAACGCGCTACTCAAACTCCAGATTATTTACCTACCCTGCAAAAGGAGCTGTTACAGGTACTGTCTAAATATGTTCATGTATCGTTAAAAGATATTCAGATATCGCAGGAGAAGAAAAACGGTATGGATGTGCTGGCATTAAATATTACTTTGCCAGAATCTGGAAAAATAAAGGGCAGTGAATGACACTGACTGAATTACGTTATATTGTAGCGGTAGCGCAGGAAAAGCATTTTGGGCGCGCCGCTCAGCGCTGTTATGTCAGTCAGCCGACTTTGTCGATAGCCATCAGAAAATTAGAAGAAGAACTGGGACTGACTGTATTCGATCGCAGCAGTAATGAAATTATCACTACTGATTCGGGACAACGAATTGTCATGCAGGCACAGCGTGTGCTCGAAGAAGCGGATCGAATTAAACTGATGGCTAACAAAGAAAAAAATGAATTAGAAGGTATTTTTAAATTAGGACTAATTTTTACCATCGCCCCTTATTTGTTACCAAAACTCATATTGTCTCTGCGTAATCTGGCACCGGAAATGTGCCTGCAACTGGATGAAAGTTATACTTCGGTATTAACGGATTCCCTTAAGCGTGGTGATCTGGATGCAATCGTAGTAGCCGAACCATTTCACGAAACTGGGCTGGAAACTATTCCACTTTACGATGAAGCCTTCTTCGTTATTGTGCCTAAGGGTCACAAATTCGAACAATTTAATGAAGTTACTACTCAGCAATTAAGTGATGAACGGGTTTTGTTACTTACTGAAGGCAATTGTATGCGTAACAATGTCTTAGACAGTTGTCAAGAACTGGCGTCACGACAGAATATTTTAGGCTTGTCCAATAGTATTCAAGGCAGTTCAATAAATACTATCCGTCATATGGTTGCCAGTGGTTTAGGTATCAGCGTCATGCCCGCTACTGCATTAACAGAAAATGATCATTTGCTGTTCAGTATTATTCCTTTTTCCCAACCCTGCCCTAATAGACGCGTGGTATTGGCAGCCAGACGGAATTTTGTCCGTCCTAAAGCGTTACAAATGATTAAAAATGCGATTTTGTCTTCACAGCTATGTGGTGTGCAATTTATAGCTGACGACAGATAGCTTTAGGTGAAAGTGGTTGTTGCTGGTAATCGCTTTTTCCCAATTGCTGATTGAAAGATCTTTGGAAAACTGAAATTTTACGCTTAATGGATTTACATCTCTCATTTATCTTTATCAAGTGGTTATAAATAAAAATAAGTTTTAATGGAAGCGTAATTGTAATTATATAGGTACCGTTATAAAGCAGAAATCTTTCTCGTACCTTAAAACCCTTATTACAACAAAAATTATCCTTAGATCTTACACATATCCAATGATTTAACAATTTCGGAAAAAATCTTCAAATCAAGACGGTTTGCTGTTGATCATAACCATTTACTAGCAAGTTTTATGGTAACTGGTGAAAATATGCCGATATTTAACAATATCTAATCGAAATCAACCCAGTTCGCCATCTTTTATGATGAATATGATTAACATATCTAAAGATGTTTGTTTTGACATGATCAGGAAAAGTTTAAAAAATTATACGTGATAACTTTTCTGAAGAGAGGATTGGCTTATTTGTTGTTTAAAAAGTATGTAATAAGCGATTTATTTTTAGCATTTGGCTATTTAAAGCCTATTCAGGAATAGAAAAATAAATCTTAATTTTCATTTAACAAGCTTAATAAATGATTCCGGCTTTGCTGTAAAAGTTGAATTTGCTCATCTAGCTTTGATAGAGTCTCATTCAGCCCCATTTTAAATTCTTCACAAGGAGAAAATTTTTTTCTCTGATGTTGCCAACAAGGGAGGATTTTACGAATCACTTTTAATGTTAACCCTGCATTATTTAGCTCACGAATGAGTTTAACTCGTTCAATGTCTTCTATTTCAAACTGACGATAACCTGAAAGTGAACGTTTCGGAAAAAGAAGTTCTTCTTCTTCATAGTATCTAAGCATTCTTATACTAATCTGACTAATATTTGATAATTCACCAATTTTCATCTCACCTCCTATTGACTCTCACAGCAATGTCATACTTTACCATATGATTGCATTAGTTTTTAACGGAGATATTAAATGATTAAATTAATAATGCTGGTTAAACGCAAAAAGACATTAAGCTACGAAGAATTTGATAACTATTGGAATTGGCATCATGCTGCTTTAATTAATTCACAAAAAGAAGCTTTAGGAATTCTTCATTATGTGCAAAACGTACCATTACAAGATCAAAAACCTGGAGATGCAATGCGTGATAGCAGAGGCGCCCCTATTTTTGATTTTGATGGAATGGCAGAAATTTGGTGGCGAAGTAAAGAAGAAATGCTAAACATCAGAGCTTCAACTGAAGCAAAAAAAATCATTCAACTCTTATTAGATGATGAAAATCAGTTTGTTGATCATTCACAATCTTTAATCTGGTATTCAAATGAACGAATTATTATTTAAATGTATATGAATTATTAGAGTTATAATAAATTGTTATAACTCTTTATTTTTTATTTTTATCAATAAAATATCATAAGCATTTTTAGCAAAAAGGACTATCTGCGCGCGAATATTACCTTGAATCGCGTGTTCATCCATATGCAAATACGATTTTATTTTGGTGTTATTAAATTTTTTATACATCAAAAATGAAATAGTTTGATGCAATTAATCATCGAATACTCATCTTAGATGGCTTGTATATATTTTATTTAAGATTAAGAATATTTATCCCCACTCTTATGATATACATTCTTTATCGCTAATTTTCTAATAAAAATTGACAATTAATTTAATAATATATAAAACAAAATTTGTTTTTTATAACCAGAAACTTTAACTTTCATTTACCACATTAGCCCATCCATTAGTCCATTACAGATTGTCTCTTTTTTGGTTATCACAGGTGTTATTTTTATTAAGTTAAAATTAGTCATACATCGCTCAAAATAAAATGGTTTGTACGTGCCCAATTGTCGATCGAATGCTAAGTTGAGATCGTAATCATATACAATTCCATTTTTCGGAATATACAAAGCACAAGCTTTAACCATTCTTTCATTGCTAGGGGTTTTGTCATAAGAACCTGTAACAAATCTTTTGTAAATCTCATCAATTGTGCCTATTCGGAGAATATCTATTACATTCGGATCTTTTACATAATTATTATAATGATATTTAAGATAATCATTTTGAATCATCTGAGCCTGAGGCAAATATTCTTTCGGTATATGGCCTTTAGAACATAATTGCTCAAAAATAGCGTCCACTTGATTTTTTGCATCTTCTGCTTCTTTATTGCATGCCTGAGTATATTCTTGAATATATTTTGATTTTTTCGAATCAACAGCTTTCCAATAAGCTTTACCATAGTTTGTACGAACGCGTTCAGTCTTCCCAAACAGGCAGATTTTACAACCAGAAATGGTGAGCAGAGAAATGCATAAGATGATTATATAAGATATTTTTTTATACATTAGATGTGAATATATGAATTCAACAAGATGATTTAACCTATCATAGAATATGGCACGAAGCAATTAATTTATTTCAATGGAATACCATAATTTTTATTTCCTCATTATTGATTTGAATACTTTTAAAATGATTTGTTAAATACTAGCTGATTAATATGATAAAAAAATATTTATTGTTTGCGGATTTAGCTCAGAAATTTTTGGCATACACTTTAATAATTTTATATGCTTTTGAATAGCAAGATTTACTTAAGCAGATACTATTGATTTTGTATATAAGATATCACTGTATCTAATAGTCTAATATCGAACAACAGTTAATACAATTCATTTGAATTTCAAGTAATTCGACCAAGTATACACTAAACAAATAGATATGTATCTGATATTTATTAGATATAAGCTACCAATAATAGTATTTTAATTTAGCCATTTATTTACACAAAAATTTATATAGTTGATCACTCTGATGAGTATTCTCTATCAAATAATCTGTCGACTAAATGATAAATCTTAGTTCAACACAATTAAGCATGTTGCGAAAACTATTTTATCAATAGTTACTATTAAAATTGCGGTTTCCATGTCAGCCATGTAACTATTGCAATCATTCAGACCTAAAATTTTACTGTTAAATGAGTCTCTAAATTATTTATCTTTTCTTAATTATTTTATTATTCTAATATAATTTTTATTGTGGTCATTAAAATCGGCCACTTTGGTACTAATAACTTAATATCTGTTATAAAGAAAGTCTATGCCCACCTTCCATTATAAAAAAGTGTAATAATCACTTTTAATATCGGCTTAATTCCTGTTTTAGCACACGTATATTTGCCTGACGATCAGTAACATTTTGCTGCCAACGCTGAATCTGGATGGCTGAACCCCGTTTTTTAGCTTGAGATAATTGTTTTAGAGCTACAGCTAATGCACGCTGTTCACTATTAATATCGCGTTGTACCATTTGTTTAGGCGTCAATTTAGGCGGAATAATGATTTTTGCTGGAATTGCTACATTTTTCCTAATTCCCCCACCATTAATTTTATTTGCATCCTGCTGACGTAAATGAACTCCCAGTTTAGGTGTAGAAGGAACTTTCATCAGATCACTATTTTGTCCAAATTCCGCACTATACCAAAGGCGTTGTAGTTGCTCGAGACGAGGTACATTCATTTTTTCCAGTGAGCGCACTTTTATATCATTGCTATCGACGGGTGGATGTTTTGCTACCTGACACTGGACATCTAGAGGTGAAGTAGTATAGCTTACATGATTATTTGATAACGGACAGGCATACCAAATGACTGGTTTAGTGTCACTGGCAGAAACAGCCTGAGGCACTTCTTCGGTTGATGTTTCATCAGCCCAAACCAAACCAGTTAAACTCAATAGCAAAAAAAAGGTACTGATTTTGTATTTAGAAAAAATTCTCATGGCATCGTTTGCTTGTTTTACTTTCTTCGGTATAAGTTACCCTTAATTATTTATAATTTCAGTGCAATAGATTTAAGTATCCATTTAATTATTATCATAATATGGTTAGATAGAATACACCAGTATTATGATTATTGTTCATATAAAAAATATTTATAAATAATTTATGCAAAATTAAATTGTTAAAATATTAATACGAATCTAATACTTACTAGCCAAATACTTTTGTATCGTATCAATTTGTAATGAAGTAGATGATAAATCCTTAAAGTAAGTTATTTATGGTGGTAAGTTTAGCTTAATATTTGAATATGTATTTTCACTGTACAATATGGATTTTGTCTTTATAGTGAACGACAAAAGCAATTATTGATATGATCATTGACCAATCCCATGGATTGCATAAAGGCATAGCAAGTAACCGGTCCCACAAAAACAAAGCCTCGTTTTTTTAATGCACGAGACATGTTATGGCTTATATCGGTTTGGGTAGGAATTTCAGTCAGACTGGAATAGTGATTAATGATGGATTTATTGTCTACAAATGACCAGATAAATCGGGAAAAATCTTCGCCGTTTTTTTCCATACGCACATAAGCTTGAGCATTTTTGATGATGGCATTGAGTTTTGCCGGATGGCGGATGAGGCCAGGATTTTGCAATAAAGGATCAATTGAGGTGATAGTAATAATTTTATGCGGATCAAAATGATAAAAACAGCGCCGATATTCTTCACGTTTTTTTAAAATAGTTATCCATGATAATCCAGCCTGTTGCCCTTCAAGACAAATTTTTTCAAATAGTTTATATCCGTCTTTCTGGACACGTCCCCATTCATGGTCATGATATTGTTGTTCCAATGGATCACTACCAACCCAATCACAACGAATTAATTGTTTTTCCATCATATACGAATCACTTTTATTATAAAATTATAAATTACAGATAGATATAGGCAATTAGGTTAACTAAGCCATGTTTGTATTAAGGTAAAAATACCCAAAAGACAAAACATGATACATGCACCAAGGCGAATTCCTTTAAAAGGTAGGCGCACCATTAACCAATTACCCAGAAATATAACTGGAACGTTGGCTAATAATAAACCGACAGTACTGCCGAGAACCACAGCTGTCAAATCACGGTACTGAGCAGCTAATAAAATGGTAGCAATTTGGGTTTTATCCCCCACTTCAGCCAGGAAAAATAATATCAGTGTAGCAATGAAAGGGCCGTAACGCATAAATCGCGTATCAGGTCCCTCTTCTTTATCCGGCTTGAGTAACCATAAACCTACAAACAGAAAACTACAACCAACCACCCATCCCATTAGTTGCGGCGTAAAAAAACGAGCTACTTCTATTCCAAACCACGCTGACACCATATGATTAAGTAAAGTTGCACAAAGCATACCCGCAATGATGGCATATTTTCTGGGAAAACGTGTAGCCAGAAATAGGGTCAGTAGTTGAGTTTTATCGCCGATTTCAGCCAGTGCAATGGGAAGAACAGAAGACAAAAAAGGGTTCATGATTATTAAGTCATCATTAATGGCGGGCTACAGACAAAGACATAATAAGCGCCCACCAAAGCACTCTTATTCTGTCTTAAGTCTCGTTAATCCACCACTCGGTCAGACGTTACGACCATACAGCGAACACTGTAAATATGTTGATCGCAACCATAGATTTATTAAAACTTAATCTATGTAACTACTCCCTTAATTAAGGTGCTTATTATAACTACTTTTCCAAGAGAAAACAGATTTTTTTGCAAAATTATAATGATATAGCAAGAAACAAAACGGGCTGTCTATAATGGCGACAGCCCGTTGTAACGATCAGAGATTAGATTAATAGTAACCTAATATTTTCCACCATACAGCGCCAATTACAACAAAGATTATCAGCTCTACAACACTCATGATGAAACCAACTTTCCACCATTCGCCCAGAGTTACGTAACCGGAACCAAATATAACCGGAGATGTACCAGTAGCATAATGAGTTAAGGTCATCATGATGCATGAAGATGACGCCATCAGCAGAGCAAATAACATCGGAGGTGCGCCAAGAGCAAGACCGGCTGCATAGAAAGCGGCAAACATTGCTGTAATATGAGCAGTGGTACTAGCAAACATATAATGTGCATACAGATAAGCCAGTAACAATAATGAGCAAGAACCCATCCAGCCCATTCCTAAGCTACCGATACTATTTTCTAATACACCAGAGAACCAGGTGATCAAACCAAGCTTATTCAGGAATGTGGCCATCATTACCAGCGCGGAGAACCAAGTAATGGTATCCCAAGCACCTTTTTCTTTCAGAATATCATCCCAGGTTAATACACCTGATAACAATAGTAATGTCAGACCAATAAAGGCTGTCGTGGTTGGATTAACAACAGCAGATTTTCCAAAGATCATCTCTGGAATACCTGCCCATAAAACCAACAAAACTGCAAAGATTACCAGCATGATTTTTTCATGCGCAGTCATTGGCCCCTGTTCTTTCAAACGTTCTTTAGCAAAAGCCACAGCATTTGGTGTCTGTTTAATTTCTGGTGGGTATAGCCAGTATATGATTAATGGCATGATTGCCATGGCTACCAAGCCAGGTAATAACATGGCTAATGCCCAAGTTCCCCAAGAAATATGAATGTTGGAATTAGTTGCTTTGGCAACAAGATCGACAACTAATGGGTTAGGGGCGGTTGCAGTTACGAACATTGCAGAAGAAATCGGATTGGCATGGTAGTTAACCAAAGCCAAAAATTTCCCCATCTTTTTTTCTGTTCCTTTTTCTGGATCAGAGTCATAGCTGGAAGCAATTGATTTCATGATCGGGTGGATAATACCACCGCCACGCGCTGTGTTACTTGGTGTAATGGGGGCCAATATAAGTTCCACCAGAGCCAAGCTATAAGCAACACCTATTGTTCGTTTACCCCATAAACCGATGAAAAGGTAGCCTACGCGGGCACCTAGGCCAGTTTTAAGCAAACCACGTGAAATCATGATGGCTACACCAATCAGCCAGATAAGCGGATTACCAAAGCTGCTTAAAGCATCTGCCATGGCTTTGCCTGGTTTATCATTGGTTACGCCGGTAATAGCCACCAGCATAATGGCAATGATGGATATTGCGCCAATAGGCATTGCTTTACCAATAATGGCGGCAATTACGCCGACAAACATTGCTAACAAATGCCAGGCCTGTGGCGAAACACCTTCTGGTACTGGAATAATAAACCAGATGATTAAGCCTAATGCCAGCGCAATGGCGGAGGGAATGGGTTTAAACCCGATTTTTTGAGGCATATTTTTACTCCCGAATCATAAAGATTATAGTTAGGACAGCCAGAAAAAATTTAAATTACAAGACTCTGGTATATTGTAAAAAAAAATTACATACCTAACCTGATCTCGCATAAATAAACATCATTCAGCAATAATAATTATACTACGGTTCCAACATAAATTTTACTATTATTATCATATGTATAATTAATATTAAATAAATTTAATAACTTAGCTAATTTTAAATTGATTTAAGTTCACTATTTTAGTTTGTAGTATAAATTTTGTACCCCTACGCTTGAAATACTTTTAGCCATACCCATTTAGTCTTCATTAGTAAATGTATAGAGACAGTTAACTCTGTCCTTTTGTTAGCCTGAATCAAAGGGGCACAAAGTACGAGTTTATTATTTAGGAGATTTAAATTATGGCAAAAGTAATCGGTATTGACCTGGGTACCACAAATTCATGTGTTGCCATTTCTGAAGGTGGTCAGACCAAAGTTATTGAAAATGCAGAAGGCGCACGTACTACTCCCTCTATTGTGGCCTATCTGGATGATAATGAAATTCTTGTAGGTGCACCGGCTAAGCGTCAGGCTGTTACTAATCCTAAAAATACTATTTATGCGGTAAAACGTTTGATTGGTCGTAAATTTGATGATGCTGAGGTGCAGCGTGATATCAAATCTATGCCATTTCAGATTGTCAAAGCGAATAATAACGACGCCTGGGTAGAAGCTCATGGTGAAAAACTGTCACCACCACAGGTTTCTGCTGAAGTTTTACGCAAAATGAAAAAGGCAGCAGAAGATTATCTGGGTGAACCTGTTACTGAAGCGGTGATTACAGTACCTGCTTATTTTAATGATAGCCAGCGTCAGGCCACTAAAGATGCTGGACGCATTGCCGGTTTGGATGTAAAACGTATTATTAACGAACCTACTGCTGCTGCGTTGGCCTTTGGTATGGACAAAGGCGAAAAAGGTGACCGTAAGATCGCCGTTTATGACCTTGGTGGTGGTACTTTTGATATTTCTATTATTGAAATTGCTGAAGTTGATGGCGACAAACAATTTGAAGTATTGGCCACTAATGGTGATACTTTCTTAGGCGGTGAAGACTTTGACCAACGCCTGATTAATTACATTATTGATGAATTCAAAAAAGATCAGGGCATCGATCTGAAAAATGATGTAATGGCCTTACAACGCCTGAAAGAAGCTGCGGAAAAAGCCAAAATTGAACTGTCCAGCGGACAACAAACAGAAATCAATTTGCCTTATATCACCATGGATGCCAGTGGTCCGAAACATTTGGCCATGAAAATCACCCGTGCCAAATTCGAAAGTCTGGTAGAAGATCTGATTACTCGCTCCATTGAACCATGCCGTACCGCAATTAAGGATGCTGGTTTAAGTGTTAACGATATTAATGATGTGATTTTGGTTGGCGGTCAGAGCCGTATGCCAAAAGTACAGGAAGCGGTTAAAGATTTCTTTGGTAAAGAACCACGCCGTGATGTAAATCCTGACGAAGCTGTTGCTGTAGGTGCTGCCATTCAGGGTGCTGTGCTGGCTGGTGATCGAAATGACGTATTACTGCTTGACGTGACACCATTGTCTTTGGGTATTGAAACCATGGGCGGTGTTATGACCAAACTGATCAATAAAAATACAACCATTCCGACCAAAGCTACTCAGGTATTTTCTACTGCTGAAGACAATCAGAGTGCGGTGACTATTCATGTTTTACAAGGCGAACGTGAACGCGCTTCTGCCAATAAGAGTCTGGGGCAATTCAATCTTAATGATATTCCCCCGGCTCCTCGTGGTGTACCACAAGTGGAAGTTACTTTTGACATCGATGCTAACGGTATTTTACATGTTTCTGCTAAGGACAAAGGTACTGGTAAAGTCGCTAATATCACTATTCAGGCTTCTTCTGGTTTAAGTGAAGAAGAAATTGAGCGCATGGTGAAAGATGCTGAAGCCAATGCTGCTGAAGATCGTAAATTAACTGAATTAGTATCCAGTCGCAATCAGGCTGAAGCCTTGATTCACTCTGTACGTAAATCTTTAACTGAGTATGGCGACAAACTTGAAGCTGCAGAAAAAGAAAAAATTGAAACAGCCATCAAGGAAGCTGAAGAAGCAGTTAAAGGTGAAGACAAAGCTACTATTGATGCCAAAACTGAAGCTCTTGGTACCGCTAGCCAGAAATTAGGTGAGATGATGTACGCGCAAGCTCAGGCTGAAGGTCAGCAAAATGCTGGTGCTCAGGCTGAACAGCCACAGGATAAAGCTACTGACGACGTTGTCGATGCTGAATTCGAAGAAGTGAAAGACAAAAAAGACTAATTTTTGTTTTAAATTAGCAGATTAAGTAGTTTAACTGCCGATACAGGAAGACTGGTTACTGTTTAACACAGAACCAGTCTTTTTTTGCCGATAATAAACAGGATAACGAAACAAATAAAAGTAAATAAATATAATTAATTATCTAAAAGAACGAGCATAATTATTATTTAGAAATAAACTTAGCCAGCCGGTTTATTAATTAAATAGCTGAATAATTAGTCATTTCGTTGACATGAATAGTTAAGCAGCAGAAATTTTTCATTTACTCAGTTTATATATCATTTCTCCAAAAAAATTTAGCCTAGAAAATAGTAGAAATTATTTTAAATCTGAATAATTGCCGATTAGATGTTATTGAATTAACACAGCTTTTATGTAAACCTTGTTACAGTCAGGAGCACAAAAATTTAATGGTTATAAGATATTTTCATTGATCTAACTCCACTGAGAATATTGTAATTTTATTGCCCTGAACAATAAAAATGGTTATATTGCCTATATATTTGATTAATACTTAGATTATTGAGTTTATTGATTTTCTGAATAGATTTTACTGTACCTTTAGCTACCTTCAGTTATTACAGGAGAGATAAATGGATTTCAATATTCTGTTGATCTTGCTTGGTGTATGCTGCGTTATATTGACAATTGGTTTTTGTGGACGCAATCAGCGCTGGGGGCCGTGGACTATGTTAGTTGGCATCGTCTGCCTGCTTTTTCTGATTATGACTATGATTTATCAGTTGTCGCGAATATTATAAAGTTTCGTATGCTGTTCCTGCTTTGTAAATAAATTTTTTAGCAAGGATGATCAAAGTTTTTTGTTTTACTCATTATAATAGTCTTTATGGTAAGGTCGTATATCATCTATTTAGGTAGCCTGTAATAAATAAGAAATTAGGTAATCAGCATGCAAAACAATTTAAATAAAATGACCTGTATTGAGGATCTGCGCAAAGTAGCTAAGCGTAAACTTCCAAAAATGTTCTACGATTATGTGGATACAGGTTCATGGACGGAATCCACTTATCATGCCAATAGTGATGATTTTCAGGCAATTAAGTTACGCCAGCGTGTATTGACCGATATGACTGGACGGACACTGGAAACCACTATGGTTGGGCAACAGGTAAAAATGCCGGTGGCACTTGCCCCAACTGGATTGACTGGCATGCAACATGCTGATGGTGAGATTCTGGCTGCCCGTGCAGCAGAAAAATTTGGTGTCCCTTATACACTTTCGACTATGTCCATCTGTTCCATTGAGGATGTAGCCGAAAATACCAGTGCTCCGTTCTGGTTTCAATTATATGTCATGCGCGATCGTGCATTTATGCGCGACTTAATTCGTCGTGCTCAGGACGCGAAATGTTCTGCATTGGTGGTAACAGCAGATTTACAGGTATTAGGTCAACGCCATAAAGATATTAAAAATGGTTTGTCCACCCCGCCTAAACCAACTTTACGTAACTGGATTAATCTGATTACTAAACCAGAATGGTCTTTGGCTATGATGAATACACAAAGACGAACATTTCGTAATATTGTAGGACACACTAGTGGCGTTAGCGATATGACTTCTATTTCTTCATGGACTGCCGAACAGTTTGATCCACGCCTGAGCTGGCAAGATATTGAAGAAATCAAGAATTTATGGGGTGGAAAGCTGATTATTAAGGGTATCCTTGATGCAGAAGATGCACAAATGGCAGTAAAAGCAGGAGCCGATGCCATTGTTGTGTCTAATCATGGTGGTCGCCAGCTGGATGGCGCCCCATCCACCATTCATGCTTTACCGGAGATTATTTCCGCAGTAGGTAGTCAAATTGAGGTATGGCTGGATAGTGGTATCCGCTCAGGACAGGATGTTTTAAAAGCCATTGCTCTAGGGGCAAAAGGTACGATGATTGGACGTGCTTTTCTGTATGGTTTGTGTGCTTACGGTGAACAAGGTGTAACCCGGGCTCTGGAAATCATCTATAATGAAATGGATATCTCGATGGCATTTACTGGCAAAACTGATATCAAAACAGTTAATAAAGATATTCTGATTGCAGGCACTTACCCGCTCGCTGAAAAATAAAAATTGAAACTAATAAAAAGCTATCTGTTTAACAGATAGCTTTTTTAGTCATGATATTGCAGCCTGATAATACTGCACCATCCCCAAAAAGATCGTTAAATAATGATTGGTACACTATATATTGGATAAAACACTATCTTTTATACTGACTTTTTAGATTGATATTTACTGATGCCCAGTTTCATTTCTTCTGGTACTGACAATATCTTCGTTTACCTTTACAACAGAGTAATAGTAGTCACATAGCTAATTGTTAAGCTGGTATCAGTTAAAACTGTATATCTTTTATCGTTATATTTGATTATTAATTTTTCAGTTATAAAAATCTGTATTTAATTTTAAACCAGTTATATTCAATCTGCTGTTTCCATCAATATTCTAGTAAATCGATATTCTTTTGTGGTTTAAGAAGTTGTTCAGCCATTAATTGAATATAATAAGCAGATTTGGTTTATTCAAATTTCCAATTTTTTAATATTGAAATAAATTTAGTCATTAATAGAAGTGACAAACGAATAATTGATTTTAACAGGTGACAAAGATGCAGTTGCCGGCTATGCTTGCCCTTTTGCTGCATCCTAGATTGTTATGAACATTACTGAAAAGATTGCTACCGAATTAAATGTTGCTGTTGCCAAAGTTCAGGCAGCTATTGATTTACTGGATGATGGTGCTACCGTACCCTTTATTGCCCGTTATCGGAAAGAAGCCACCGGCGGTCTGGATGATACTCAGTTGCGCACATTACTGGAACGGCTGCAATATCTGCGAGAATTGCAGGAACGCAAGCAGACAATTCTGTCCAGCATTGAAGAACAGGGCAAACTTACTGATGAGTTAAAGCAGGCTATTGAAGCAGCTGATAATAAAACCTTGCTGGAAGATTTATATCTACCCTATAAACCCAAACGCCGCACTAAAGCACAGATCGCGCGTGAAAATGGTTTGGAGCCATTAGCGGAAATTTTACTGACTCAACCTGAACTCAATCCAGAAATAGTGGCAACAAACTATCTGAATGAACAAATCAGCGATACTAAAGCCGCATTGGATGGAGCCAGAGCTATTTTAATTGAAAAATTTGCAGAGGATGCCGAATTAATTGGCCAGCTACGTGAGAAGCTTTGGCGCGAAGGCAATATACATGCTACGGTTTTAGCCGGACAGGAAAGTGCCGGGGAAAAATTTAAAGACTATTTTGATCATCTGGAATCGATTACCAATATTCCCAGTCACCGAGTTCTGGCCATGTTGCGCGGACGTAATGAAGGAATTCTGGCAATTCATATAAAATACCAGCCAGATGACACACCAATTACAGAACCAAGTGCTTATGAACAAATGATTGCGCAACAGTTTGGTATTGCTGATCAGGGCAGAGCTGCAGACCGCTGGTTGCGAGATACAGTTCGTTTGAGCTGGCGTGGCAAGATTTTTCTATCATTGGAACTGGAAGCTCTGAACCGATTAAAAGAAGTCGCTGATCATGATGCAATTAAGGTTTTTGCACAAAATTTAAAAGATTTATTACTGGCAGCTCCGGCAGGTCGCTTAACCACTCTGGGACTTGATCCCGGTATTCGCACCGGTGTAAAAGTAGCTGTCGTTGATGATACCGGTAAACTTCTGGAAACAACTACTATCTATCCACACCAGCCACGTAATGACTGGCAAGGAGCACTGACGACGCTTAGACAATTAGTACAAAAACATCAAGTCAGACTGATTGCTATAGGGAACGGTACCGCCAGCCGGGAAACCGATAAGCTGGCGACGGAACTGATTCGATCATTACCCGATCAATCCTTACAAAAAATTGTGGTATCAGAAGCTGGTGCCTCTGTCTATTCCGCCTCGGCTTTAGCTGCTAAAGAATTTCCAGAACTGGACGTCAGTTTGCGCGGAGCAGTTTCTATTGCCCGACGTTTGCAGGACCCTCTGGCGGAACTGGTCAAAATTGACCCTAAATCCATTGGTGTGGGTCAATACCAGCATGATGTTAACCAAAGCCAGCTGGCTAAAAGTCTGGATGCAGTTGTAGAAGATTGTGTCAATGCGGTTGGTGTGGATGTTAATACTGCTTCTGTCCCCTTATTAACCCGCATTTCCGGTCTGAACAGCACATTAGCAAACAATATTGTTAGTTATCGTGATACCTACGGTGCTTTTACCAATCGGCAGTCTTTGCTTAAAGTACCACGGCTGGGTGAAAAAACCTTTGAACAAGCTGCTGGATTTCTACGAATTTTAGATGGCGATGAACCGCTTGATGCCAGTGCAGTTCATCCCGAAAGTTATCCTGTTGTCAGCCGCATGCTGGCCAATATCCATTTGCGCGCAGATGAATTGATTGGTAATCATCAGGCAATCAAAGCATTAAAACCAGCTGATTATATCCAGAGTAATGTTGGCTTACCCACCATTTTGGATATTCTGGCTGAGTTAGAAAAACCCGGTCGTGATCCAAGGGGTGAATTTCATACCGCTACTTTTGCTGAAGGTGTGGAGGATATCAAAGATTTACTACCCGGAATGATTCTAGAGGGTGTTGTCAGTAACGTTGCTGCTTTTGGCGCGTTCGTGGATATAGGTGTGCATCAGGATGGTTTAGTACATATATCGGCATTAGCTAATCGTTATGTCTCTGATCCGCGGGACGTAGTAAAAGCCGGAGATGTGGTTAAAGTTAAAATCATTGAAGTCGATATACCGCGGCGGCGGATTGCGCTATCAATGCGACTAGAGGACGAGTCTCGGCTGACGGCAAATCATAAAGA
Source organism: Snodgrassella alvi SCGC AB-598-O02 (assembly GCA_000725195.1). Lineage (GTDB taxonomy): Bacteria > Pseudomonadota > Gammaproteobacteria > Burkholderiales > Neisseriaceae > Snodgrassella > Snodgrassella alvi_G. The sequence continues at coordinate 18,209 of JAIL01000242.1, forward strand.
AGTAAACCAAAAACAAGCTAAAAAAAATTCAAACAGTAAACCAGCCAACAACGCTATGGCGGAAGCTTTTGCTAGGCTGAAACACTGACTGCAAAAGTACCAAAAGACAGGGGCGCACTTCGCTCCTGTTTTTATATCGATCAAAACTGCTTTATATCGAAAACAGATTTTGCCTTAAATCAGACTGCATTTTTTGCTCAAGATTATTTTACGGTTTTGTTTACTAAAATTCTTGTTATATCAATTTATTTTATAAAAATTCATTACTATTTATGCCAAATGCTTATTTTCAGTAAAATAAATAAGCTTTTGACATTTTTTATCATCGTCGAAGTATCGGCATTATATCCATAATTGTGTAATTTTATAGAGCATCATTCTCTCCTTACAAATCATCTTTTGATTTTGAAAATTCCCAAATTATTCTTCAGTACCATATTACTAGGATTGTATTTTAACCATTCTGGAAATTACATAATGATTCATTATTTTTAATTAATATTCCTCAAAGCAGAGTTATTAAATTATTACATATAATTATTTACGCTATATACAGAGACTACTGCTTACTATGCTTGCGATACTTCTTTATTTAGCAAAGCTACTGGTCTTTCAGCAGAAATAATTTTTTCATTACCCAGTTATGAATTACAATCATTAAATATATAGCAACAAAGCATTAATCCTAAATTTTTCCCCTTGTAACTGATAATATTATCCCTAACCTGTACAGAATTATATTTAGTGGCAATCTGTGCTATTTTAATTTTCAACCAGACCGATAACTTTATGTAAATCTTTTACTTGTAAATCATGATGCAGATATTCCTCGATTTCAGGCAAAACAATACTAAAAGAGTATTTGCATTCATACGCCAGTTCTACTTGCTCAGAATTAAAATCAATTACATGTCCACCAATTTTTCGGGTTGTATCAATAAAATGCAAATGAAAACCTGCCACAGATAATTCTTTAAAGCAATCAGGTGTCCAAAAACCAATTAACGTACCTTCAATATCAGACACGCTATCAACCACCTGATTTGCAAATACATCAGTTATTGCAGGATAAGGTTTGTGCTGAGCAAATGGTCGTCTAATTTTCAGCATATGAAATTTGCCCGTAATTTTGACCGCGACAAATATATTATCTAAAGATAAATGTTGTTGTAGCAAAGTATACAAATTACTTTTTTGCACGTTTTCTGCTCTAATAATTTTATCCGGCTGAAATGTGGTAATCTGTATAAACGGTAAACATTCATTGTTAGCCATGATTCTGACATCCTGATCTCCACGAGCCTCGAGAAAATCCTTATCAATAATCACTTCCCCAGCCAAAGCATGAGAACATCCCAAACCAAAATTACCACATGTTTTGGCTGTATTTACTGCAAATACGCCATCATATAATCCTGCCATCAAAGCATTGATCGTTGAAAATTGTTTTAATTCTTTTGCCATCACATTTCTCCAACTTTAAAGTCATAATTATTTACATTTTAATTATAGTCTGTATTTAACTAGATACTGAAATTATAATCTTTGGTTTTAATATAAAAATTAAATAATCAATGATCTTTAAATCAATAAATTAATATAAATAATATCCTGAAATTTTTCTATTAATAATTATAATCGCCGCATTCTGATTGGTTTTAGATATGAATAAATTGATTTACGGTTATGTTCAGAAATACTAATTGCGCATAGTAAACAAATCTATAGTACCCATACAGCTTCTGCAGCCAAGTCAGCCTCAAAAGTGCCTGCTACAGCAAGTGCTACTTAATAAATCAGCCTAATGAAATTTCAACTTAGTATGATCAAATCATCAGCGCTATATTCTAACTACACTTGGTTGCAAAGAGTAAACGGAAATAACTTTTATTATTTAAATTATTATCAATAGCTATTTAAAACCAATTTCTGAGAATATTTAGCTATAGTTAATAAATTCTGATGTAAAAATATTATTAATAAACGACAAGAATCGCAAAGACTTTAATTAATCTAAAAATGGAAATATTTAACTGGTTCCGCTAGGCTATTTAGTTTACCAATATTTATTATGTTAGGGACAATCATTAATAACTGTCATGGCTATAAATGATGTGGCTCTTGCATTGGAATTTTTATCTCGCAGGTTATTCATTTTATTGCTGTACATGCCAACAGGGTTATCTGTAAACATAGCTGCTGGTATTAAGTTGCTGTTTGCCAATTTAGTTTAATATTGATTAAATAAACGTAGAAATTTTATTTAAAAAGTGTAAAATATTTACTTGTGTATTATTTAGTAAACAAAATACAAAATTTTTACTCACCTATAGGTTTAGATATGAAAAAATTTATTTATTTATTGCTATGTTCAGGAATGTTAGTTGCTTGTGGTAAACAAAGTGATGGCTCCAATTCAGCTTCTGCAGCAAAGTCAGCTTCAGAAGCTCCTGCTACAGCAAGTGCTGCTGAAGGAAAAGAACAAGTCGCTGCATCTTCTGGGGTTTCGGAAGCTAAACAAAGTGGGGATAATTCAGAAGTATTTAAACAATTCGATCAGGAGTTAGCACAAATACAAAAACAGCTGCCACTTAAAATGAATGAAACTTTCGAATTCACATCAGTGGAACGTCGCGGTAATAAAGTTTATTACTCATATACTTTTAAGGATAGTAAAGTCAGTAGTAAGAGTTTTAACAAAGCAGTTGCTGATCAGACATTTAAAGCTAGCTGTCAAAATCCCACTCTTAAACAGTTATTTGATAAAGGTGTAGAATTTATTTATGTTTATCATTTTGTAGATAAATCAGAAATAACAATGACTTTATCTGCCAAAAATTGCCAATAAAAATAGCTCAAGGGTAATTTGTTTAATGCCATCTATAGAGCTGCTGAATGAATTAGCTTAATGAAATTTCAATTTAGTATGATCAAATCATCAGCTCTATAGTCTAGCTGCACTTAGTTGCAAAGAGTAAACAAAACTAACATTTAGTGTTTAAATTATTATTAATAGCTATTTAAAACCAGTTTCGGAGAATATTTAGCTATAGTTAATAAACTCTGATATAAAAATATTCTTGTTACACAACCATAATCTAAAAGACTTTAATTAATCTAAACATCAAAATATTTAATTGGTTCCGCTAGGCAGTTCAGTTTGCCAATTTTTATTATGTTAGGGTTAGTCATCAATAACTGCCATGACTAATAATGCTGTGCCACTACACTGAATATTTCTATCGCACAAGCTAGTATTTTACTGCCATATATGCCATCGGTGTTTGCTGTGGAACATGGTTGCTGGTATTAAGTTGTCGTTTCCTACTTTTTAGTATTAATTAAAATAGCGTGGAAATTTTATTCAAAAAGTAAAAAATATTTACTTGTGTCTTACTTAGAAAATTAAATACAAAATCTTTATTCAACTATAGGTTTTAGATATGAAGAAATTTATTTATTTATTGCTATGTTCAGTAATATTAGTTGCTTATAATAAACAAATCTATAGTGCCAATGCAGCTCCTACTGCAAAGTCAGCTTCAGAGGTGAATGCTACAGAAAGTGCTGCTGAAGGAAAAGAGCAGGTCGCTGCATCTTCTGGGGTTTCTGATGCTAAACAAGGTGGGGATAATTCAGAAATATTTAAACAATTCGATCAGTTGTTAGCACAAACACAAAAACAGCTGCCACTTAAAATGGATGAAACTTTAGAGTTCACATCAGCGGAACGTCGCGGTAATAAATATTATTTATCATATACTGTGAAAGATAGTAGACTAAATAGTGAAATTTTTAAAAAAGCAGTTGTTGATCAGACACTTAAATCTAGCTGTCAACATCCCTCTCTTAAACTGTTTTTGGAAAAAGGTGTAGAATTTGTTTATGTTTATCATTTTGTAGATAAATCAGAAATAACCATAACTTTATCTGCTAAAAATTGCCAATAAAAATAAACTCAACGCTATTTTTTAATGCCATCAATAGGCTACTGATAAAAAAGTAATTAATAAAATTAAATGCTTTAATTAGCATTATTGATAGTAAAATATTCCAGTCTGGATAATATAATTTTGGTACTTTATTAATTATATCTCTGTACTTTCTTAGGACATTAATCCAATCTTAACTCTTAGTAATTAAACCCATTAGTAATAATAGTTGATAAGACATTGTCGGCGTCTGCAACTACTCAGAATCAGTTTATTTTTCCCATTAATATTTTATCCTGAAATTTTATCAGCATTGATTCAGTCAGCAGAGCTATCTGTACAGAGTCAATGCATACATCCAGTCAGTAATTTATTTGACCTGAATATCTACAATTCAATTAATATTTAAAATATTAATATTATTATAAAAATTAACTGACATAATACGACATTAAATTTCCTTTTAGACATCATAGATGTTTTTTCAGGGAGGCTTAATTAATCTAATCTAGATAAGACCTATGACTTCATTGTGGTAAATAATAAGATTATGAAATCTTTTTGGTATTTTTATAGCTGTCACAGCATAAATTAGTGGATGTGATTGTTTCTGGTTGTAGCAAAAGATGGGGAAATTAATATTATGGATGCTTCCGGGCAGATTCTTGCTATTGACACTTGCATGGTTACGGACACTGCGACATCCACCTGCTCAGGCGGACAAACTTATACTATTCACGGCAGAATTTATATTTTTACTCCTTAGTATGGCAATGGCTGGTTGAAGTCGATACTAGATAATTGGGATACTAGGGGTGCTATGATTTGTCTGTTGGATGCAGTCTTTTTTTAATAGCACCACGCAATTCGGGATTTGAGAGTTTAAACAAATTAGAGAGAACTGAAATTTACCTACCGGAAAGTGACAAGGGCTTAAGCCAGGTCTAAACTGAATCCTATTGCAAGCTAAGTTGAATCATAACTGATTATGATATTAAAAAGTTTAATCACCCTATCACTAGGTACATTTGCATTGGGTATGGCAGAATTCAGTATGATGGGTATTCTGCCGGATGTGGCCACTGCACTGAATATTTCTATCGCACAGGCAGGTCATTTTATTGCTGCATATGCTATCGGAGTTTGCTGTGGGGCATGGCTGCTGGTATTAAGTTATCGTTTACCACCTAAAACCGTTTTACTGACATTGGCAGGCATAATTGCGCTTGGCAATATGCTGGCAGCTATCTCTACAGGTTACACAACTTTATTAATTGCCCGTTTTATTTCTGGTTTGCCACACGGCGCTTACTTTGGCATTGGTTCTATTGTCGCCACTAAACTGGCTACGCCGGGACGCTCAGCTCAGGCAGTAGCCATGATGATTGCCGGCATGACTGTGGCGAATCTTTGTGGGGTGCCGATTGCTACTTGGCTGAGTTTGCATTTGAGCTGGCGATTGGTATTCTGTCTGGTATCCATAGTGGCCATTGTGTTAATTTTTTCATTAAAGCGATATATTCCAGATATTGAACGCTTACCTAATAATGGTATTCTCGGACAATTTCGTTTTCTTAAATCAGCTGCA